>NZ_PCOH01000035.1:0-45157 GCF_002976445.1 Bacillus sp. MYb56
TAACAGATAGTGTTGTACGCGTCGCCTTTGTTATAGAACGACTTGTTGCACTTTGAATCCTGTCAGAAGCTGATCCCATTTTCGTAGCAATTTGTGTTGCTGTTTGTAAATTACTTTGGAATTGTCCCATTGTATAAACCCTTTCTATATTTCTATGAACGTATTAAAGAAGGGGAGTGCCTAGTATGTATGTCCATTATCCTATTGTTCCTTATAGGAACTCTCCTGAAAAAATATTGCGGATATAATTATAACAATAAATGGTTAAAGTTTCCTCAAAAAAATATATTTTACAACATATGTGTTTGTTATAGTTCTCAAAAGGTAATGTAGTATAACATAGAGGTAAAATACGAATGGGAAAGTAATAAATTGATGCTAATGATTTATGTATACAATTTAGAGAATTAAACAAATTTAATTTCTCATGTTGTTTACATATATAATAGAAGATAATAAAAAAACTGCATATTTTCATTGGTGTCATCATGTTGGTGTAAACCTAATGCGCCTAATGGCTACAAAAGACATCTACTTTGTACCATTTGGCCAAGATGCACCAGAGAAAAAACCGAACTCAATGGTAGCTCGTATGGAGTTACTTGAAGATACAGTATTGGAAGCGCTACAAGGAAAACAATTACAACCTGTTGTTGTAGAAAAATTCAGATATATGAATTAAAAAACGAAAAAAACGTACAATTTTTGTTGAAACCATCATTCTTACTGTAGAATATGATAAAATTAACGTTATTAAGATTAGAGGGGGCATTGTAAGCTCCTTCTAATTCTAAGTTATAGAAGGATTGGTATCTAGAAAGGGGCATAGTGATGGAAAAGCAAAAAACTTTTCATGTCGCTGTAGTTGGAGCAACCGGCGCAGTTGGTGAACAAATGTTAAATACTTTAGAGAAACGAGAATTTCCAATTGGGAAGTTAACGTTACTTTCATCTAAACGATCTGCAGGTAAGAAACTTGTATTTAAAGGCGAAGAATTTACAGTTCAAGAGGCAACTCCTGAAAGTTTTGAAGGAGTAGATATTGCACTATTTAGTGCAGGTGGATCTGTATCGAAACAATTAGCGCCAGAAGCAGCAAAGCGCGGTGCAATTGTTGTTGATAATACAAGTGCATTCCGTATGACAGAAAACGTGCCACTTGTTGTACCTGAAGTAAATGAAAATGATTTAAAAGAACATAATGGTATTATTGCAAATCCAAACTGTTCTACAATTCAAATGGTAGTAGCTCTTGAGCCAGTTCGCCAGCAATATGGTTTAAAACGAGTAATCGTTTCCACATATCAAGCTGTATCAGGTGCTGGTGCGGCAGCTATTGAAGAACTTCATGAACAATCACAAGCAATCTTAAATGGCGAAGAAGTAAAGGCGAATGTTTTACCTGTATCAGGTGACGAAAAGCATTTCCAAATCGCTTTTAATGCTATTCCACAGATTGATAAATTCCAAGATAATGGATTTACATTCGAAGAAATGAAAATGATTAATGAAACGAAAAAAATTATGCATATGCCTGAATTAGAAGTAGCTGCGACATGTGTACGTTTACCAGTTGTATCGGGTCATTCCGAGTCTGTGTACATTGAAGTAGATAAAGAAGGCGTAACAGTAGAAGAAATGAAAAACTTACTTGCAAATGCAGAAGGTATTGTACTGCAAGATAATCCAGCAGAGCAGTTATATCCAATGCCAGCTACTGCAGTAGGTAAAAATGAAGTATTCGTTGGAAGAATCCGTAAAGATTTAAATAATGATAAAGGATTCCACCTTTGGGTCGTATCTGATAACTTATTAAAAGGCGCTGCATGGAATTCTGTTCAAATTGCAGAGCGCTTAGTAAAATTACAATTAGTGTAAACGGCTAAGAGAAGGTGCAAAATATGAAAATTATTGTTCAAAAATTTGGTGGTACATCAGTACGTGATGACAATGGGCGCAAGCATGCGCTTCACCATATAAAAAAATCGTTAGCTGCTGGTTATAAAGTAGTTAATGTTGTATCAGCAATGGGCCGTAAAGGTGAACCGTATGCAACTGATACGTTATTAAGTCTTGTAAATCAAGAGGAACCTAATATTTCTAAACGTGAGCAAGATTTATTATTATCATGCGGAGAATTAATCTCAGCAATTGTTTTCTCTAACATGTTGAATGAGAATGGTATAAAAGCAGCAGCATTAAATGGTGCGCAAGCTGGTTTTGTAACGAATAATGACTTTACGAATGCTAAGATTATTGAAATGAATTGCGATCGTATACATGAAGAGTTACAAAATGTAGATGTTATCGTCGTGACTGGATTCCAAGGTCAAACGAAAAATGGAGATACGACAACACTTGGACGCGGAGGTAGTGATACCTCAGCTTCAGCATTAGGTGTTGCGCTTCATGCTGAATATATCGATATCTTCACAGATGTTGAAGGTGTTATGACTGCGGATCCTCGTATCGTAAAAGATGCACGTCATCTTCAAACTGTAACATATAACGAGATTTGTAACATGGCTTATCAGGGTGCGAAAGTTGTTCATCCGCGTGCGGTTGAAATTGCGATGCATGCAAAAGTACCACTTCGTGTACGTTCTACGTATTCTGATAGTGAAGGTACGCTTATTGCGGCATATGATGGTGCTACAAAAGGGCAGGATGTAGAAGAACGTCCTGTTACAGGGATTGCCCATGTGTCAAACGTAACGCAAATTAAAGTGCTTGCAAAAGAAACTGCATATGATTTACAACAACACGTGTTTAAAGAAATGGCTAATGAAGGGATTAGTGTGGACTTAATTAACATTTCTCCTACTGGTGTAGCTTACACAGTAAAGGATAGTGTATCAGCGCGTGCAGTTGAGGTTTTAAAGCAACTTGGATATGATCCAGTGGTGACAGAGCATTGTGCGAAGGTTTCTATCGTTGGTGCTGGAATGGCAGGTATTCCAGGGGTTACAGCGAAAATTGTCACAGCTTTAGCGGAAAAAGGTATTCAAATTCTGCAATCAGCAGATAGTCATACGACAATTTGGGTTCTTGTAAAAGAAGCCGATTTAGTGGAGGCTGTGAATGCATTACATAGTGCATTTGAGCTTTCAAAAGAAAAGCAACTGGAACAATAAGGAGTGAGATCATGATAGATTTTGGGACAATTGCAACCGCGATGGTAACACCGTTTGATAAAAATGGTAATATCGATTTTGCAAAGACAACGAAATTGGTAAATTATTTAATTGATAACGGTACAACAGCAATCGTGGTAGGAGGGACGACTGGAGAATCTCCTACATTAACATCAGAAGAAAAAGTAGCGTTATATCGCCATGTCGTATCTGTTGTCGATAAAAGGGTGCCCGTCATCGCTGGAACAGGTAGCAATAATACGCATGCTTCTGTCGATTTAACAAAAAAGGCAACTGAAGTTGGTGTTGATGCAGTTATGCTAGTGGCACCGTATTATAATAAACCGAGTCAAGAAGGGATGTACCAGCACTTTAAAACAATCGCTGAAAGCACTCCGCTTCCGGTAATGCTATATAATGTTCCAGGACGATCTATTGTACAAATCTCCGTTGATACAGTTGTTCGTTTATCAGAAATAGAAAACATTGTTGCGATTAAAGATGCAGGCGGCGATGTATTAACAATGACAGAAATCATTGAAAAAACAGCGGACGACTTTGCAGTATACAGCGGTGATGATGGTTTAACATTACCAGCTATGGCAATTGGAGCAAAAGGTATTGTTTCTGTAGCATCTCATGTTATCGGGAATGAAATGCAAGAAATGATTGCTGCATTCCAAGCTGGAGAGTTCAAAAAAGCGCAGAAATTACATCAATTACTAGTAAAAGTAACGGATGCACTATTTATGGCGCCGAGCCCAACACCAGTAAAAACAGCATTACAAATGGTGGGATTAGATGTAGGTTCTGTACGTTTGCCACTTCTTCCATTAACGGAAGAAGAAAGAATAACGTTACAATCCGTAATGCAATCTATTCCTCGTTAATAAAAATGACCTAGTGTGAAACTAGGTCATTTTTATTTTGACTAACTATATGTAAGTGATGAAAATTAGCTATAGTTAATAGGCTGTAATAAGAAGGGGGTGGCAGGGGGGAGAATTAGTAAGAAACTGATTACAGAGATAAGATTTTTTTAGTGAATATCGTTTCATGTTTATGTAAAGAATTTACATGAATATTTTTCCATCAAACTCTTATTACGTAGGGAAAATAGTAAAACTGATATGAATTTTGCCCTCTTAAATTATAATCTCATTTTAGTGTCTTCTCTTGTCTTTCGCATAATTTAACTTGTGTTCTATTTCTTGTATCAGTTATAATATGGCTAAGTAGCTTAGTACGGGTATGCTTAGCAAAATTGGTAAAAATTAAGATTTAATGAAATTTTCATATCATATCGAATAAGATATTTGATTTATATAATGAAAGAGAGGTGAAACCTGGTTTAAAAAATTAACAAGGACATGATATCGCATAACGGTAAGGACATTCGTCTTGGACGGTGAATATATGGTGGTTGTAGAGTTTCCCCTGGTGTCTCTGCAATTTTAGTGAAATCAGTGTTTGCAAGATTTTTAAACCAGGCAACAACATGAAGAGAAAAGAGAATGAGTCTGTTAAAGTATTTGCTCTTGGCGGAGTAGGTGAAATCGGAAAAAACATGTACTGTGTTGAAATTGATTCTGAAATCTTTATTGTAGATGCCGGATTGATGTTCCCGGGAGATGAAATGTTTGGGATTGATATTGTTATTCCTGACATTACATATTTAGTAGAAAATCAAGAGCGAGTAAAAGGACTATTTATTACCCATGGTCATGAAGATCATATTGGTGGAATTGTTTATGTGCTTCGTAAATTATCTATTCCAGTATATGCGACGAAATTAACGGTAGGACTTATACAAGAAAAGCTTGGCGAAGCAGGAATGTTAGGCCGTGTAGACTTAAAAACAATTGACTCGAATTCAACAGTAGAGTTTAATTCAACAAATGTGTCATTCTTCGGAACGACACATAGTATTCCGGATTCTGTGGGTGTTTGTTTCCATACATCAAAAGGTGCTGTAGTATATACAGGAGACTTTAAATTTGATCAAACTCCAATCGGAAATAGTGGAGCAGATCTCGGGAAAATGGCACAAATTGGAAATGAAGGCGTACTTTGCTTGTTATCTGATAGTACAAACGCTGAACGTCCTGGTTATACAGGTTCGGAAAAAGAAGTTGGTATAGAGATTTCTAAAGTATTCTATAGTTCAGAAGGACGTATTATTGTTGCTTCATTTGCATCGAATGTACACCGTATTCAACAAGTGTTTGATGCAGCTGCTGAAACTGGAAGGAAAGTAGCGGTAGTAGGACGTAGCATGGTGAAAGTGGTAGATATTGCAAGACGTCTTGGTTATTTAGATGTTCCAGAAGGTATGGTTATTTCATTACAAGAAATAGACAATTTCCCGGAAAAAAAGGTAGCTATCTTAACGACTGGTAGTCAAGGGGAACCGATGGCAGCCCTTTCTAGAATGGCGAAACAAGCTCATAAACAAATTTCAATTCGTAAAGGTGATACTGTTATTATTGCAGCTTCTCCAATTCCAGGAAATGAAGTATCTGTATCAAAAATTATTGACTTGTTATTTAGATCTGGTGCTGAGGTTATTTATTACGGTGAAAGAAAAGTTCACGTTTCAGGTCATGGTAGCCAAGAAGAATTAAAGCTGATGATAAATTTAATGAAGCCGAAGTATTTTGTACCCGTACATGGTGAGTTCCGTATGCAAAAAGCACATGCGTATTTAGCGGAAGATGTAGGTATTAAGAGAGAAAATATCTTTATCGTAGAAAAAGGCGATGTAATTGCTTTTGGTGACGATGAAGCAAAATTAGCTGGTAAAGTGCAAGCTGGTAATGTTTTAATTGATGGATTAGGTGTAGGTGACGTCGGTAACATCGTTCTTCGAGATAGAAAGATGTTATCTCAAGATGGAATTTTAGTTGTTGTTGTAACACTTGGTAAGGATGAAAAGAAAATAATCTCTGGTCCAGAAATTATTTCACGCGGCTTTGTATATGTTCGTGAATCGGAAGCATTAATCGAACGATCCACAGATATTGTACGTATGATTGTTGAACAATCAATTAAAGAATATACAATTGAATGGTCTATGTTGAAACAAAATATTCGTGAATTATTAGGGCAGTTCTTGTACGAAGAAACGAAGAGAAAGCCAATGATTTTACCGATTATTATGGAAGTATAAAGAAGGTCACCTTTACAGGTGATCTTTTTCTTTTTTAACCCTATCGAATGAAATTCATAACTTAAGAAATAATAGTTATATACGAGTGAAAGGGGATACGATATGACAGAACGTGATCGTTATACAAATGAAGAAAAAGAAGCTGAGCCGAAAGAAGTTCCAAAAGAGGCTTCTATAGTGGAGAAAATTCAGCAACTTGGACAGACAAATGTACCACAAATGAATGAATCGCGTATTCATTGCTTAACAATTGTTGGGCAGGTGGAAGGTCATATTCAGTTGCCACCACAAAATAAAACAACAAAATATGAACACATCATTCCGCAAATTGTCGCGATTGAACAAAATCCAAAAATTGAAGGTTTACTGTTAATATTAAATACAGTTGGGGGTGACGTTGAAGCTGGATTAGCGATTTCTGAAATGGTGGCTTCGCTTTCAAAACCAACTGTATCTCTTGTTTTAGGAGGAGGGCATTCAATCGGTGTACCGATTGCGGTCTCAACTGATTATTCATTTATTGCCGAAACAGCGACGATGACAATTCATCCGATTCGTTTAACAGGTCTTGTTATAGGTGTGCCACAAACATTTGAGTATTTGGATAAAATGCAAGAAAGAGTCATTCGATTTGTGACAAAGCATTCGAAAGTAACGGAAGATCGTTTTAAAGAGCTTATGTTTGCAAAAGGGAATTTGACGCGAGATATTGGGACGAATGTAATAGGTGGAGATGCAGTGAAGTATGGTCTTATAGATGGTGTCGGTGGTATTGGTAGCGCACTTCGAAAATTAAACGAATTAATTGATGAACGCAAGGATAATAGTACAGAAGGGACAATGCTACAATGATTTTATATACAATTATGCCAGAGCAACTTGTGTATCCGGCCGATTATTCACAATGCGAAAGCCAAAAAGTTGTGAATATAAATGGCGTGGAATTAGTGGTTTCTGAGGAGGATAATCAATGTTACTCTATTGTACGTGTATTAAGTACGAATCCGTCTCACTACCTAGAGTTTGAGCCTGGACAGAAAATTACCTTTTAGCAAAAAGAAGGATTTTGTTTAGGAGCTATGGTATAATATAAAAAACAAGACGGTTGAGCAGCCATGAGTAGGCTGCTTTCTTCTGTTTATTTAACATTTTACAAGAAGTGTAAAAATAGAAGATATAAAGACCTGAAAAATAGAGAGAAAGACATGTAAGTAGATCTTTTTTATAAGAAAGTTGTACTTAATTTCTAGAACACGAGGTGAAGAAATGGCAAAACAAAAGCAAAGAGGGACGAAGGCTAAGGCAAGACGTACGATAAAGCCAACTTTGTATTATGAAATCGTCGGGTTGACTCTTTTTGCACTTTCGATTATTACGATTTTACAGCTAGGTGTTGTAGGGAAATCGTTTGTGTTATTTTTTCGCTTCTTCTTTGGTGAGTGGTACATAATTGGTGTGTTAGGTGTAATAGCTTTATCTGTTGCGTTTGTAATAAAGCGGGGATGGCCCAACCTTTTAAATAAACGGCTAATAGGTGTTTATTTAATTGTACTAGCAATATTAATGTTTAGTCATATTACATTATTTAACCTGCTTACGAAAGATGGAGCTGTACAAAATACTTCTGTAATTGTTAGTACAAAAGATTACTTCTTCCTTGAAATGAAAAAGGGCCCGGATAGTGTTCATTTAGGTGGTGGTATGTTCGGTGCATTGATGTTCGCAACGTGCTACTTCTTATTTGACGAAGTAGGGGCATATATCATTGGAATTATTTTAGTTATTCTTGGAATACTTTGTATAACAAATAAACATATTGGAGAAGTACTTGCTCCGGTAGGGAGAATTCTTAGAAGTCAGTTTCAAGTAATGCAAGGGGATTATAAAGATTGGAAATCTCAAAGGGTCGCCGAGCAAACTGAAAAGAAAAAAACAACAAGAAGCAAGAGGCGTGAACGTGTTGCTGAACAAGAAGAAGCTATTGAGCCAGTAGAAGAAATAGAAATTGGTCCACCAATTATTTCGAATTTTACTGAGAATTATCCAGTACGTGAAGAGACGGAAAAGCAGATAGAAGAAAATGATTTAATCACTCCTCCGTTTATTGAAGAGGCAGTTCCGCCTGCGCCAGAAGAACAACCTCACAAGAAACGAGGAGAAAAAATCGTTGAATCGCTAGAAGGTGAAACGAAAGCACCTCCTATGCAATTTTCTAATGTGGAAAATAAAGATTATAAGCTTCCTTCGCTTGATATATTAAAGTTTCCCCAAAATAAGCAAGTTACAAATGAAAATGCGGAAATTTATGAAAATGCTCGTAAATTGGAACGTACATTCCAAAGTTTTGGTGTGAAAGCGAAAGTAACAAAAGTACATAGAGGTCCTGCAGTTACGAAATATGAAGTGTATCCTGATATGGGAGTAAAGGTAAGTAAAATTGTTAGTTTAAGTGATGATTTAGCGCTTGCTTTAGCAGCGAAAGACATTCGTATTGAAGCACCTATTCCCGGGAAATCAGCTGTAGGGATTGAGGTTCCGAATTCAGAAGTTTCTATGGTAACGCTGAGAGAAGTTCTTGATTCAAAGGCGAATAACCACCCAGAAGAGAAGTTATTAATCGGTCTTGGACGTGATGTTACAGGAGAGGCTGTATTGGCACGTTTAAATAAAATGCCCCATTTATTAGTAGCTGGTGCGACTGGTAGTGGAAAGAGTGTATGTATTAATGGAATTATTGTAAGTATTTTAATGCGTGCAAAACCGCATGAAGTAAAATTAATGATGATTGATCCGAAAATGGTAGAGTTAAATGTATATAACGGTGTTCCGCACTTATTAACACCAGTCGTAACTGATCCGAAAAAAGCATCACAGGCTTTGAAGAAAGTTGTGAGTGAAATGGAGCGTCGTTATGAATTATTCGCGCATAGCGGTACGCGTAACATTGAAGGATATAATGATTATATTAAAGAACATAATAGCCAATCGGAAGCGAAACAACCTGAATTACCATATATTGTAGTAATTGTGGACGAGTTAGCTGATTTAATGATGGTTGCTTCTTCGGATGTAGAAGATGCGATTATGCGTTTAGCGCAAATGGCACGTGCTGCTGGTATTCATTTAATTATTGCGACTCAGCGCCCGTCAGTTGATGTTATCACAGGTGTTATTAAAGCGAATATTCCATCGCGTATTGCATTTGCTGTATCTTCCCAAATAGATTCTCGAACGATTCTTGACGGTGGTGGTGCAGAAAAGTTGCTAGGTCGTGGAGATATGTTATTCATACCAATTGGTGCATCGAAACCTGTTCGTGTACAAGGGGCATTTTTATCAGATGATGAAGTTGAGAGAGTCGTAGAATCTGTTATTGCGCAGCAAAAAGCGCAATATCAAGAGGATATGATTCCACAAGATGTTCCTGAAACAAAGCAGGAAGTAGAAGATGAATTATACGATGAAGCGGTTCAGCTTGTAGTAGAAATGCAAACAGCATCTGTTTCTATGTTACAACGTAGATTTAGAGTAGGATATACGCGAGCAGCTCGTTTAATTGATGCCATGGAAATGAATGGTGTAGTAGGTCCTTATGAAGGTAGTAAACCAAGGGGAGTACTCATTAAAGATGTGCAAGAAAAAAGTTCTTAAAAAAAGCCTAATTGTTTTTACAATTAGGCTTTTTTATATGCTGTTTTTGTTATATACTATAGTCATCGAATAAGAAAGGGCTTACATTTTTAAGGGTCCTTTAGAATACGAATGCTTATCGTTTTGGTTTTCAAAACGTTCGATATTTAATGTAGAAAAATGTTGAAATCTGTTGACACATATGGGAGCAAGTGGTAAGATTACTTCGAAAAGAATCACTGCCTCATATAATCTTGGAGATAAGGTCCATAAGTTTCTACCTGGCAACCATGAATTGCTAGACTATGAGGGGAAAAGTGTGTAACAAAGGATGTAAGGAATCTTTGTGCCGAACTTTTTCTCTATATGAGAAATGTTTATGGTACAAAGTTTTTTTTATGGAATAAAGTGTGAAAATTTCATCTTGAAAAATTATTAATATTTATTCGATAATTACGCTTATTTTTAGTATTTAGTAATTTATACTATGTTGTAAGTTGAAAAAAGAGAAAAGAAGTCTTACATCAGAGGTCGAATAATTGAAATGCGGGGGAGTCTTATGTCAGTGAAATCCGATAGTCGTCACCTATATTTGCGGGTGATTGATCACATCAAAGGAAAAATTAAAGATGGGGCTTACAAAGAAAAACAAAAGTTACCTTCAGAGTTTGATCTAGCGAAAGAACTTGGTGTAAGTAGGGCAACTTTAAGGGAAGCACTACGTATTTTAGAAGAAGAAAATGTTGTTATTCGTAGACATGGTGTAGGGACATTTGTAAATGCGAAGCCGTTATTTTCTTCCGGAATAGAGCAACTTTCTAGTATTACAGATATGATTTCTAGTGTGGGGAAAACACCAGGAACAATCTTTTTATCATCATCTACAACAACTTTAACAGAAGAAGAAAAAGAGAAATTTAATTGTGAAGATGCTTTTAGCGCAGTAATGATTGAACGTGTTCGTACAGCGGATGGGGAACCAGTTGTATATTGCATTGATAAACTGGCAAAAGAGATATTACCAGATTTATCGGGATACAATGAGGAATCGCTGCTTACAGTAATACATAATAATACGCACAAGCGTATCACATACGCAGTTGCTCACATTGAACCGATTGGTTATCACCCGAAAATTTCACCGATTTTAGAATGTGAACCTGAAACGGCACTGCTAGTTTTAAAACAAATGCACTATGATCAAAATGATGAGCCAATCTTATATTCTATTAATTACTTTAGAGCTGATAAGTTTAGCTTCCACGTATTAAGAAAACGTATGTAGGGAAGTTCCTTTTTAGGGAGGTGACAGCAAGAAGTAAGGGACAGCAGCGTATGAATCATTAGACAAAACATTTCAGGAGGGGTTTCTAGTATGAAGAAAAAAACAGGTCTTTTATTATCGTTAACGTTAGCAGCAAGTACAGTGTTAGGTGCATGTGGTAACTCGGATAAAGCGGATAGTGACAAAAAAGGGGATAAAGAGTTTAAGGTTGGTATGGTTACAGATGTTGGGGGCGTTGATGACAAATCATTTAACCAATCTTCTTGGGAAGGATTACAACAGTTTGGTAAAGATAATGGATTAAAAGAGAAGACAAATTATCGTTATCTTCAATCTGAAAAAGAAGCGGATTATATTCCGAACTTAAAGAAATTTTCAAAAGATAAGTATGATTTAGCTTTCGGTATTGGGTATAAATTAGAGGGAGCAATTAAAGAAGTAGCAAAAGAATCTCCAAAACAACAATTTGCAATTGTTGATACTGTTGTAGATGCACCAAACGTAACAAGTATTACATTTAAAGATCATGAAGGGTCATTCCTTGTAGGTGCCGTGGCAGCTATGTCAACAAAATCGAATAAAGTAGGATTTGTTGGTGGAATGAAGAGTGATTTAATTAGTAAATTCGAGAATGGATTTAAAGCTGGTGCTAAGGCAGTGAATCCAAATATTGAAATCGTATCTGAATATGCTGAAGCATTCGATAAGCCTGAAAAAGGTACAGTTCTTGCGTCAGCAATGTATGGTCAAGGCGTAGATGTTATTTATCATGCTGCTGGTGGTACAGGTAATGGTGTATTCACTGAAGCGAAAAACCGTAAGAAAAAAGGTGAAAACGTTTGGGTAATCGGTGTTGACCGTGACCAAAATCAAGAAGGTATGCCTGAAAACGTAACATTAACTTCAATGGTAAAACGTGTTGATATCGCTGTACAAAAAGTAGCAAAAGAAGCGAAAGATGGAAAATTAAAAGGTGGTAAAATTGAAGCGTTTGGCTTAAAAGATGACGGTGTTGGTATTGCAAAAACAACTGATAACGTGAAAAAAGTTAACCCTGAGATTTTAACAAAAGTAGAAGAATTTGAAAAGAAAATTACAGCTGGAGAAATTAAAGTACCAGCTACAGATAAAGAATATAAAGAATATGAAGCTTCTCTAAAAAAATAAAGATAGAGAAATAGCAAAGGTTAGTTCTTAGAACTAACCTTTGTATGTATAAAACTTCCAAATTGCTTAATAAGTTAATAGTGTAATAGGGGAATGTTCCCTGTTAAAAGGAGGAACGAAATGGAATACGTAATTGAGATGAATAATATTACGAAAGTATTCCCAGGCATTGTAGCGAATGATGATATTACGCTGCAAGTAAAACAGGGAGAAATACATGCTTTACTTGGAGAAAATGGTGCAGGGAAATCCACATTGATGAATGTACTATTCGGTTTGTATCAGCCAGAACAGGGTGAAATTAAAATTAAAGGAACACCTGTAAAAATTACAAATCCGAATATTGCGAATGATCTTGGTATTGGGATGGTCCATCAACATTTTATGCTTGTTCATAATTTTACAGTTACAGAGAATATCATTCTCGGTAATGAACCGAAGAAAAAAGGGAAAATAGCTGTTGAAGAAGCTGCTAAAGAGATTCAAAAGTTGTCTGAACAATATGGTTTAGCTGTAGATCCATACGCGAAAATACAGGATATTTCTGTTGGTATGCAACAGCGTGTTGAAATTTTAAAAACACTTTACCGTGGAGCGGAAATTTTAATATTTGATGAACCGACTGCAGTGTTAACACCACAAGAAATTCATGAATTGATTCAAATTATGAAAAAGCTTGTGCAAGAAGGAAAATCTATCATTCTTATTACTCATAAATTGAAAGAAATTATGGAAGTTTGCGATCGTTGTACAATTATTCGCAAAGGAAAAGGGATTGGAACTGTTGACGTTGCAAATACGGATGAACATAAACTTGCAGAATTAATGGTCGGACGTCAAGTGAATTTTAAAACAGAAAAAATAGACGCTACGCCCAAAGAAGAGGTACTTTCTATTGCAAATCTTGTTGTTCACGATGCACGCCAACTGCCTGCTGTAAAAGGCCTTGACTTAACTGTTCGTGCGGGGGAAATTGTTGGTATTGCAGGAATCGATGGAAATGGACAAAGCGAATTAATAGAAGCAATTACTGGTTTACGAAAAGTTGAGTCAGGTTCTATTGCAATTAAAGGGAAAGAAATAACGAATTGGCCTGTTCGAAGAATTACAGAAGAAGGAATTGGTCATATTCCAGAAGATCGTCATAAGCACGGACTAGTTCTTGATTTTTCTGTTAGAGACAATATAGTTTTGCAAACGTACTATAAAAATCCATTTTCAAAGAAGGGGATTTTAAACTTTAGCAAAATCACAGGGAAAGCGAAGGCACTTATTGAACAGTTCGATGTACGTACACCTAGCGAACAAACATTAGCGCGTGCTCTATCTGGTGGGAATCAGCAGAAAGCTATTATTGCACGTGAAGTAGATCGTAATCCGGATTTATTAATTGCAGCACAGCCAACACGTGGTTTAGATGTAGGTGCAATTGAATTTATTCATAAAAAATTAATCGAGCAGAGAGATAATGGGAAAGCGGTTCTTCTTTTATCTTTAGAATTAGAAGAAATTTTAAATGTGAGTGATCGGGTTGCGGTTATCTATGAAGGGAAAATTGTAGCAATTGTGAATGCGAAAGGCACAAATGAACAACAGCTTGGTTTGCTAATGGCTGGAGGAACAGAGAAAGAGCAGGTGGGTACAAATGGCTAAAAAACTTTTAACAGAGCGAACGATAAATATTTTAGTCCCAGTACTATCCGTTATTTTTGGTTTAATTGTTGGAGCGATTGTAATGCTGGTTAGTGGCTATGATCCAATTGTTGGTTATAGTGCGCTTTGGACAGGTATGTTCGGCAGTGCTAGTGCGATTGGTGAGACACTTCGCACTATGATACCACTTATTCTTGCTGGATTATCGGTGGCGTTTGCATTTCGTACAGGTTTATTTAATATCGGGGTAGAGGGTCAACTATTAGTTGGTTGGCTTGCGGCAGTTTGGTTCGGTTATGCGGTCTCACTACCAGCGTTTCTTCATATTCCATTATCTATTTTATTTGCAGCAATGGTGGGTGGAATATGGGGCTTTATTCCTGGTTATTTAAAAGGGAAGTTTAAGGTTAATGAAGTTATTGTAACAATAATGATGAACTATATCGCGTTATATGTAACGTATGACATAATTAAACGCTTTTTACATGAGGGCAATGATAAAACATACGATATTAAAGCGAGTGCATCTTTATCTTCAGATTGGTTAGCTGCAATAACTGATGGTTCACGTCTTCACTGGGGAATTATTGTTGCAATTTTAGTAGCAATCTTAATGTGGTTCTTATTAGATCGAACAACTCTAGGTTATGAATTAAAGTCAGTAGGATTTAATCAACATGCTTCTCAATATGCAGGTATGAAGGTTTCTCGTAATGTAGTATTCTCCATGACAATTGCTGGTGCATTTGCTGGGATTGGTGGAGCAATGGAAGGGTTAGGAACATTCCAAAGCATGACAGCAATGTCTTCATTTACAGGGATTGGATTTGACGGAATTGCCGTAGCGCTTCTTGGAGGAAATAATCCATTTGGTATTATCCTTTCAGCATTGTTATTTGGTGGTTTGAAAAGTGCTTCCCCTCAAATGAACTTTGAGGCAGATGTACCATCAGAACTTATTAACGTAATTATTGCATGTATTATCTTCTTTGTTGCATGTAGTTATGTTTTAAGATGGGCGCTTACACGCATGAGCAAGGAGGGGAAATAAATGAGCTTTTTAGATATATTAGCCATTCTTGTGACAGGTACGTTATATACATCAGCACCTTTAATTTTTACAGCATTAGGTGGTGTATTTAGTGAACGATCAGGTGTTGTAAATATTGCGTTAGAAGGACTAATGCTATTTGGTGCATTTGTTGGAATTGTTACAACCTTATTAATGGGTGATACTTGGGGAACGATGACTCCATGGATTGCATTACTATTTGCGGCAATTGGTGGTGGATTATTTGCATTACTTCACGCGGTAGCATCTATTACGTTCCGTGCTGATCAGGTTGTAAGTGGTGTAGCGATTAACTTCTTATCTCTTGGTTTAACAGTATTTGCGATTAAGAAGATTTTTGATAAAGGGCAGACAGATTTTATTCAATACCGTATTGAAAAAATCGATGTCCCAGGTCTATCAGATATTCCAGTTATCGGAAAAATATTTTTCTCAAACGTACCGTTAACATCGTATATTGCCATTATTTTAGCATTTGTTGTTTGGTACATTATTTATAAAACACCGTTCGGTCTTCGTCTACGTGCTGTTGGTGAACATCCAATGGCAGCAGATACGATGGGGATTAATGTATATAAAATGCGTTATATTGCAGTTTGTATATCTGGAATGTTTGCAGGAGTGGGTGGTGCGGTCTTCGCAATGTCGATTTCTGGTAACTTCTCAGGTGCTACAATTACTGGACAAGGTTTCTTAGCACTAGCAGCTATGATCTTTGGTAAATGGAATCCACTTGGTGCTCTTGGAGCAGCACTGTTCTTCGGATTTGCTCAATCACTTGGGATAACAGGTGGTACAATTCCTGTATTGAAAGAAATTCCAAGTGTATTCTTAACGATATTACCGTATGTATTTACAATATTAGCACTTGTTGGTTTTGTAGGCCGATCTGAAGCTCCAAAAGCACTCGGAACGCCTTATGAAAAAGGAAAACGATGAGTATTTAGAAAGTATAAGAAAAGCTCGCACATTAGTGCGGGCTTTTTTACATAGAATATATTTAATACGGAATTTTACTATGTTCCTTACATATTAAAGTTTTTAGAAAGACTCGAATGTAAGCATAATAAGGAAGAAAAGTTGATTTTTTATTTCTAAAAACTGTATATTGAAGAGGAATATTCCTACATACGTAAAGGAGGGCTATTAATGAAACTAATGGAACAGCAACTGCATGAATTAGGTGGCTTGCGAGTACATATTATTCCGACTGATAAATTTAAAACAAATACCTTTGTATTTCGTTTTAAAGCACCTTTAAATGAGGAGACGGTGACAGAGCGTGCCCTATTGCCGTACGTATTGCAAAGTGCGACAGAAAAACTGCCTTCTGTAATTCGTCTTCGTCAATATTTAGAAGAATTATATGGATCTTCTTTAGCGGTAGATGTAAGTAAAAAAGGGGAAGACCATATCATCTCTATTTATGTAGACATTGCAAATGAAACATATTTACGCGATGCACCACCGTTATTTGAAAAAGCGCTTTCTATGTTATCTGATATTGTTTTACATCCAGCGACAGAAGGGGACGGTTTTCTATCTTCTATTGTAGAAAGTGAGAAACGAGCACTCTTGCAACGAATTGAAGCTACTTATGATGATAAAATGCGTTATGCAAACGAGCGTTTAATTGCAGAAATGTGCAAAGTAGAACCATATCGCTTAAGTGCAAATGGAAAAAAAGAAAGTGTTGCTTCTATTACAAATGAAAGTTTGTATCAATATTATCAAAAAGTGTTAGCTGAAGATGAAATGGATTTATATATCATTGGTGATATTTCAGAAGATGCTGTGGGGCTTGTAAATAAGTATTTTTCGATTTCACCTCGCGCTATGAAAGAGAGAAATGTACTTCTTCATAAACGAAATAATGAAGAAAAAGAAATTGTTGAAAAACAAGAACTAAAGCAAAGTAAATTAAATATCGGCTATCGCACATTCATTACGTATAAAGATGAAGATTATTTTGCATTACAATTGTTTAACGGATTATTTGGAGGGTTTTCTCATTCGAAGTTATTCGTAAATGTCCGTGAAAAAAATAGTTTAGCGTACTATGCAGCATCGAGATTTGAAAGTCATAAAGGTTTGCTCTTCGTTATGTCTGGAATTGAAGCGAAGAACTTTGAAAAAGCTGTTGAAATTATTAAAGAACAGATGAAAGCAATGCAAAGCGGTGATTTTTCAGAGGAAGAGATTCAGCAAACGAAAAGTGTAATTCAAAATCAAATCTTAGAGGCAATTGATACACCACGTGGTTTTGTTGAAATGCTTTATCACGGGGTGATTTCAGAGCGTACGCGTCCAGTTGAAGAATGGCTAACGGGCATAGAAAGCGTGACGAAAGAAGAGATTGTGAAAGTTGCTAATAATATTGAACTAGATACAATTTACTTTTTACATGGAACGGAGGGAGAATAAATGGAGAAAATTGTGTATGAGCAATTAAAAGAGACGCTATATTATGAAAAACTTCCGAATGGATTAGACGTATATATCTTACCGAAACAAGGCTTCAATAAAACATTTGCAACATTTACGACGAAGTACGGTTCTGTTGATAATACATTTGTACCGCTTGGAAAAGAAGACATGACTCGTGTACCAGATGGAATTGCTCATTTCCTTGAGCATAAATTGTTTGAAAAAGAGGACCATGACGCGTTTCAATTGTTTAGTAAACAAGGTGCTTCAGCGAACGCTTTTACATCTTTTACAAGAACCGCTTATCTCTTTTCCTGTACATCAAATGTAGAGAGAAATTTAAATACACTGTTAGACTTTGTACAAGAACCGTATTTCTCTGAAAAAACGGTTGAAAAAGAAAAAGGTATTATCGGTCAAGAAATTCAAATGTACCAAGATAACCCAGACTGGCGTTTATACTTTGGATTAATCGATAGTTTGTTTGTGAAACATCCAATTAAAATTGATATTGCAGGGACGATTGAGTCTATTAGTAAGATTACAAAAGACCTACTGTATGAATGTTATGAGACTTTTTACCATCCGAGCAACATGTTATTATTTGTTGTTGGAGCGATTGATCCTGAAAAAACAATGGATTTAGTTCGTGAAAATCAAGCGAAAAAAGATTACGAAAATCAACCAGAAATCGTTCGCTCTTTTGAAGAGGAACCAGAAGAAGTAAATGAAAAGAAAAAGATTATTTCAATGCCTGTTCAAACTCCAAAATGTTTAGTTGGTATTAAGGCAACGAATTTAAAAGAAAAAGGGCAAGCTCTGTTAAAACAAGAAATTGCGCTTACATTACTTTTAGATTATTTATTTGGAAAAGGGTCAGTTCATTACGAATCTTTATATAATGAAGGTCTTATTGATGATTCGTTCTCGTATGACTATACAGAAGAAAATAACTTCGGTTTTGCAATGGTTGGTGGAGATACGAAGCACCCTGATGAATTGGCAGAGCGATTAAAAGGTATTTTACTACAAACGAATTATGATCAGTTAGATGAGACTGCGCTGGAACGGGTGAAGAAAAAGAAAATTGGTGGATTTTTACGATCGTTGAATTCACCTGAATATATTGCAAATCAGTTTACACGATATGCGTTTAATGAATCTAGTTTATTTGATGCTCTTACAGTGTTAGAAGGATTAACTGTTCAAGACCTACAACAAGCAGCAAAAACATTATTAGTTGAAGAGAAAATGAGTGTCTGCCAAGTGTTACCAAAAAAATGAAGTAATATGTGAATAAAAAACGCAGTATCTATATCCCTCATCTAACGTTTGGTTATTGCCAAATGGTAAGATGAGGGTATTATTTATTTATACATAAAAAGATAAGAGAGGGAATTTATGAAAAAGTATGCATTAGTAACTGGAGGAAGCGGAGGGATTGGCTCTGCTATTTCGAAGCAGTTAATGGAGGATGGTTATACAGTCTATATTCATTACAATAAAAACGAAGAGAAGATAAGGGGGTTACAAAAGGAGTTTGATGCAGTGATTCCTGTGCAAGCAAATTTAGCTTCTATCGATGGAGCAGAGAAATTGTGGGGACAAATCGAACATCCTATTGATGTTATTGTATACGCAGCTGGAAAGAGTATATTTGGATTAGTAACGGATGTTACGAATGAAGAATTAGATTATATGGTGGAGCTTCAAGTGAAGAGTGTATATAGACTTTTATCGATGGCGCTTCCACCGATGATCGGGCGGAGAAGTGGTAATGTTGTTGTTATTTCATCCATTTGGGGGCAAATAGGAGCGTCTTGTGAGGTGCTGTACTCAATGGTGAAAGGTGCACAAAATTCATATGTGAAGGCTTTAGCGAAAGAAGTTTCTCTAAGTGGATTGCGCGTTAATGCGGTAGCGCCAGGTGCGATCGAAACAGAAATGTTAAATGTATTTTCAGAAGATGATAAAAATGAAATTGCTGAAGATATTCCATTAGGTAGAATAGGACTACCCGAAGAGGTAGCAAAAACAGTCTCCTTCCTCGTTTCGCCAGGAGCTTCTTATATTACGGGGCAAATTATCGGAGTGAATGGCGGTTGGCATTGCTAAAAAATTCTTACATAAAAAACAAGAAATTGTACAAATTAAGCATGATTCTATTACTAAAATAGTGAGGTGCTTAAACATGTCAGTGTTAGATAATTTTGATCAGTGGAAGAGCTTTTTAGGAGAACGTTTAGAACAAGCGGGGGGAAAAGGGCTTGATGGTGGTGCCGTATCAGATATGGCATTTCGTGTTGGTGATTATTTAGCAAATGAAGTAGAAGCGCGCAACGATCAAGAAAAATTATTGTCTGAGCTTTGGAAAGTTGCTGATGAACAAGAGCAACATACAATTGCAAATTTAATGGTGAAGTTTGTACAACATAAGTAAAAGTAGAGAGGAGCTTCTCCTCTCTACTTTTTTTGTATAGTAATTAGGAGGAATAGATTATACATTTAGCTTCCCTATTAAGGTGAAATCATATAATATAGTACGTAGGTGTAAAGTAAGCGTAGGGGAGTGATCTTGGATGATTGAATGGTATTTTGAATATGAAATACATAAAAACCGACCTGGCTTACTTGGTGACGTTTCTTCGTTAATCGGTATGCTTGGCATCAATATTGTCACAATTAATGGTGTAGATAATGCACGACGTGGACTTTTGCTTATGTGTGATAATCAAGAACAAATCTCTAGACTTGAATCAATTTTAAATACGATGGATAATATAACGGTAACGAAATATCGTCCGCCAAAGCTTAGAGATAAGCTAGCAGTTAGACATGGTAGGTACATACAACGAGATGCAGATGATAAGAAAACATTTCGATTTGTGCGTGATGAATTAGGATTGCTTGTAGACTTTATGGCGGAGATAATGAAAAAAGAAGGTCATAAATTAATTGGGATACGAGGAATGCCTCGTGTCGGAAAAACAGAATCTATTGTTGCCGCAAGTGTTTGTGCAAATAAGAGATGGTTATTCGTATCATCTACTCTCATTAAGCAAACTGTTCGTAGCCAATTGATTGAAGATGAGTATAGCGACGATAATATTTTCATACTAGATGGAATTGTGTCGACAAAGCGTGCAAATGAAAGACACTGGCAGCTCGTTCGTGAAATCATGAGATTGCCTGCAACGAAAGTTGTGGAACATCCGGATGTGTTTGTGAGTCAGTCAGAATACACATTGGATGATTTTGATTATATTATCGAATTGCGTAACGATTATGATGAAGAAATTCAATATAATTTAGTAGATGAAATTGAGCAAGGTACGCAAAACAATTTCTCTATGTTCGACTTTTAAAGAAATATTGAGGTGTTAGTAGTGACGGAATTAGGACAAAAGCTGACAGAAGCAAGAGAAGCGAAAGGCTTATCTATTGATCAGCTGCATGAGATTACAAAAATTCAAAAACGCCATTTAGTAGCGATTGAAGAAGGCAATTATGATGTGTTGCCAGGAGCTTTTTATGCGCGTGCATTCATTAAACAATATGCAGATGCTGTTGGATTAAATGGAGAGGAACTGCTTGTGGAATATCAGAGTACGATACCACAGTCTGAAAAACGTGAAGTTCCACAAGTATCAACTGGACAAAAAACACAAGAAACAATGCAAAAATCTTCATCATGGCCAATTGCGGATCATATGCCCAAAATTTTGATTGCGTTGTTAGTAATCGCATTTGGAGTGGTAGTCTGGTTTGTTATTCAAGCGTTAACTGGAAAAGATGATAGGCAAGTTCAAAATGCTCAAAGTGAGAAAATTGAGGTTCAAAAAGCAAAAAATTCTCCGTTAGATACGAAGAAAGATGAAGCGAAAGCGGAAGAACCAAAAAAAGAAGAACCAAAGAAAGAAGAGCAACCAGCGCAACCAGCGCAACCAGCGCAACCAGCGCAACCAACTGGACAACAAGAAGTGAAGGTAGTTGGAACGAGTGGTAAGGTATCTACTTTGGAAATTCATAATAATAAAACATTAGAACTGGAAATTTCAGCGAAGGGTGCAAGCTATGTAGATGTTAAAGATGATGCGGGTAACGAAATTCTAAACACTACAGTACAAAGTGGTCAAACAGAAAAACGTGATTTATCAACAGTAAAAGAAGTGCGGCTTAATATTGGAAGTGCACCGAATGTTGAAATTAAACTGAATGGCCAAGTGGTTACTTTCCCATTAGATCCAGCAAAAGAATATCACCAAAGATTGGTGATAAAAAACCAAGGGATAGGGCAAGCTGCGCAATAACAGTCATCGCTTCGATGACTTTTTTCAATGAACAAATGTTTTTGACATGATGGAGGAATAGCTGTGAATTTACCAAATAAAATTACAATATCTAGAATCTTCTTAATTCCAATTTTTATGGTAATTATGTTAGCGCCCTTTGAGTGGGGCTCATTTATAATTGGTGATGTAGAGTTACCAATTCAACATTTAGTAGGGGCACTTATCTTTATTATTGCTTCGGCTACAGATTGGATTGATGGACATTATGCAAGAAAGTATAATCTTGTAACGAATTTAGGGAAATTCCTTGACCCGTTAGCAGATAAATTACTTGTTTCGGCAGCACTTATCACATTGGTAGAAATGCAATATGTACCTGCTTGGATCGTTATTGTAATTATAAGCCGTGAGTTTGCAGTAACAGGTTTACGCCTTGTACTTGCTGGGACAGGAGAAGTAGTTGCAGCAAATCAGCTAGGGAAAATTAAGACATGGACACAAATTATTGCGATTGCAGCATACTTATTACATGATGTACCGTTAAATCTACTTCATATTCCAGTTGCAGATATTTTCATATGGATTGCGTTATTCTTTACCGTTATTTCAGGATGGGATTATTTCTGGAAAAATAAAGATGCTTTTGTAAACTCAAAATAGAAGTTTATGGGGGAATTGGGATGAATGCTGAAATTATTGCGGTTGGAACGGAATTATTACTTGGACAAATTGCAAATACAAATGCCCAGTTTTTATCTGAAAAGTTAGCTTCAATCGGAATTAACGTGTACTACCATACTGTTGTTGGGGATAATAACAAGCGATTACAGAAGGCAATTGAATTGGCTGAAGAACGAGCTGATATGCTCATTTTCACAGGTGGATTAGGACCGACAAAAGATGATTTAACGAAAGAAACAATAGCGTCTAGTTTAGATGAAGAGCTTGTGTATGATGAAAAGGCATTAACATCGATAAGCGATTATTTTAAGCGTACAGGCCGTGAATTTACGGAGAATAATAAAAAGCAGGCGCTCGTTTTAAATGGATCGACTGTATTTGCGAATGATCACGGTATGGCGCCTGGTATGGGGTTAAATAAGAACGGAAAAGTTTATATTTTATTACCAGGACCACCAAAAGAAATGAAGCCGATGTATATAAGTTACGTAGAGCCTTTTTTATGTAAGTTTACAACGGGGGAAAATATTTATTCTCGTGTTCTTCGTTTTTTTGGTATTGGGGAATCTCAATTAGAGGTGAAAGTTCAAGATTTAATTGATGGACAAACGAACCCAACCATTGCACCACTTGCAAATGATGGAGAAGTGACATTACGTTTAACTGCCAAACATCATGATGCTGATGAGGCGGAGAAACTGATTCAGCATGTGGAAGATTTGATTTTAGAAAGAGTAGGAGAATTTTTCTACGGATATGACCAAGATTTCCTTCATTACAAGGCAATAAGGCTATTGAAGGAAAAAGGGTTAACTTTAGCGTGTGCAGAAAGTTTAACAGGTGGTCTTTTTGGAAATCAAGTAACAGAAAATGCTGGTGTTTCGTCTGTATTTAAAGGCGGTGTCATTTGTTATCAAAATGATGTGAAGCAACAAATTTTACATGTACCTGAAGAAGTGTTACGTACTGATGGCGCGGTTAGTAAACAGTGTGCTCGCTATCTTGCTGAAAATGTAAAGGAACTGTTAAAAGCAGATATCGGAATTAGTTTCACTGGGGTGGCAGGACCGGATGCTTCAGAGCATAAAGAACCAGGAACAGTATTTATTGGATTGGTGATTAAAGATGAACCAGCTGTAGTCTTCTCGCTTAATTTAAGTGGAAGTCGTCAACAAATTAGAGAACGCTCTACAAAATATGGATTTTATCATTTATTTAAAAAGCTAGAAGAGATATAAATTTCTTCTAGTTTTTTTTGTTGGAAAACCTAGTTTTATTCGATATAAAATAAAAAAACGAATAAATGTTCGATTTTTGTTGGCAAATTGAATTGAAAATAGGTATAATAAGATTAGCAATTTAGTTAAGGAGGAATTTTGAATGAGCGATCGTCAAGCGGCATTAGATATGGCGTTAAAACAAATAGAGAAGCAATTCGGTAAAGGTTCAATTATGAAATTAGGAGAACAAGCGGAGCGTAGAATTTCTACAATTTCAAGTGGTTCTTTAGCACTTGATGTGGCACTAGGGGTAGGCGGATACCCACGTGGCCGTGTTATTGAAATTTATGGACCTGAAAGTTCAGGTAAAACAACAGTTTCATTACACGCAATCGCGGAAGTACAGCGTCAGGGTGGACAAGCAGCGTTCATTGATGCGGAGCATGCAATGGATCCTGTATATGCACAAAAATTAGGTGTTAACATAGATGAATTACTATTATCACAGCCTGATACAGGGGAGCAAGGACTAGAAATCGCAGAAGCACTTGTACGAAGTGGAGCGGTTGATATTATCGTAATTGACTCTGTGGCAGCTCTTGTACCGAAAGCTGAGATCGAAGGGGACATGGGTGACTCTCACGTTGGTTTACAAGCACGTTTAATGTCACAAGCACTTCGTAAACTTTCAGGTGCAATCAACAAATCAAAAACAATCGCAATCTTTATCAACCAAATTCGTGAAAAAGTTGGGGTTATGTTCGGGAACCCAGAAACAACTCCAGGTGGTCGTGCGTTGAAATTCTATTCAACTGTCCGTCTTGAAGTACGTCGTGCTGAGCAGTTAAAGCAAGGTAACGATATTGTTGGTAATAAAACGAAAGTAAAAGTAGTTAAAAATAAAGTAGCACCGCCATTCCGTGTTGCTGAAGTTGATATTATGTACGGAGAAGGTATTTCAAGAGAAGGTGAAATCTTAGATATGGCTTCTGAACTTGATATCGTTCAAAAGAGCGGTGCTTGGTACTCTTATAATGAAGAACGCTTAGGACAAGGTCGTGAAAATTCGAAGCAATTCTTAAAAGAGAATACGGATTTAAGAGAGGAAATTGCCTTCTTTGTTCGTGAACATCACGGAATTGGTGAAAACTCTGGTGTTGAAGACACGGAAGACTCAACTCGTCAAGATTAAAAAATAAAAGACACGGTCCCGTGTCTTTTATTTTTTAATCCACTATGAAAGCGTTATATATAGCTGGAGATAAAATATTTATTCTATCCAAAAGGCTATGTGTAAAGGGGAATATTCATATATTTTAAGTGAATGAATTGGGATTTTCTAAGGTTTTCCAGGATAATATGCCGTCTGTTTTTTAAATCCATATAAGATTCAGGGCTGAAGGTAAAGAAAGTAAAAGTAGACAACGCTTGACAATGAAAATTGCGATAGATACAATGAGAATGTATATTTTTTCTTATATACGATATACTCTTCTCAAGAAGAGAAGTAATATTCGGAGTAAGACTTAAATCTTGCCGAAATAATAATATGACATTTTAATTGTGAAATGAAGAAAGTCCCTTAAAAAAGCGGGACGACGGTCTTTGCTGTACGTTGTAATTCAATGTACATGCCGACAGTCTTTTTTCATTCATAGCAAGGGGAGGTGAAATCATGAGTAGTACAGTTTGGATACTCATCTCCATTTTGCTTGCAACAGTCGGTGCAGTTGTTGGCTTTTTTGTTCGAAAGTCTATTGCTGAAGCGAAGATTAATGGTGCAGCTAATGAAGCAAAACGTATTCTAGACGAAGCGAATCGTGATGCTGAAGCACTTAAGAAAGAAGCGCTTTTAGAAGCAAAGGATGAAATTCATACACTTCGTACAGAAGCTGAATTAGAAATTCGTGACCGTAGAAGCGAATTACAAAAACAAGAAAATCGTTTAATGCAAAAAGAAGAGAACCTTGATCGTAAAGACGAAACGCTCGATAAGCGCGAGCAACAGTTAGAAAAGAAAGAGGAATCTCTTGTAGCGAAACAACAACAGATTGAAGAGTTGGAAAGCAAAGTGGGAGAGTTAGTTCAAAAGCAACAAACAGAATTAGAGCGCATTTCCAATCTGACCCGCGAACAAGCGAAAGCAATTATTCTTGGTAAAGTGGAAAGTGAAGTTTCTCATGAAATTGCCGTTATGGTAAAAGAAAGTGAAGTTCGCGCGAAAGAAGAAGCGGATAAGAAGGCAAAAGAGATTTTATCTCTTGCAATGCAAAGATGTGCAGCTGATCATGTTGCTGAAACAACCGTTTCGGTTGTAAATCTTCCAAATGACGAAATGAAGGGACGTATTATCGGACGTGAAGGTCGTAACATTCGTACGTTAGAAACGTTAACAGGTATTGACCTTATTATCGATGATACACCAGAAGCTGTAATTCTATCTGGATTTGACCCGATTCGTCGTGAAACAGCTCGTATCGCTCTTGATAAACTAGTACAGGACGGACGTATTCACCCAGCGCGTATTGAAGAGATGGTCGAAAAATCAAGACGTGAAGTGGACGAGTATATTCGTGAAGTCGGAGAGCAAACAACGTTTGAAGTGGGTGTTCATGGCTTACATCCAGATTTAATTAAAATTTTAGGTCGTTTAAAATACCGTACAAGTTACGGACAAAACGTCTTAAAACACTCTATGGAAGTTGCATACTTAACTGGACTTATGGCAGCGGAGCTTGGTGAGGATGAAAAACTAGCAAGACGTGCTGGTCTATTACATGATATCGGAAAAGCAATCGATCATGAAGTAGAAGGTAGCCACGTTGAAATTGGTGTTGAACTCGCAACGAAATATAAAGAGCATCCTGTTGTAATAAACAGTATCGCATCTCACCATGGTGACACAGAACCAACTTCTATCATTGCAGTTCTAGTTGCTGCAGCAGATGCATTATCAGCTGCAAGACCGGGAGCTCGTAGTGAAACGCTTGAGAATTACATTCGTCGTCTTGAAAAGTTAGAAGAAATTTCAGAGTCTTATGAAGGCGTAGAAAAATCTTTCGCAATTCAAGCAGGACGTGAAGTTCGTATTCTGGTAAAACCAGATACAATTGATGATTTAGAAGCTCATCGTTTAGCTCGTGATATTCGAAAACGTATTGAAAATGAACTGGATTATCCAGGACATATTAAAGTAACTGTTATTCGTGAAACACGTGCAGTGGAATACGCAAAATAAAGTGGTGAAACACCACTTTATTTTTTTGTGTTGGAATTGGGTAAAATAAAGAAAATTATTTATGAGCAGTATGCAAGTGAAAGAAACTTATAATAGATAAATTGTAACTGTTGTAAGGAAATAGCTTTAAGGTTATAGTATGGTAATAAAAAATGTAGTACATAGAAAGGGTAAGACATATGAGAATATTATTTGTTGGGGATGTAGTAGGATCTCCTGGTAGAGACATGATTCAACAGTACGTACCGGCATTAAAGAAGAAATATACACCGACAGTAACAATTATTAATGGAGAAAATGCTGCGGGTGGACGTGGAATTACGGAAAAAATATATCGAAACTTTTTAGAGTGCGGGGCACAAGCGGTTACGCTTGGAAACCACGCTTGGGATAACCGTGAAGTATTTGAATTTATCGATGATGCAAAATATCTTGCAAGACCAGCTAACTTCCCAGAAGGAACGCCGGGAAAAGGGCTTATCTTTGTAAATTGTAATGGAACAGAAGTTGCAGTTATTAACTTACAAGGACGTACTTTCCTTCCTCCAATTGATTGTCCATTCCGTAAAGTGGATGAGTTAATCAGTATTGCAAAAAAACGTACAAACATTATCTTTGTTGATTTTCATGCTGAAACAACAAGTGAGAAGCAGGCGTTAGGTTGGTATGTAGACGGTCGTGCTACAGCGGTAGTAGGTACACATACACACGTTCCTACAGCTGATAATCGTATTTTACCAAGCGGAACAGCTTATATTACAGATGTTGGTATGACAGGCCCATATGATGGGATTTTAGGTATGGATCGCGAAGCGGTATTGAAGAAGTTTTTAACGAACTTACCAGTGCGTTTTGAAGTGACGAATGGTAGAACACAATTAAGTGCAGTGTTAATTGATGTGGATCCTAATACAGGGAAAGCAAAGAAAATTGAGCGCATTTTAATTAATGATGACCAGCCATTTTTTGACTGATTTTTAACAGAAAGTTAGAGAATTCGTTATATTTTAATTTTTTAGAAAAATTACAGAAATTTAGCAGGAATACGTGCCATTCCTCGTGAATATAAGTTAAAGTGAAATAATTGCTATTACTTTTTATAGAAACGAGGAGGAAACGCGGAATGGAAATATTAAAAGTTAAAGCAACTTCGGTCCCTAATTCTGTAGCTGGTGCACTTGCAGGTGTTATTCGCGAACGCGGAACAGCGGAAATTCAAGCTATTGGTGCAGGTGCATTGAACCAAGCGGTAAAGGCAGTAGCAATTGCAAGAGGATTTGTAGCGCCTAGCGGTTTGGACTTGATTTGTATCCCAGCGTTTACAGATATTATGATTGATGGTGAAGAGCGTACAGCGATAAAATTAATTGTAGAACCTCGTTAAGTTGAAACAACCTGTTTGCATGTATGCAAACAGGTTGTTTTTGTAATGGAGGAATGAAAATGAAAATTTTTGATGCACATTGCGATGTACTCTTTCAGTTATGGAGTGCAAAGGGAAAAAAAGACTTTCAAAACGATTCACAATTACATATTACATTTGAACAATTAATGAAAAGAAAAGGAAGTATACAATGCTTTGCTATATATATACCAGAAACAGTAGCGTATGAAAAGCGTTTTGAAGTTGCGCTGCAAATGATAGATATTTTTCATAATGAAATTCTATCGCTACCAGGAATGAAGTTTATTCAGACAAAAAACGATATTAACATGCTAAAACAGGACGAGATTGGAGCATTATTAACATTAGAAGGATGCGAAGCAATTGGAAAAGAAGCGATGAAATTACGTTTGTTTTATCGCTTAGGTGTACGTTCCTTTGGATTGACATGGAACTATGCCAATCTGTTAGCTGATGGAGCGCTAGAGGCACGTGGAGCAGGTTTAACTACATTTGGTAGACAAGTTGTACAAGAACTTAATACGTTACATTTATGGACCGATGTGTCTCACTTAAATGAAAGAAGCTTTTGGGATGTTATTGAAATTGCTAAAAACCCAATTGCATCTCATTCAAACTGTTATCAACTTTGTGGGCATCCACGCAATTTAACCGATGAACAAATAAGAGCCCTTATAAAGAAAAATAGCATTATTGGTATTACTTTCGTACCGCAGTTTTTAACGAATGAAAGACAAGCGAATATAGCAGATATATTAAGGCATGTGGAATATATTTGTTCATTAGGTGGAGAAAAAAATATAGGATTCGGTTCTGATTTTGATGGGATTTTAGAAACTGTTGTAGGTGTAGAAGTATATAGGGATTATGAAAATATAATGAATCAACTGTATAAAAAGTATAATGAATCAACTGTAGAGCGATTTTTGTATAAAAATTTTGTTGACTGTATAACGTTCTAAAGAATATGTTTTAAAGATTCAGAAAAATTAAAATAAATTCACTTGAATTTATTGATTTTTTTAAGACCTAATACTAGAATGGTAAACGAAATAGCATTATACTAAAGATTCAGGGAAAACAGAAGAGGCATAATTTGCGTCCATTGTAGTTTATTTGCATAAAAAATGCTAAACTAATACTGTAAAAAAATACACTACAATGAATGCAGCCAAAAGGGGTGTAGGAGATGATTAGTCAACTTTCATGGAAAGTTGGAGGCCAACAAGGTGAAGGAATTGAAAGTACAGGGGAAATCTTCTGTATTGCATTAAACCGATTAGGATATTACCTATACGGTTACCGCCACTTCTCATCACGTATTAAAGGCGGCCATACAAATAATAAAATTCGTGTAAGTACAACAGAAGTACGCGCGATCTCAGATGATTTAGATATTTTAATTGCTTTTGATCAAGAAACAATTGATTTTAACTTCCACGAACTACGTCCGGGCGGAATTGTAGTTGCGGATGCGAAATTTAATCCGACAATACCTGATAATACAGATGTAAATCTATATGTGATACCGTTTACAGATATCGCTTCAGAATTAGGCACATCTTTAATGAAAAATATGGTTGCTGTTGGGGCATCTAGTGCGGTATTAGGATTAGACGAAACAGCTTATTTAGAGGTTGTTGAAGAAATCTTTGGTCGTAAAGGAGAGCAAGTCGTTCAAAAGAATATGGAAGCAATTAAACGCGGCTCTCAATACATGAAAGAATTGCTTGGTGAGAAAGTAAACATGATGCAACTTGAAAAAGCTGACGGTAAGAAACGCATGTTTATGATTGGAAACGACGCAATCGCATTTGGTGCGGTAACTGGTGGCGCTCGCTTTATGTCTGCATATCCAATCACACCTGCATCTGAAATTATGGAATATTTAATTAAAAAGTTACCGAAAGTCGGCGGAACAGTAATCCAAACTGAGGATGAAATCGCAGCTTGTACAATGGCGATCGGTGCAAACTACGCTGGTGTTCGTACATTAACAGCATCTGCTGGCCCTGGTCTTTCTTTAATGATGGAAGCAATTGGTTTAGCAGGTATTACTGAAACACCGCTAGTTATCATTGATACACAACGCGGTGGTCCAAGTACGGGCTTACCAACAAAACAAGAGCAGTCTGACTTAATGGCTATGATTTACGGAACACATGGTGAAATTCCGAAGATCGTAATGGCGCCAAGTACAGTTGAAGAAGCTTTCTATGATATTGTAGAAGCGTTTAACTTAGCAGAAGAATATCAAGTGCCTGTTATTTTCTTAACAGATTTACAGCTTTCTTTAGGAAAGCAAACAGTAGAACCACTTAAGTTAGATAAAGTGGAAATTCGTCGTGGTAAGCTTGATTTAGAAGTAGAATTACCAGAACGTGAAAATAAAGCATACTTCAAGCGTTATGAAGTAACAGAAGATGGAATTTCACCACGTGTTTTACCTGGTATGAAAAATGGTATTCACCATGTTACAGGTGTAGAACATGATGAAACGGGTAAACCATCTGAATCAGCGTTAAATCGTAAAGATCAAATGGACAAACGTTTCCGTAAAATGGCGAATTTACAGTTTAATACCCCTATTTACAAAAATGCTAAGCATGATGACGCAGACGTATTGTTAGTAGGCTTTAACTCAACTCGTGGTGCGATCGAAGAGGCAATGCAGCGTTTAGAACAAGAAGGAATGAAAGTAAACCATGCCCATGTACGTTTAATTCATCCGTTCCCAACAGCTGAAATCGATCCACTTGTGAAAAAAGCGAAGCGTGTTGTAGTAGTAGAAAACAATGCAACTGGTCAGCTTGCTAACATTATGAAAATGAATCTTGGCAATGGTGAGAAAATTTCTAGTCTTTTAAAATACGATGGAAATCCATTCTTGCCGAAAGAGATTTACAACGAATGTAAAAAAGGGGTTGTATTAAATGGCAACATTTAAGGACTTTCGTAACAGTGTAAAACCAAACTGGTGCCCAGGTTGCGGAGACTTCTCGGTGCAGGCTGCGATTCAGCGTGCGGCAGCTAACGTTGGTTTAAATCCAGATGAGCTAGCTGTTATTTCTGGTATCGGCTGTTCCGGTCGTATTTCAGGGTATATTAATTCATATGGTTTGCATAGTATTCACGGACGTGCTCTTCCAATTGCACAAGGTGTGAAAATGGCAAATCGTGATTTAACAGTTATTGCATCCGGTGGTGACGGTGATGGTTTTGCGATTGGTATGGGACATACAATCCATTCTATTCGTCGTAACATTGATATTACGTACATCGTAATGGATAACCAAATTTACGGATTAACAAAAGGTCAAACTTCACCACGTAGTGAAGCTGGATTTAAAACGAAAAGTACACCACAAGGTTCAATTGAACCATCACTAAATGTTATGGAAATGGCTTTAACAGCTGGTGCGACATTTGTGGCGCAAAGCTTTTCAAGTGATTTAAAAGAATTAACGCAAATTATTGAAGCTGGTATTAACCATAAAGGCTTTTCATTAATTAATGTATTTAGTCCATGTGTTACTTACAATAAAGTAAATACTTATGATTGGTTTAAAGAGAATTTAACGAAACTAAGTACAGTAGAAGGATATGATCCATCTAACCGCATGATGGCTATGCAAACATTAATGGAAAAGAACGGGTTAGTAACAGGTTTAATTTATCAAAACACAAAGCAGCCTTCTTACCAAGAGCTTGTAAAAGACTATAGTGAAAAACCTTTAGTGCAAGCTGATTTGAATATGGATCAGAAAATGTTTGATGAGCTTGTTGCTGAATTTATGTAATGATCGGAGAGAAGGTTGCCGCTTGGTAACCTTCTTTTTGAGTGAATAAAAATAATTAATAGATTTGTTTACTTAGAAAATTCAGAATGATAAAATAATATATAAATCGTTGTATAAAAATAGCATGTTCAATAACTGTGAAATGAAATATAGGATAAGAAGCCTTCTTCGTTAAAGTTGGCTAAAGGCTCTATACTATGATAATGTGTATAGGGATAAAGCAATATACTTTTGGGTAGGACAAGATGAAATAATAAAAAGGGAATGTCTATTTGTGTGGGGAAGACTTCATTCTTACGGATGATTAGATCGATTACTCAAGTTTCAAAGGGCAAGTTATCTCTCATACTATCTAACATCATTGAGATGGGTCTAAGCGCATTAAAATGGACTACAGAGTGTGTGTATAGTTAAGGGTGAAAGGAGATTACCGATGAACGAGCAACAACGATTAGCAAGTCGACAAGCAAATTCCTCTACGAAAAAAGAAGAGAAAGATTATAGTAAATACTTTGAAAGTGTATACCAACCACCTTCCTTGAAATTGGCGAAAAAGCGTGGGAAAGAAGAAGTTAAAATTGAAAGAGATTTTGGCCTACCTGAAGAGTTTCGCGATTTTGGCGCAGGAAGAAAGTTTTACATCCGTACATATGGCTGTCAAATGAATGAGCATGATACAGAAGTAATGGCTGGGATTTTTACAACACTTGGATATGAGCCAACCTTTTCAACTGAAGAGGCAGATGTAATTTTATTAAATACTTGTGCAATTCGTGAAAATGCTGAAAATAAAGTGTTCGGTGAACTTGGTCATTTAAAATCATTAAAGCGAAGAAATCCGGATCTTATAATTGGTGTATGTGGTTGTATGTCTCAAGAGGAATCTGTTGTAAATAAAATTATGCAAAAAAATCAGCATGTAGATATGGTGTTTGGTACACACAATATTCATAGATTACCGTATATCTTAAAGGACGCAATGTTCTCAAAAGAGACGGTAGTTGAAGTTTGGTCAAAAGAAGGGGATGTAATTGAAAACCTTCCGAAAGTACGTCGTGGTGATATTAAAGCTTGGGTAAATATTATGTATGGCTGTGATAAGTTTTGTACATATTGTATTGTACCGTATACACGCGGAAAAGAGCGTAGCAGACGTCCAGAAGATATTATTAAAGAAATTCGCCATTTAGCTGCGAACGGTTATAGAGAAATTACGTTACTTGGACAAAACGTAAACGCATACGGTAAAGACTTTGAAGATATACAATATGGTCTTGGCGATTTAATGGATGAACTTCGTAAAATCGATATCGCGCGTATTCGTTTTACAACGAGTCATCCACGTGATTTTGATGATCATTTAATTGATGTTCTTGGAAAAGGTGGTAACCTAGTAGAACATATCCACTTACCGGTTCAATCTGGTAGTACAGATATGCTTAAAATTATGGCGCGTAAATATTCGCGAGAACACTATTTAGAGCTTGTACGAAAAATTAAAGAAACCATTCCGAATGCAGTGCTAACGACTGATATTATCGTTGGTTTCCCAAATGAAACGGATGAGCAGTTTGAAGAGACGATGTCGTTATATCGTGAAGTAGGATTTGATACGGCATTTACATTTATTTATTCTCCGCGTGAAGGTACACCAGCTGCAAAAATGCAAGATAATGTTCCGATGGAAGTGAAGAAAGAGCGATTGCAACGCTTAAATACACTAGTGAATGAATATGGAGTTAATAAGAATAAGCGTTATATAGGTCAAATTGTAGAAGTATTAGTTGAGGGAGAAAGTAAGAATAATCCTGAAGTACTTGCGGGATATACACGTACGAATAAACTTGTAAACTTTGTTGCTTCAAAATCTTTAATTGGTCAGCTTGTGAAAGTAAAAATAACGGAAGCAAAAACTTGGTCTCTTAACGGGGAATTGGTTAAGGAGCCGATTGAGGTGAAATAATAGATGAAAGTATATACGAAAGATGAAATTGTTGAGCAAGCGAAAGAATTAGCGAAAATGATCTCTGAAACAGAAGAAGTCGATTTCTTTAAGCGAGCAGAAGCACAAATTCATAAAAATGAAAATGTAAAGCGAGCAATTGATGAAATAAAAGCTTTGCAAAAACAAGCAGTAAACTTGCAACATTATGGGAAATGGGAAGCTTTGAAAAAAGTAGAAGCTGAAATTGATGCACTTCAAGATAAGTTAGATAATATCCCAGTTGTACAGGAGTTTAAATCTTCACAAACGTATGTAAATGACTTACTACAGCTAGTTGCTAGTACCATTTCTAACAATGTAACAGATGAAATATTAGTTTCAACTGGCGGCGATGTGTTGAAGGGTGAAACTGGTGCAGCAGTAGAAAGTAAAAAAGGAAATTGTGGTTGTTAAAGAGATGTCTTATTGACATCTCTTTTTTTTAGTGGGTTATATCGGAAATTCTTCTCAAAAAAAAGAATGACACATTCCGCTATTGTCACGCATATGATTAAGTGAATAGTGATTGAGGAGGGTTACGAATGTCCGAATTTAGAGAGATTATTACAAAAGCAGTGGTTGGAAAAGGACGTAAGTATACAAAGTCAACGCATACATGTGAATCGAATAATGAGCCAACAAGTATTTTAGGGTGCTGGGTAATTAACCATTCGTACGAAGCGAGAAAGAATGGAAAACATGTGGAAATTGAAGGTTTCTATGATGTAAACACTTGGTATTCATTTGATGGAAACACAAAGACTGAAGTTGTAACAGAACGTGTTAACTACAATGATGAAGTAAGTATTGGGTATCGTGATAAAAACTTCTCTGGTGACGATTTAGAAATTATCGCTCGTGTAATTCAGCCGCCAAATTGTTTAGAAGCTCTTGTATCGCCAAATGGTAATAAAATTGTTGTGACGGTAGAACGTGAATTTGTAACAGAAGTAGTTGGGGAAACGAAAATTTGTGTAAGTGTAAATCCTGAAGGTTGCGTAGAATCAGACGAGGATTTCCAAGTCGATGATGATGAGTTTGAAGAATTAGATCCGAACTTTATCGTCGATGCAGAAGAAGAGTAAGAGAAAGCTAGGGAGAAGTTCTTCCTAGCTTTTTACAGTACATAAGTGGTTCTGCATCAACATGATTCCTTATGAAATGTGCTATAATGAGGAAAGACTCCTGGAATAGGAGATATGGATGTCCGTGAAGTGTGACATATATGAATATAGATTATTATGTAAGAATTATGGAGGAAAGACATGACGCAATATACGCCTATGATACAGCAATACTTAAAGGTTAAGGGAGACTATCAAGATGCCTTTTTATTTTTCCGATTAGGTGATTTTTATGAAATGTTCTTTGAAGATGCGGTTAAAGCAGCTCATGAACTTGAAATTACATTAACGAGCCGAGATGGTGGTAGTAGTGAACGTATACCGATGTGTGGTGTACCGCATCATGCAGCTAAAAATTATATTGAACAACTTGTTGAAAAAGGATATAAAGTAGCTGTTTGTGAGCAAGTGGAAGACCCAAAAACAGCTAAAGGTGTAGTACGTCGTGAAGTAGTACAACTAATTACGCCAGGAACGATGATGGAAGGGCGTACAATAGACGAGAAGGAGAATAACTTCTTAGCAGCATTAACACATTTCGAAGATGGATCTTATGCGCTAGCTTGTAATGACTTAACGACTGGACAAAATACAGTGACATTATTAACTGGTTCAGTAGAAGATATTTTATTAGAAGTGTATGCGACTGGTTCAAAAGAAATTGTTGTAGATTCTACATTTTCAAAAGATGAATTAAATAAGTTAACTGAAACATTAAAAATGACGATTTCGTATGAAGATACAACAACTATTCCAGAAGGATTAGAACATCTTGTGAAAAGTGTTTCCCAAGCAAAATTAATTAAAGCAATTGGACGCTTATTTAACTATGTGATAAGAACACAAAAACGTTCGTTAGATCACTTGCAACCAGTAGAAATTTATTACACGAATCAATTTATGAAAATTGATGTGCATTCAAAACGCAATTTAGAGTTAACAGAGACTCTTCGCACGAAGGAAAAGACAGGCTCATTATTATGGCTATTAGACAAAACAAAAACGGCTATGGGTGGGCGTATGTTAAAACAGTGGATGGAACGTCCACTTATCCAGAAAGAAAAAGTTGAAGAGCGTTTAGAAATGGTTGAAACGTTTGTAAATGATTACTTCTTACGTGAAGATTTAAAAGAAAAGTTAAAAGAAGTATATGATTTAGAGCGTTTAGCAGGGAAAGTTGCATTTGGTAATGTAAATGCACGGGACTTATTACAATTAAGACGTTCTTTACTGCAAGTACCAGCTATTTTAGAAGCGATTAGTCTGTTAGATAATGCTTATGCAGCAAGGTTAATTCAAGGTGCAGATCCATGTGAGAGCTTAACTGAATTACTGGGAAGAAGTATTCAAGAAAACCCACCGCTTTCTATTAAAGATGGAGATATTATTAAAGATGGTTATAATGATAAGCTTGATCAATATCGTTACGTTAGTAAAAACGGAAAAACGTGGATTGCTGAGCTTGAAAAACGAGAGCGTGATATTACAGGGGTTAAATCATTAAAAATTGGGTACAACCGTATTTTCGGCTACTATATTGAAGTGACGAAGGCTAATCTTGCAGCACTTCCAGAAGGGCGCTATGAGCGTAAACAAACGCTTGCAAATGCTGAACGTTTCATAACAGATGAATTAAAAGAAAAAGAAACATTAATCTTAGAAGCAGAAGAGAAAATTGTACAATTAGAATACGATTTATTTACAGCGCTTCGCGAAGAAGTCAAAGTATTCATTCCGAAATTACAGCATTTAGCGAAAGTAATTAGTGAACTAGACGTACTGCAAAGCTTTGCGACAGTTAGTGAAGAAGAGCAGTTTGTAAAACCTGTTTTAACAAATAAGCGCGAAATCTTTATTAAAGATGGTCGTCATCCTGTCGTTGAAAAAGTATTGAACGGGAAATTGTATGTACCGAATGATTGTATTATGCCGGAGAAGATGGATGTCTTTTTAATTACAGGACCGAACATGTCTGGTAAAAGTACGTATATGAGACAATTAGCACTTGTTACTGTTATGTCACAAATTGGTTGTTTTGTACCAGCGACAGAAGCAGTATTACCTGTCTTCGATCAAATCTTTACGAGAATTGGTGCAGCGGATGATTTAATCTCAGGTCAAAGTACATTTATGGTTGAAATGTTAGAAGCGAAAAATGCAATTGCAAATGCATCAGAGAGAAGTTTAATTTTATTCGATGAAATTGGACGCGGTACATCTACGTATGATGGTATGGCACTTGCGCAAGCAATCATTGAACATATTCATGACCAAATTGGTGCGAAAACATTATTCTCTACACATTATCATGAATTAACAGTGTTAGAAGAAAGTTTAGACCAACTAAAGAATGTACATGTTTCAGCAATTGAAGAGAATGGAAAAGTAGTTTTCCTTCATAAAATTCAAGATGGAGCGGCTGATAAAAGTTACGGAATTCACGTTGCTCAACTTGCCGAGCTTCCAGAGAGCTTAATCGCTCGCGCGAAAGAAGTGTTAGCACAACTAGAAGGACAGGAAGAAATTGTTATTCCGAAACGAGTAGAAGTGAAAGTGCCAGAAGTCGCTCCAGAACCAGTTGTTGTAAAAGAAGAACCAGCAGAAATACAAGAGACGAAAGTAGAGACTGAGGAAGAATCGCAATTATCATTCTTTGGTGGAGAACAGTCTTCGAAAAAACAAGACAAGTCAGTTCTAGATGCAAAAGAAACGGCAGTACTTGCACAAATTAAAAAGATTGATTTACTCGATATGACGCCTTTAGAAGCGATGAATGAACTGTATCGTTTACAGAAAAAGTTAAAGAAAGGATGAGTAAGTAGATGGGGAAAATTCGCAAACTCGATGATCAACTCTCTAACTTAATTGCGGCAGGGGAAGTAGTAGAGCGCCCTGCCTCAGTTGTAAAAGAACTCGTGGAAAATTCCATCGATGCGAATAGTACATCTATTGAAATCCACTTAGAAGAAGCTGGATTATCGAAGATTCGCATCATCGATAATGGAGATGGTATTGCTGAAGAAGATTGTATCGTTGCATTTGAACGACACGCAACGAGTAAAATTAAAGATGAAAATGATTTATTTCGTATAAGAACGCTCGGTTTCCGCGGAGAGGCCCTGCCGAGTATTGCCTCAGTGAGTGAATTAGAGTTAATTACGAGCACAGGTGATGCGCCTGGTACACACCTTAGTATTAAAGGTGGAGACATTATAAAACAAGAGAAAACGGCAAGCCGAAAAGGAACAGATATTACTGTACAAAACTTATTTTTTAATACACCAGCGCGCCTTAAATATATGAAAACGATTCATACAGAGCTTGGGAACATTACAGATATCGTGTATCGTATTGCAATGTCACATCCAGAAGTATCGTTAAAACTGTTTCATAATGAAAAGAAATTGCTTCATACATCAGGAAACGGTGATGTAAGACAAGTACTTGCATCGATTTACAGCATTCAAGTTGCGAAGAAGCTTATTCCGATTGAAGCTGAGTCTCTAGACTTTACAATTAAAGGATATGTAACATTACCAGAAGTAACGAGAGCATCGCGTAACTATATGTCAACGATTGTAAATGGTCGTTACGTTCGAAATTTCGTATTAATGAAAGCAATTCAGCAAGGATATCATACGTTATTGCCAATCGGAAGATACCCAATCGGCTTCTTATCAATTGAAATGGATCCAATGCTTGTTGATGTCAACGTACATCCAGCAAAATTAGAAGTACGCTTTAGTAAAGAACAAGAATTGCTAAAGCTTATCGAAGAAACATTGCAAGCTGCATTCAAAAAAATACAACTCATTCCAGATGCTGGTGTAACAACGAAGAAAAAAGAAAAAGATGAAAGTGTGCAAGAACAGTTCAAGTTTGAGCATACAAAACCGAGAGAATCATCTATGCCTAACATCGTTTTACCAACAGGAATGGATGAGAAACAAGAAGAAACAACGACTGTAAAACAACCAGCACAACTGTGGCAACCGCCGAAGCAAGAATGGCAACCACCACAGTCACTCGTAAGAGAAGAGCAAAGCTGGCAGCCATCCTCTAAGCCGGTAATAGAAGAAACGGTTCGAGAGGAAAAGGAATGGACTAGCAACGATGACGATTTTGAATTAGAGGAATTGGAAGAAGAAGTCGGGGAGATAGAAGAGATTGAAATGAACGGTAATGACTTACCGCCGCTTTATCCAATTGGACAGATGCACGGAACATATATTTTCGCTCAAAATGATAACGGGCTATATATGATTGATCAGCATGCTGCGCAGGAGCGCATCAATTATGAATATTTCCGTGATAAAGTGGGACGAGTTACGCAAGAAGTACAAGAATTACTTGTACCGTACCGCATAGATTTATCTCTTACCGAATTTTTACGTGTCGAAGAGCAGTTAGAAGAACTAAAAAAAGTCGGACTATTTTTAGAGCAGTTTGGCCATCAATCCTTTATCGTTCGTTCGCATCCAACGTGGTTCCCGAAAGGACAAGAAACAGAAATCATTGATGAGATGATGGAGCAAGTCGTCAAACTAAAAAAAGTTGATATTAAAAAATTACGTGAAGAAGCAGCTATTATGATGAGCTGTAAAGCATCGATTAAAGCAAATCAATATTTAACGAACGATCAAATATTCGCTTTACTTGAAGAACTTCGTACAACAACAAATCCATATACATGTCCGCATGGAAGACCGATTCTGGTGCATCATTCTACTTATGAGTTGGAGAAGATGTTTAAGAGGGTTATGTAGGGTTAAACTCTTTAATGTGAAACATTAAAAGACACCTTATTTTAAGGTGTCTTTTTGAGTTTCACATTAAGATTAATACCATATTCTATTGTCTTTTTCTTTTCCACCATGTCTACTATACAAGCTGCCAATTCCCGAATACCATATTCTATTTTATCTTTATTTACTTGAGAGATACTTATCCGGATTACCTTGTGTTTGTTTCCTTCTAAATACATTCTAGATGCATTATCTACATAAATATGTTTTTCTTTTAACGAATGAATCAGCTTGTCAATGTTTATATGTGAAGGTAAGAAAATAGTAAGATACAAACCACCTTTTGGCTTAGTAAATTTTATATAGCTTGGTAAATAAGATGAACAAGCATTTAATAAGATAGTCATTTTATTAATGTACAATTTTTTTACATTATCAATATGATAATGTAACATTCCACCTTTTATATATATTTCTAAAGCGCCTTGTGATAGTGTCGACGTATTGAAATCAGCAATAAATTTATATTGTACAAATTGATCAACCATCGCTTCAGGGAGTATAACTGTTGCGATGCGTAATCCTGGTACAAATACTTTTGAAAAACTTTTAACATAAATAACTCTTCCGTTAGGTTCGTATGCAAATAATGGATCTGCCTTGGAATCCACATCAAATTCTGCCAAATAATCATCTTCTACAATGTAAACATCATATTTTTCGGCAAGAGCAACGATTTTTTTCTTGTCTTCATTTGTATAATGATGGCCAAGTGGATTATGGAATCTTGGCATAGTATAAAAGAATTTAATATCTTCGTCACGGAATAAAGACTCTAGTTTACCGAAATCAATACCCTCCATTGTTAAATCAATTCCAAGTATCTCATTTTGATTTAGCAGTAAGGTATTTATCATACCATAATAGGTAGGTTGCTCAATTAATACTTTTTTCTTTCCGTTTAAGAATGGCATTATTGATAGTATATTTAACGCTTGTTGTGATCCGGAAGTAATAACAAGTCGCTCAGGCTTCGTAAATACTTGTGAATCTTGTAAGTAATTTACTAACTCTTTTCTTAACGATAATAACCCTTGCGGCTCACTATAAGCAAAGATTTGTGTTTTATAATGCTCAATTGCTTTATTGATACAATGCTGGAAATCTTCATACGGCATGGTTCGTTCATCTGGACCTACAGATAAAAAATCAATATTTTCATTTTCATCAGGTATTAAGTGTGTATCTACTACGTAATAACCACTTTTAGGTTTGGGATAAACAATATGTTGTTTTTCTAATTCAAATAATGCTTTTACCACCGTATTTTTACTACATTGAAATTGGTCAGCCAGTGTTCGGATAGAAGGTAATTTATCTCCTGCTTTAAATTGCTTACCTTCTATTTGTTGTTTCAACCATACTAAAATACCTCTATATTTTGAAATCATATAAATTCTCCTTGCAATCTGTACCATGATAGATAAGAAATTCTACTGTACAGAAAAAATCTGATAACAATTACAATCATAATTTAATCAGCTTAAACAGTTTAATAATGATTATGAAGTACATTTATGTACTTGTGAAGGGGGAATTGAACAGAAACTAAAATTATATGTTTCTATTTTTTAAACATCGATATATTTAAGTGTCATATTATTTATTGCTTCAATTATTCTATATTGTATCGTCATACATTTTCCTTGGAATCTGTACCATGACAGATGTTAAATTCTATTATATAGAAAATATTCGATTTCAATTACAATCATATTAAATTAGTTTACTTATTTTAACTATGACTAGAAGGTTGTATTTATGTACCTTTAAAGGGAGGATCGAATGAAAAATAATATAAGAAAAGGAATGCTTCTAGGATTTATTGGTGTCATTTGTTTTAGTCTAACACTACCTGCAACAAGAACCGCCGTACCTTACTTTGGTGCGACAATTGTTGGGTTAAGCAGAGCGGTTATAGCAGCAATAATTGTTGGTATTATTTTTATTAAAAAACAAGAAAAATTACCAACTAAAAACCAACTAAAAAGCCTATGGATTGTAGCTATCGGTACTGTACTAGCCTTTCCGTTATTATCAACCTTCGCTATGAAATCGTTACCTGTATCACATGGAGCGATTGAAGTGGCATTACTACCACTTGCGACAGCTGGATTTGCAATGTGGCGTGGAGGTGAGAGACTTTCTAAGCGTTATTGGATTTCGAGTAGTATTAGTACGATAACAGTTATTCTTTATGCCTTTTACTTAGGCTTAGGCCAATTACAAATGGCTGATATAGCACTAATAGCAGCTGTATTAATTCTCGGATTAAGCTATGCAGAAGGTGGAAAACTTTCAAAGGAGTTTGGAAGTTGGAAAGTAATCGCATGGGCGAATTTAATTGGTGCCCCATTCTTTATAATTCCTGTTGAACTAAGTATATCCAGTGATATGCTCCAAGCACCTATAGAAGCCTGGATTAGTTTATTCTACTTAGCCATCGTAAGTCAATTTTTAGCTTATATTGCTTGGTATGGCGGCATGTCTTTAGGTGGTATTGCAAAAGTTGGTCAGTTGCAATATTTACAGCCATTTTTAATGATTGGTTTTTCTGTTTTATTCTTAGGTGAATCTATTACATGGTTAACAATTTTCTTAGCTTTTATTGTTGTCATCTGTGTAATTATTGGTAAAAGTGATCCTTTAGTTAAGAAAGAAGTACAATACGAAAAGCATATACTTCATAAATAAGATAACAATTTTTTGAAAGCTAATTAATAATTTCAGTGAGAAGCAGAATCAAAAATTCAATTGTTGAAAATGAAATTTAAACAAATCAAATATTGAATATTTACTATGCCATTAATACATGAGTTTTTAAACGTATTTAGTTATAAATGAAAAGAAAATTGAAATTTACGGAGGATTAACAAGTAATGAGTGATGAACAACTTACAGATTTATTTAAGGCATTATCAAATACAACTCGATTGAGGATAGTACAATTACTGAAAGATCCAGAAAAAAACTTTCCTCCTCAATTTCCTAATCAAAGAGGAGAAGACTTTCCAGGAGGAGTTTGTGCAGGGGATATACAAAATAAAATAGGTTTAGTTCAATCAACGACCTCTCGTAATTTGTCATTGCTGCAAAGGTGTGGCCTTCTAGAGAATAAAAGTGTGGGCAAGTGGTCTTATTATCGCAGAAATGAAAAAGTAATTAAACAGTTAGACTGCTTTATTCGTAAAATCCTGTAATACAAGATAAAAAATTGTTTAAGGAAGTGAAAGCATCATGAAATCAGCATTAAATAACATAATCATCTCCTTAATTTTTGCGGTAGGAGGGATAATTTTTCTTCTATTTAATTTAAAAGGAAATCAAGATTGGGTCTTAAGTTGGATAGGAGTATTACTGGCATATCTATCTTTGGCAATTTTAATAGATTTATATAATAAAAAAGTATATTACACAATATTTCCTAAAATACTAAAAAGAACTTTGTTTATTTCCTTTAATGCTGCTGTATTAGGAATAATAGTGGGTATAGCATACCAACTACTAGGAAAATGGAATCTTACTATAATGATATTTATTGGTTAATAATTTTGTTATTACATGTAATTACAATAGTAACATTAGCGACTTTAATATTTGTGAATCGTAGTAATCAAAATTATAAACCATTATATAAAATTATTATGCTTTTAAACATTTGTCTTACTTTAGGACCAGTATTATATCCAGTAGTTTTAACTATTATTGGAAATTGCATAAACAGTAGTACAGGGAATTAATCTTCGCCTAAACCTTTCCATACTTATTCAGACTCAATTCTAAAATTCGATATAACAAGTATCAAAGGTTTTAAATCATTATAGGGAGAAAATACAACACTTCAAACAACAACATCAAAATTTCGGGGTTATTTAGGTTTTCAGAAACTTAGGCGTACAGATTAAGACGATTTGTCGGTAGTATTCCTTTTGTAGATTTGTGCTATTAACGGCGTTGACGAAATTTTAAATTTAGGCTATTATGTACGTATATCAATGGAATTGGGTAGTAATTGTTTTAATACAAGCTAAGCCTATTCATTAGTGTGCAGAGAAGTTTTTAGGTACTTCTATGCATTTTAATGGATGGGCTTTTTTATGTTATATCGGAATAATATATGATGAATCCATACTAAAATATCCTTGATTGGAGTGAAATATATGGAAGTTAAAAGGAATCTAAATAACAATGTCGTTATTACGGAGGATAAAAATGGAAAAGAGATAATTGTTATGGGAAAAGGAATAGGCTATCAAAAATCAAAAGGTGATGTGATTGATGAAAGTAAGGTAAACAAAATTTTTCGCATAGCCAATCAAGATATATCTAATAAATTACAAGAACTGCTAAATAACATACCCATTGAGCATATGAAACTCTCAGATGAAATTATTGGATATGCTCAAAGAAAATTAGGTAAAAAACTCAATGAAGGTATTTATATTTCATTGAGTGATCACACGCATAATGCAATTCAAAGGATTAAAGAAGGAATTCAGATTAAAAATGCACTGCTATGGGAAATAAAACGATTTTATAAAGATGAATTTAATATTGGAATGAAAGCACTGGATATTATTGAAAAAGAGACGCACATTCGTTTACCTGATGATGAGGCGGGTTTTATTGCTTTTCATATTGTAAACGCTCAGTTGCATAAAGAACAGCCAATCGTACATGAGATCACACAGTTGATTCAAGAAGTGCTGACAATTGTAAGGGTTCATTTTGGTATTGAGATTATAGAAGAATCGGTTTCCTTTTATCGTTTTATTAGCTATTTAAAGTTTTTCGCTTCCCGGCTAATTAAGAATAGCACATACAGTGATGAATCTGATGAAGAGTTATTTGAGATTATTAAAAATAAGTATGTGAAGGAGTTTGAATGTGTTTCAAAGATTCAACTATTTATCCAAAAGAAATACGGACATTATTTAACTTCAAATGAAATGATTTATTTGACTATTCATGTAGCAAAGGTAGTTCGGGAGTCGAGTAGATAGGTAAAAGAACATTAAAGACCAACTATGAAATGTCAAGCGTGAAATACAATATAAATGAAGAGTGTTTA
>NZ_PCOH01000036.1:0-36504 GCF_002976445.1 Bacillus sp. MYb56
GTTTCTTCATGAATACCTTCTGAACGTTGAAGACTGTCTGCTTTCTTATTATCGATAGTACCTCCACCACGTCCGTCTACCCCTTCAAAACTAGCTTCAATACTTTTTAAAGCCTGTTCATCTGATGCTTGAAGTTGGCCTGTTTTATCTTGTTCCTGAACGCTTGTAGGTTGCTTATTGTTTACTAATTGTTGTTCCTCTGCAAATGATGCCAATGGTGAAGATAATACCGTTAAGCCTGCTGTTAATGCTACTACTTTTTTGTTAAATTTAATATTCATTTATAATTTGGTATATCTCACTATTTTAATAGATATACCTTCCTCCTTGTACTTCTTTTAGTGTGAATAATAGTTTAAATAATGGTAGTTTGAATCCCCAAAATAACGACTTGATTTTTCATTTCATATAATTAACTGAAATCTATAGGTCCGCCTAGATATGTCAATATTTCAGGGTTATAACACAACACTAGGGTTCCCCCATAACTAAGACCAATGAAAAGAGAATCCAACACAGATCTCTCTTCATAATTGTTTAAATTGATATTGGGGAGTGTTTCAAACAAATATCGAAGAGAATGATAAGGACTTAAATTGTTCTCTTTTGCAGTTTCAACCACACTATACATGATGGCACTCCCTCTAGTACCTTCGTAAAAATATAGTTTAAATAACATAAATAACCTTTAATATACAAAACTATAACATTTACTTTATATCCCGTTTGATTTCTATGAAATTCAAAAACCTTTCAAAAATCCTGATTACAAATAAAAAGGGACTTCAAAACACAGAAGCCATTTTTTGTGTTGGTTTGGAATAAAGCTTGATCAAAACTCAGGGGTTTTACCGTGACAGCTTTATCTAATGACGCAAAACGGTGCAACTTTTTTTGCAAACAGTTAAATTTTATTCAAAATAGTACGACCTTATTTCACAGCAAAAACCATGTCATGTATCTTAGTACTTTGGAACTTCTAATATACTCTTTTTCTTCCCATCATATACTATAGCTGTTTTTGCTTTTATATTCTCATTGTCATATGTGAAATCTTGGTTTGAGAAATTCACAATCACTTTCATGTCATTTCCAAATGTCGTACTTTGAACTTGCCGATCTTCAGACAATACTTCAAAATTAGTCATTGGTTTTGTTACGGCTTTCTCATGAAATGGAGACCATACTTTCAAATAAGAGGTAATGATGGATTTACTTTTCTCCCATTCATTTTTATCAATATGATATAAAGGTGGTACATTATACAACATTTCAGATAACATTCTATTTCCTATCTCATCCTTAATTCTAAAACTTCCCCATGACCATTGGTGAGTCGTAATAATTGAATCATTATATACAAGTTTATATAACGGAATTGAATATACAGGATTATTATAAATATTTTTATAAATAGGCTTAATAGGTATGGTTTTTCCATTCAGTTCTGGAATAGCACCATCTGGTGAAGTGGATTTATATCCGCCTACATAATATGGGTTCTTTTTATCTCTCATATCAGAGTCGGGCCAAATCCCAGGCGTTTCTATTCCATGCGCAAAGGCAATTATATTACTAGCAAAGTCATTCCCACCTTCTGATCCGACTACCATATGTTTTTCTTCGCTAATATATTTCATTCTTTGCAGTCTTGCTTTTACATCTTGCTCCTGAGTAGTAATGTGATTTGGAGAATAATCATCATAAATTTCACCTGTAGCATCACAATCGACAAACCAAGAATTAAACGGTATATTATTTTGTAAAATATCACCTACACGTTCTTGCACACTAGGTAAGGATAAAGTTGGATTTAACTTTCTTCCTTTTCCTAAGAATCCTCCTACTTTTTCTCCTTTTTCATTCGATATTGTAGCGTTTTCATATAAAGTTTTATCTTTAAACGAAGCTGTATTCCACTCTCTACTTCCCACTTCATGAATCGAGTGGTATGAATCATAAGGACCGATTAAATACCCCATTCTATTTGCTTCTTCTACCATTTTGGGATTCATTAATCCATTAGCCCAATTAGGTAAACCTATCCATGCTTTTTTAACATTCGATTTCTTCATATCAACTAAAACATCTGTTGTTTCTTTCTGTTCCCATCTACTTACTTCATCCACTGCCTCTGTTAACTTACTCTTAATTAATCCTTTGTTCAGTGTATATAATTCTTGTTCACTTAAGTTTTGGATTCCTTTTTTCAACAATTCATCCATTCCAGTATCTGGATTACTGAAAATATCTTTATTATAAAGTTGTTCTAATATTAATACCTGATTTATCGCATTAACTATTACTTTTTGCTGGCTTTTATCGATAGCTTTTTGATTCTTTATATCTTGCATAACAGTTTCAAAATCTTTTGAGCCATCTTCCGTATTTTCTTGTAACAACTGTGCCATCCAATTTGTAAATGGCTCATCCATTTTTTGTGTGAATTTATCCCACTTGATATTTTCTACTGAAATCCCACTGTGGTCCCAAAAATAAATATGAGGAGCACCATATAATTTTTTAATGTTCGGATTTGTTTTTGCTTTTTCTTCTAGTGTCTTAAATTCTCCCTGTTCTTTTATATAATTTTTATAAATATTTGCCATCGAGACAGGGTTTTTATCAGTTAGATACAATCTGAATCCATATTCTTTATTCTTATTAATAGAAGGATATTGATGTGTAAAACTAAACTGTATATCGGAATCAGCAGTGAAATGAATATTATCGTTATACATTTTTTCAGCTATATACATAATGGAATAATTAGATTTATTCAATGCAAAGAATCTCATAGAAAAACTTTCTATGAATGACATCTCTTGATCTTTTAAATATTCTTTCCAGTTTGGATCATTGCTAGGTATATTTTTTCCTTCCCATAATGGTAACGTATAGCTGTCCGCACTTACTTTAGGCCATGTAAATTCATTAGCTCCTTCAGACTTAGTAGATTTTAACTTAATATTTAAATAAGACTCTTTCTTTTCAATCTTCACATCTATTTGGTCATCTGGATAACTCCATGATATACAATCATCTTTTTTTATTAGATTTGTTATTTTTTTCTTCGATAGTGGTAAGGAAGCACTTTCTCTTACACCATCTTTTTCCACAAAAATTTCACCCGTTTCAGGATTCACATCAAAAGTGAAATTTTTGTATTGAGAAACCACGCTTTGTCCCTTTGTTGTAAAATCCTTTTGTTGCGCATAACTCAGGGATGGTAATGTAAGACACATTGAACTCATCAAAATTGGAATGACTAGCTTGTTCATTTTTTTATTCATACTTATAAACCTCCTTTTTTGTATTTCTATCCTACAAATACATTGTGACAGGAATGTGACAAAATGGTGAGTGGCTCAAAAAAAACGAATTCTTGCCGTGCCCCTATTTGAAATTGTCACATTTCTGTAACAACAGTGATTTATTTTATAATAGGAAACTATCATGGAAAGAAGGGGAATTTATGAAAAAATCATACCGATAGTCGCATTAATAGGCATGATGAGCTTAGGGATACAAGAAATGAATGTGAAAGCTGAGACATACAAAAGTGCAGGTTCCAAAATGGATTTTTGGAATTCTAAAAGAGGTACCGCCAGCATTTCGGAAAAAATCCACGCTAAGCAAGCCACGATAAAAAGAGCCAATTTTACCCTATCAAGAGTAAAGTTAGCTCTTTTATTAATCCACGTATTTTACCTAGAAATTTTATCTGTTCTGTCGCCTAATATTTCAATAAATTCGCTGTACTCCTATTCATATAATATCTTTTATTGTAAATCTTCGAACTCCCACAAAAGTAAATATGGTTCTGGTGCAAATACTTAGGAAAGATATAAAGAGGCGAAAAGTTTCCTAGTGGAATCTAGTCTTAAGCAACAATTCCAAATAGTTGATGGATGAACTTCACTTGATTTTGGACAGACTTGTCCAGTAAAATAAGTTGCCCTTTTTTTACCATATGCATAGCTTCTATTCCAGAAATAATGGATGTAGCTGTGCGGAAGGATTTCAATCCTAACATCGAACGAACTCGCTTTTTAATAAATCGATGATCTTGTTCCACTATATTATTGAGATATTTAGCTTGCCTTAGTTGCATGCCTTCAGGCATATGTTTCTCTTCTTTCAACTCCTGAATCGCTACAGGATAAGCAGGGTTCTTATCTACTGTTATCACGCGAGGTTTAGAAACATACGAAAAAGCCAAGGCTTTCTTGAAAAAGCGCTTGGCTGCTTGTTTATCTCTTGATTTACTTAGATAAAAATCAATTGTATTGCCCTCTGAATCAACCGCACGATATAAGTACATCCATTGACCTTTTACTTTAATATAGGTTTCATCGGCTCTCCACGAGTCATTTGTTGATTTAAGATGATGTCGTACTTTCTCTTCTAATTGAGGTCCATATTGATGAACCCAGCGCATAATTGTTGTGTGAGCAATTGATAATCCTCTTTCCTCCATCATTTCCACCAGGTTACGGAAGCTCAAATTGTACCGTAGGTACCACCTTACTGTTAATAAGATGAGTTCAGGCTGATAATGCTTCCATTTAAATAAATTTTCTTTTTCCATACTGATCACGCACCTTTTTTAGAGTCATACTATCAGTATGTCCAAGTTTAGGAGATTACTTGCAAGAGTCTTGCGATTTTTGCACCAGAACCTCAAAGACTCTTAAAACTTCTTGAAGCAAATAGAAAAAAGCATAAACCTACTCCTTCACCATTTTCAAAAATGTATCCAACGGCATAACTACCAACCACGGTTTTCTATCCGCTTTTATCGCTAGTGCATCTGGCTGTTCACGCTCATCCTCCAACCAGTTATATAACGTCTTGAATCCTTCTTTCCTCGCTTTTACATCCCATTCAAGACCTAAAACCCTTCACATCATTTGAATACCCGTCCATTGCACCAGAAAGCGGTACACGAGCACCACCTATCAAACTAGCAAATTCCCTCTCCCGTCTCATTCCTTTATCTCTTTGACTTTTCCCCATTTATTAATCTCCATTTCTTTAAAAGGTTTATTTTATTAAAATCTTCATAAGCCATAACTTCGAATTCTTAGATCCAAATGAACCTCTAGACGAATACACCATATGCTAATTTAAATACTTTCTAGGAAAGCAGGTGAATACTATGCCAACAGTTGTAGCAAACCTTGTCGTACAAAATAGTGCTGGTTCTTTCAACTTAGGCGATTTTTATAACGTTTCTCCAAAAGAGAATACAAAATCTTATAATGGTTCAGGGGCATCAAATGTTGGTTTTGTTGTCAATACTTTTAGCGGTGTTAGTGCAACAAACACATTTGATGCTGATGTTGCAGACCAAAATCAAGTTGGGACAGCTTAAATTTATTCACTTCCTTCTCCCCCCTGAATAAAACTCAATATCCCGTCCATACTATAGATAACCCATCTTTAATGTACTGTAACCATTTAAATCTTCTTCAAGACTGAGCAGTTAGCTTTTGCTAGCTGCTCTTATTCTGTAAGTACATCTTTTTCAATTAGTTCTTCATCCTCCACAAGACCATTACGTACTTTATCAATTGCTTTATCTAAATCAGGTGCCTCCACAAATGCTTCATAAGATTTAGTTTCAGTAAATTCAACGCGATATCTTTTCAAATCCATTCCTCCTGAATAAAATTTAATAATTCGCAAATACTATACACAGGCGATAAGCCAGAACTCATTTAACTGTCCCTGTAGTTCTTCTCTTCTCTGTATTAAGCAGTTAGCTTTTGCTAGCTGCTCTTTTTCTACAATTGGTTACATTTACCTGATGTTTCCAACGTAATATTACGTTAAAATACAAAAGAATAAAATATATTGAGCTGTTATACCATTACCCTAGGAAACTAGGGTTTTTATTTCTACAAAATGAAATTTTTATTTGGTTTTACGCTTCACTTCTTCTATCAACCAAGATACGAGATTAAAATCATTTGCTTCAACTCTTAATGATGTTCCGTTCAAAAAGCATTCCTTCATCTCCTCAAGTAATTCTTCAGCAGCTTCAATTCGTTCCATCTTCACCCTCCTTTCTGCCGTTGCGATAGGTAAGATTTTGAGGTTATCTCCATCTTTTCCCCCGCTTAACACTGTACGTGCGACTTTCATCGCATACAGCGTCCCATCTTATCCTTTTATACTAAAGCAACCAGATTACAAACTTAGTGTTGTACTCACCAATGTATTCATTCCCTTTTCTTACGAAAAGTCACATCATCTTACTCGATCCTGTGAGTTACATCCAGTTGATTTAGTTTTCAAAGAACAAGACTAGGGACTATCCCTCCACATTCGTTACATGCTTCGTCGGTACTATGTCCCCACCTTCACAAGAATAAGGTAATTTCGGTTCGTTAGAACCTTATATACACCTGTCTGTTAGTAGACGTTAGTGACAGTTTCTTGCTTACCACGTTCCGATTGACTTAGCTATACATATATCCTTAGGTGCTTGCTGTGAGCCTGCTATCTTTACATCCTCATCGTTAGATGTTCCGAATTTCATACTATTTACTCTTACTTTTCGGTAGATAACGTCGTCATTGACGACATACACATTTCTGATATATTAAACGTTTAGACCCGTACATTCGCAAGTTTGCCAGTCCATTTGGACATTCTCACCATAGATATTTTGTAGCATCCCGACCTATCCATTACCATATGATTTCTCACTTAAGTTTTGTTCAGCCGACTTCACCTAGCTTCATACAATTTGTGACTACTATCACGCCTTGCATGTAGGAGTATCAGATAAGTAGTTTCAGCTCAACCTGACGGCTTTCATTCCTACTTTCAGTCAATCAGTTGTTGTTATCAAATTGATAACCCTCCTATTTCGTGTTTGCACACTTATGAGGAAACGTATCGCGCAAATAGCGTTTTTGTTAAAAAATCACTTTGATTCACTTCCCTCATGCATGGTATAATCTGTATAATTCATTTTTCGAGAAAGGATAACGAAATGAGAGAATACTTCGGTTTCATTTCAATGTTTTTAACTGGATTCTTATTTTTCAATCTGTATTTTGCCGGTCCTTTTTTAATTTTGATACCTATCTCAATTGTTTTAGCTATTTTTGCTCCGAAAGGTACAGCTAAAACGTTTGCTTTTGTTGGTTTAATAATTTTTAGCATTTTCTTCGCTTGCATATACATCTTCATTTATTTTATTTAGTGCCTAGCTGAAACTCATCTCAGACAATCCCTTTCTCTAAAATAAGGATTTTGTATTATTTTTTTAGTAGCTCTGAATTTTCATAAATATTACCTAGCACCTCTGCGGTAAAAGGTAACGTATCCCGAAACGGAAAATAATTTTTCAAATGATTACGTGGACTACTTATCAACTTTTCTTTCCATTGGTAGTCATGAAAAACGACCTCAGTAATAATGTCTTTTTCTTTTAAAATATCGCCCTCATAAACTTCCTTTCCGTTCTTATCTTTTAATCCTGTGTATTGCATTAATTCACATTCATCACCTAATGCTCGACCAATACCGCCTGAACCTTCTTCAGGCAAATCGTCCCTCCATGCCATAGGACGCCATTTATCCCATTTACCGAAATTTTCACCTTGCGTTATTTCAATTTCAGTAGGAGTGAACATAAATTGTTTTTCTTTATCCCACGCACGAAACTTAATCTCTCTCATTCTCTTTCCCTCCAAAATAACTATTTTGTACTAATTGACTCCCAATCAATTATTTCTAATATATTCAACAATCGTTCTACTTTTGGTGATCTCCAAGCTGTCATTGCGTATGTGTGAACTTGTTTAGTGTAATGATGCCCATTGTCCTCAATATGTTTTTTAGCATCTTCTTTTGTTAGGAACATCGTATCTTGAACAATAAAGGATACTTCCTCTTCGTAAATCAAATAGCAATCATCATCGATATTCTCTTTAATCCACTCAACAAGACCTTCTTCTGATTCGTATTCGCGCATTTCTTTTAATTCTTCGATCCGTTCTTCTGTCAATTCATGTTCTAGTTGACCACTAATAATGTCTTCAATATACTCTTCAACAATTACAGCTTTGCAATCATCCATAAAGAATAAAGATATTCTGTCATGATGCCCTTCTGCTGTTACAACCCATTTATAATCCATTAAAGTCCAAAAGCGTGGCGCTGCTTGGCAATCAATTTCCTGTGTTTTTAATTCCTGCTGCAGTTCCTTTAAAAATTGAATATCCTTGTTCATTTCCCGTTCCCCTTTACGAATAATCTTTTTTGTATTGCACATACTACCTGCAAGCCGATCTCTCCCCGGCTTCACTCTTTCAAAACGGAAAGCGCTCCTCCGTGCCGTGCAAGAACGTAGCAGGTAACTTAATCGGTTGCCTGCTGTTTCTGCGTAAAATTGTAAAGATTCTTGTACAGTTGCGATAGGTATGACTTTGAAGTTATCTCCATCTTTTCCCCCGCTTAACACTGTACGTGCGACTTTCATCGCATACAGCGCCCCATCTTATTCTTCTATACTAAAGCAACTAGATTACAAACAATGTTGTACTCACCAACGTATTAATTCCCCTTTCTTACGAAAGGTCACATCATCTTACTCGATCCTGTGAGTTACATCTAATTGATTTAGTTTTCAAAGAACAAGACTAGGGACTATCCCTCCACATTTATTACATGCTTCTTCGGTACTATGTCCCCACCTTCACAAGAATGAAGCAATTTCAGTTCGTTAGGACCTTATGTGCACCTGTCTGCTAGTAGGCGTTGATGACAGTTTCTTGCTTACCACGTTCCAATTGACTTAGCTATACATATATCCTTAGATGCTTGCTTTAAGCCTGTTATCTTTACACCTTCATCGTTAGATGTTCCAAATTTCATATCATTTACTCTTACTTTTCGGTAGATAACGTCGTCATTGACGACATACACATTTCTAATGTATTAAGCGTTTAGACCCGTACATTCGCAAGTTCGCCAGTCCATCTGGACATTCTCACCATAGATATTTTGTAGCATCCCGACCTATCCATCACCATATGATTTTTCACTTAGGTTTTGTTCAGCCGACTTCACCTAGCTTCATACAATTTGTGACTACTATCACGCCTTGCATGTAGGAGTATCAGATAAGTAGTTTCAGCTCAACCTGACGGCTTTCATTCCTACTTTCAGTCAATCAGTTGTTGTTATCAAACTGATAACCCTCCTATTTCGTGTTTGCACACTTATGAGGAAACGTGTCGCACAAATAACGCTTTTGTTATAATTTATGAACATATTTTAGACCTAAAAATCCTACCGAATATTTTTAGGATAAATTTACCGGATTAATTAGCAGAAATTTCGTGTTATTCTGAACGTGTTGAATAACCCAATACATTCAACAATGCTCCTGATTGCATACTTAGTGTGCAATCACCTATACCGATACCTTAGCTAATACGTCCCCCTAATCGTCGTTATTGCTAAGGTATCTTTTTATACGCCCTGTGTGCAGGGCTTTTTTATTTCAGTGATGATGCTCTTTTTCCCATCTCATTATCGATGCTTTTAGTCCAATTTTTTAATAAAATTCAAATTTGATTAATATCCTTTATCCTGCCTATCAAAGTTTTCCGCATTCTTCTCCTTATAAGAATCAATAACTTCCTCATAAGTAAATCCATACAAATAGCAAATACGAAAGAAAATACCAAACGCTCTTCTCAAATGCCCCATTGTTGTAGTTAAATCTCTGTACTGACACCATGCCCTTTTTGCAGTCAACACATCTTGCATGTACCATTCGAACAGCATATTTACATTGCTCGTATCTTTTCTCATAATTGATTGCATACTGAACGATGGAATAAGTTCATGTCTCCATGTACATTTATCTAATTCAATTACAATGTTCATGAAAAAATGGAGACCATCAATTAACTCTTCTAATAGTCCATTCTTAGGAACTCCAAATCCTGTGCTCCACATCTTAAACGCTCGAGTTTCATTCCATGCTTCACTGATCTCCACCAGTAATGCACGAAATAACATATCCATTTTGTCATTTCCTTTATATCCAATTCGTTTATCCAGTTCTTTTTGCATTTCAAATAGTCACGTAATATCAAAGTTTTGTTTCTTCTCTTCAGATGTAATTGTGTGTAACTGAATCATTATAAGTTCACTCCAAGTTTGTATTTTAATAAGAATATAGTCACACCGATTAAAAGCCAGCTGACTAAAATAATTGCCATTTCCTTTTTAAAGCTCACTCTTCTCCCTCCAACATTTCCACTAACTCCTCAAACGAGCATTCGAACAAATCTCGAAGCCCGTCCTTGGATTTATAAATACCTCTATCAATCAGTTGATCTATGATGTGTTGATGCAAAATTACCCCACCATGTCCTCGACACAAAATTGTAGTTCCATACTTTTTGTAGGAAAGTAATTTACTGGAGCATCTTTCTCATTAATTGTTACACAGCCTAAAACACCCTCAAATTTATTATCTTCAGTCTGAACAGAAACGAATGTAAAGAATGGAAATGCACACGGTATAGCTGTCTATGGTACTTCTTCTCATGCACAAAATAATTTAAATCATATTGTCTAAGATAATAACGAAGTAGCAAATTTGAAATTAGGACTAAGTGAAGCAATTGCTGTGAATGGTAATGTAGATTCTTTTGAAGTTACCAATAACAAAGTACATGATAACAACATTGGAATTGTTCGTAACAATATTGGCCATCACAATTCATCCATCAATAATCCTAGTTATAATGAATATTCAGCTGATGGTATTTACGTGGATGGTGGGAAAGACATTATCATTGAGCAAAATCAAAGCTATGAAAACGACCTCGGTATTGAAGTAGCTAGCGAACATGCAGGAAAAGGAGCAAGTCAAATTACTGTTAGAGGAAATACAATATCCAACAATATAATGAGCGGCATTGCAATTGGTGGATATGACAGCCAGCAAGGATATGCTGAAAATAACACAATTACGAACAATACTATTTATAAAAATGACACAATAGATCAAGAGAGTGGCCAAATCGAATTAAATTAAGATATCCGGAACAATGTAATTACTAATTACCACATTTATGCAAGTAATAGCCGTATTTTTATTAGCAATAATTTTAATAAAAACACTGGGAACAAACTTGATTACAATCATTACTATGGTGAATTCGATCAAAATAATGGCTTATGGCAATGGAAAAGAAAAACGTATAAAGAATTTTCATCTTATCAAGCAAGTATGAATTAAGAAGGAAATGAGCAACATAGTGAATTTAGCAAATTCTCCCCTTCATTCAAACTAATTCCAAAATAAAACAAATCTACTAAAACTTCTCTATTTCCGCCCAGTATCTCTCCCCTATAAGACAGAAATTAAATATAAGCCAAAATCAAATGAGTAATTATGTAACTGGCAAGTCTTATCCTCCAGTAGACAAAGCATTTGAGTTAGCAAAAATATTCGATTGTAGAGTCGATGATTTATACGAGGTACAAGAAAAAGACCCTGCTGATTAATTACTAGCAGGGTTTAGCACGTATTGAGGTAACGGATGTCCCTCAATAGAATCCATATACATTTCAGCCAATCTCAATCCATCGATTAACTGTACATTCAGTTCTTCAGCATAGTGCTTTGCATTTTTTGAAAAACCACCTGTTGATACTACATAACCGCCTTTTGCCCTTTTTTTCGCGATGTTACTATGCACCAGAGCAATTGCTTTATAGGACATGTCGCTACACAAACACTTCACCTGACCAAGATATAATTCACCGTTTACCGTATGTTCAAAGTCTACACCATAGTCACCTGTAGCTACCGTTACTAATGCAGAACCACCATAATACTTTTCAATTACATCAGCAACAAATGCTTCAAATTCCAACGGTGTTTGACGTATAAATACTGATGAGCCCTTTTCATTTTCTAATGGCTTCATAAATCGATAATAAAGCCCCATTGCTAAAGTACGTTTAAACTCTTCATCTTTATTAAAACGCGCGATGAGCTGGTATAAATGATGGTCTTTTCTTCTTTTGTAGACATACCATGAAATGTAAAGTACTCCTGTTATGATTAGAAAAACATATAACATAGACACACCTCCATAGAGATAGTGTTTCTTACAAAAGTTACTTTTATCAATAAAATTTATGTAAAATTTCCTTTCAATATCTGATATACTAAATGCTGAATTTACAGTACATAGGGGGATAAAAATGGCAAAGTCAGCAAATGAGAAAGAAGAGAAAAAACGCCGAGGGTGCGGATGCTTTGGGTGTTTAGGTATTATTATTTTATTAATTATTTTAATAGGTTCTTGTACTAAAGGTTCAGATGATGATAAAACTGAAAAAGCCACTACTGTTACTAAGCAAGAGGAATCCAAAAAATCAGAGGAAGTAAAAGAAGAGGAGAAAAAACAACAAGAAGAGCAAAAGAAACAAGAAACTGAACAAAAAAAACAGCAAGAATTTCAGAAGCAACAAGAAGCTGAACAAAAAAGACAACAAGAACTTCAGAAGCAACGAGAAGAACAGCAAAAACAACAAGAGTTAAAGAAACAACAAGAGCAACAAGATCAAAATAAACAAAAAGAAGCAACTCCTCAGCAAAAAACAAATCAAGCATCAGAACAGAATGGTACATGTAATATTAAAGGTAATAAAAATAGTAAAGGCGAAAAGATTTATCATATGCCTGGTCAACAGTTTTATGATAAAACGAATGCTGAAGAAATGTTTTGTTCAGCAGCTGAAGCACAAGCTGCAGGATATAGAGCATCAAAAAGATAACACTAAAAAAGCCGTCTCTATTTGAGATGGTTTTTTCTATTCACTTCTTCCCTCCTCACTATCTGCACAAACCCCATGTTACTGTCAAATCATGCCTCCCACTCTTCACATAACATGTACTAAAAAGGAGGTACATGCTTAATATCTCAAACTATTATTACGATTGGTCACATAAGTACTACCGGAAGAAGCATAAAAAATACGACTGTGAATGTCAATGTGAGCCTCGCTACCAAACGTATACATCAGGCCCTTTATTCCGTAATGCGGACACGGGCTTCATTCAAGTTTCTGCACTTAATCATACAGACAAACCACAAACTGTAACTATAGCGGTACAGAATTACCAAGATACTTGTGATGGTGATGTATACCCTTCTTATGGATATCTTTGCTGAGAACTAGTTAACGACAGCGGTTCGGACGATGAAGTACGCACCGGTGACGACGGGTGTATCTATTGCGATCCTGAAGGAGTCAATCGGTTTGTTGGACCGGTTACATTTACGATTCCACCTCGGCAGTTGTTTAGCGTAAGGGTGTTTCACCCAATAGACCCACACCTTGCCAGTTGACCCTGTTTACGTAGTTCGGGTGACGACTCCGGGTGACCCTGAACAGCCGGTCTATTCTTTCTATCCTACTGACCTGTATTTCCCAATTATCGTAAACACATCGGGCATTATTTTTGTCGGCGTGATTCAGCAAGGGAATACCGTGCTCGACATTTCACGCGAGTTCCAGGCAATCCATTTAGCCCAGGTGCCCCCCCCCTTTTTAGCCTATAAAAAATAAGAGCTGCCCAATTAAGGACAGCTCTTATTTTACTTCATATATACAAAAGCTTCATTTGCTGTTACATAGTACGTTTTTCCTTTGCTATTGTGAACTTTATATTGTGTTGAACCATCTACACTTACATTCGCATCAATAGTAAACCCAAAAAATGAAGTTCAAATTATTAACCGAAATATAAAAATAGAAGTATCTCTGCTTTAGAGATACTTCTATTTTTTCACTTTCCCCATCAACTTGCGAAAAGATATAGGGCCCCCCTCGAATGGGATATTTTATCAAATTTAACACTCGTACCCTAAAACAGTATTTAACTGTGCTATAATCTTGATAAGGATGTTCCATAGGAGGATGATTACCATTAACATACTTTTAGGTATTATTGGAGCGATTGTTTTACTCGTTTTTGTTGTCCATCCAGGTGTCCCAGACAGACGTGTCCCTCTAAAAAATAAACTTGCAGTAATCCTTCCATTAATCGTTATAGCTGGTTTAATTTCCTTGTATATTTAATTGAAATAAGTAATTATTAAGTAACATTACTACAGATAGAAAAGTATACATTTTTACTTTTCAACCTGTGCGTATTTTGTGTAAACCCTTACCAGAGCCTTTACCACGGCTTTTCATTCTCTTTTTCAGCAGCAAATTCGATGGGTAATTTTTCAATATTTATGAATCCTTTGCATGATGAGTGTTGCTTGAGCTAACCCCACTTTCACTTCGTTTAGAAATGAGAATGGTTCAAAAAGCTAATAATGAGATACATTAAATCTCATTAAAACAAAAAGAGATGTCCTAGTACCATATCTAGGGCATCCCTTCATTTTACTCTTCTTATACATAATTCATCTAAATTTCTAGAACCTATACAACTCCAGCATTAAACAATAATCCAATATATTTTCTACCTAAAACATAGTATTATCATTAGCTGTCTCACTTGGAATCTCTTGAATTACATCCCAATGTTCGACAATCTTACCATCATTTATACGAAATATATCCACTATAGCAACTCCCTTATCTTGAGAATTAGTACGAGAATGTACATGAAGAGCAACTGTATCGCCTTCTACTACTACACGTTTTATCTCTGCAGAGGAATTAGGATTTTTAACAAAATCCTCCTTAAAGAAATCCATGAAGGCTTTTCGTCCATCAGCAACAAAAGGATTATGTTGCTGATAATCTTCACTTACATATTTAGGAATAATATCGATATTATGTTTATTAAAAACCTCATTATAGAAATCTACTACCATTTTTTTATTCTTTTCTTTTTCTGTCACATCATCTTTTGATACTGATGCAACGTTCTCGCTCTTTATTGCGTTACCATTGTTTTTACCTGTGGAAGCTTGAAATATCAAAGTCGACACAATTCCTAAAATAAACACAGAAATAATTATTACTATTAAATTTTTCTCTAATTTCATTTATACCTACCTCTTCTATTCATATAGGTTATATTCCATAACATACTTGAAGAAGGAGAAACCTTCCCCAAAATGTGCTATAAGGGGTAATGTTAGCAAAATTCGTCTATCCTAACACTACTCCTTATACAAGGTATGTTAGAAACGATTAACTCTACCTTAATACCTCATTGACAGTTGCACTGTCCACAATTTGAATAAACTTCTTAACCTTATCGTTCTCATCAAACTCATAAAGATGACAAAAATCTGCTACAAATGATTTCCCTGTTTCCTTATATGTTCCTCTATATTTTCCATACACGATAACAGTATTGTTATTAAATGTATAAATTTCATCTTTTGCACTATAGTTATCCCATTCCGTGCCAAGACGTTCATGTACGTTTTTCACTACTTCATCTGGACCTATATAAGTACCTGCATATAGAAACCCAGCAGCTTCTGTCCAAGATACATTTTCACTTAAATACATTTTGAAAGCATCCAATTTTCCTTCGCCAGTTAACACATACGTTTCATTTGACACTCCCACGGCTAAAGCCGCAAGTCCTACACCTTACGGTGTAACGGATGGGATTCTTGAATGACTAACCGTTCGCAGTTCATTTCTGTTTTGAACAGCCTTCAAGATGAGGGTGTGCCATCACCCCTCCTAAGACAGACCATATAGGTTCTTAGGCTGATTGACTATTACCATCAACCACAGTTGCGTAGCGAATGTTCATCGCCCCAACGATATCACGATGCTTCTCAAATCCGCATGGGCACTTATATTTTCTATCTTGTGCTTTGTTCTTTTCAGAACACTGGGGACATGTTTGACTTGTATAAGAAGGATTCACATATTCAACCTTTATGCCAACTAATTTCGCTTTGTACTCGATGAATTGCGCTTGACGAAAGAATGACCAAGTGTGTAGATTTTTTTCGTTTTTACGGCTTGTTCGTGCCGTCTGTCTAATGTTCGTTAGTTGCTCTAATCGAATGACAGAGATATTATTATTCGTTGCGAAATCAACGATTTCACGACTCACTTTGTGGTCTTGGTCTTGCATCCATCTTTGTTCTTTATCATCAAGTTGCCGAAGGGCATTCAATTTCTTAGCTTCTCCTAACTTCTTACGAATGCTACGAAACTTACGTTTCATATATTTGTTTTGTCTACCGTTTCCGAAGAAACGAACCTTATCATCGTCTGTGATGGCCACCGCAGGAACTTTGACACCTAAGTCCACTCCTAAAATCTTTGTTCCCATTTTTTCGTTTGTAGGGATTGTGACAGATATTTGAGCGATCCATTTAGCAGATTTCTTTGTGATACGAAGTGTGCCTAACGTGTGTTTCAACAATTCAAAATTGCGATTGTATTTGTTGGTTAATAAAGCACGAATCTTTAACCTAGTTGACCTTCCATTTACCATAAAGGGCATTGAAATGTGCGTGAAGTCAAATGAATAGTTTTGGTTATTCCACACGCAAACAGGTCTTTTTAGAATCGGAACAATTCTGTATTTACTCTTTTTCACTTTTGTAGAAAATACACTTTTCGCATCTTTAATCGCTTGATTTTTAACCGCACTTGGAAGGTTGGCTTCAATATCCTTTGTGCTTTTCTTCATGCTTTTCTTCGCTTCAACCATTTCAGATACCAGTGTATTAATGAGTTTAATATACTCAGAACTACTTTGTTCCAATAGCCTATTTTGTTCTTTTGTCGGAAGCAATTTAACTTTAACCGTGATGGTTTGTGTCACAAGTTCCATCCCCTCGTTTTTTGACTTTCAACATAATGTTGTATTGTTTCACTTGATACATTCCCAGCAGTAGAAATAAAATAGGAACGTGTCCACAGACTTGGAAAATGCGCGGGATGAGAAAATTCTTCTCTTAAACGCTTCGACGTCACTCCTTTAATTTTCGCCATAATATCAGCAGGGCTAAGTGTTGGTAGTGTATTTAAGAACAAGTGAACATGGTCTTTGTCAAATTGCATTGCAATAATAACAATATCTAGTTCGTTACATAGCTCTTGAACCAACGCATTGAAACGTTCTTCTACTTTTGCGTTAAGAAAAATCTTTCTTCTGTATCGTGGACAAAACACAAAATGGTAGTTAATTAATGAAACGGTAGTTTTGGTTTTTCTATAATCATTTATCATGCTTACAATGTATCAGTTTGATTGTGAAACTACAACATAAAGGATACCCACACTTTTGGGATACCTAAAGTGCCAAAAACCTTGCGGTTATTTAGTAGCACTTCGTATCTAACCTCACTTTCATCCCATGCCTAAAGGCGATGGGCTTTCTCGTTCGAGAAGGGTTGTAATAGTTTTTGATATTTATTCATTACATTAACCCCATGGCATTTCTTTTGTTACAACTTTTGCACTTAATTCTAATACACCTTTATTTGCATAGCCTGGATATGCTGCTTCAAGTTTCGCTACAAAATCTTTTGAAGTTTTACTTCCTTCAGAAGTTTGAACCGCAGTTCTTAGATAATCTATTGTCGCAGTAAGTGCTTGATTATTTAAGGATTTTTCGATTGATCCATGGCTCGGTACAATTATGTCGGCATTTAATGCTTGTAATACTTTCAAGTTTTCAATCCATGCCTCCATTGCTGCTTTTGAGCTAGTATCCGCTAAGAACACATGTATTTCGTTAAATACATCAATACCACCAATTAATAATTTTAGCTCTTTATTAAATAAGCTAGTTCTGTAATGATCTAAGCCTACTAGTTCAAATGTTAACCCCTGAAAATCAATAGATTTTTCTTTAAACACTTGAGGTAATACCACGTTGCTTGGCGCATTTTCTCCAAGTGCATCTTTCCAAACTTTTAATTTCCCTAAGACAGAATGAACAATATGTTCAACAGTAGACTCTGTAGCATACGCTATAGCTTTTGGATATACTGCTTTAATACTTTCTAATCCAAAGTAGTAATCTGGATCCCCATGAATAACAAAGATTTTATCTAGAGATAAGTTGTTTTTTTCAGATAATTAACAATTTCTTTCGAATCAGATTGAGTGAATTTTGAATTTATTAAAAATGCATGTCCCTCTTTCTCAACTAAGGTTGCAGTGACCATAAAACTTTTTTCGTCCGAACTAAACACTGTCAATTTCACATCTTTTTGATTTGTATCGATTGTTTTAAACATAGAATGTTATTCTCCTTTTGTTAAAGTTATTAAATAGATAACACATTTTTATCTTGTTCCGACAGAAGCTCACTCTTTAAAAACAAATTGAAACTATAACTGTTATAAGAAAGATTTAATTCCATCCACTTCTAGCCTTCTTTAAAAATTAAATGTTATATACCTTAACCTAAAATTCCTTAATATAAATTTTTAAAACGTGCTTCAATTTTATCTGGCGTCATTACTCCACCACCAATAGGGATAATTTGATTATCCTTTTGTAAAAGCAAAGAAGGATAACTATTAACACCAAGCTGTCGAACCTTATTAAAATCATTTTGGACATCTACAATTGTTTCTTGAGCGTTTAAACGTTCAAGTACTTGTTCAGGGTTCAAACCATGCTCAATTGCAATCTTACGATATGTTTCAGGGTCACTCAGACTTTGTCCCTCATAATAAAACGCTGTTTGCATAGCCGAAGTGAATTCTAACAAACGGTTTGGCGCTAATGAGCGTAAAGCTGAAAAGCCAATTGCAGCATCTTTCGAATTCATTTTAAAAGTCCCTTCTTCCACCAATTTTTGATATGAAGGACCAAATTCTGCACCTGTAAGTTGATTAATTCTTTTATTTCCCTCTTCTATATATGAGAAATTTTTTATTGGTAAATCATCTAAAAATAATCCTCCACATAAAACTGTTAACGGCACTTCAGTGTGTTCTTTGTAAAATCCTTTAATACTTTCTGAAAATCCATAGCACCATCCACAATATGCGTCCCATACGTATATAAGATTATCTTGTTTCGTCTTCATTTAAATCTCCTACCTTTATTTTTATTAACCAGTCCAGCTATCACTTAAAATTCTCAGCTAACTTTTTGGTTTATATAAGTACATCTTTTTTATATCTTGTTTTTTTATGAGCTACCTTACTATATTTCCCCAAAACTAACCCTTTCAAAAAAATCAACTAAGATTTTTAACAAAAGATAAGGCTACACATTATTGCCCCAAAGCAGAAAATACTATAGTTTGGAATATGCATTACCTTTAATCTTTTAGTGACTTTCTAGACTGAGCGACAATGTGTGGGCCACCTTCCTTAAATAAATATACTAACCGTATTTTTACATAAAGCAGAATGAATTGTAACTATAATAGTTACAACTAAAACAGAAGTCAATTCTTTTTTAAAATTTAATAACATAAACATAATTATAAGCTCTATCGAAAATAAATAAGTAGACCTTATCTCATTACACTCCTTTCAAATGTACAGAAATTCTATGAGCAATATTTTCTTATTTACACAGTAATCCTCACAAAAATAAAATTACTATATACAAATATAAAAAAGCCTCCTACTTTATAACAGGAAACTTTTTTGCATATTATTAACCTACAGACCCAAAATTCCTACAATTTGACGAGCTTTAGCATTATCAATATAATAATGCACCTCTAATCCTCTTCTTTCTGTACGGAGTACGGTTTTTCTCAATTTTGATAAATGCTGTGAAACAGTGGATTGAGGGAGTCTTAATATTTCCGTTAACTGTGTAACATTGCATTTTTTATGATGCATTAATTCATTTACAATTTGTAATCGTACTGGATGCGCCATAACCTTTAATAAATCTACGTTCTCTTCCGAAATTTCTTTTACATTTCGATCATTTTTTAATGCTATCATTTCACATTCCCCTTTATTATTTATTTCTATTTTCCTATTATCCTTATACATAGTACTTATAGATGAATACCTTTTATCCTGTTGAGAAAATATATTTCTTATCTGCTTTATAGCTTAAACAAGAGATTAACCATGTTAAATTGTTTGATTCATTGAGGAATAGGGTTCAAATTTGGGTTAGCATCACATCGCTAACATACTAAGGTTTTATGCTACCCAAAAACAATGATTTTTACTCTGGGGATCTCAATTTTACTTTTTGGGGATTTATGCTTTTCTTAGCTTGATTGCAGCGTGGGGATTTCCTTATTCAATGTATATGGATACCTATAAAAATACAAAAGCAAAAAAAAGAGAGTCGTTATTTACTCTCTTAAACGCTCTACGACTTTTGGCTATTTTTTTCTTCTATTTATAAATTAAATGTTAGTTTTACAAAACATTCAAAATGTTAAACTTACAAAAGCCATTAATATCATGCGCAAATGCTGATATCAATGGCTTTTGGTATAGATATGTAGTAATCATTCTTTTAAATTATTAAAAGGCATAAGCTCAGTTTTACTTTTTACCAGTATTATGCTCTTACATTTATCTTTCTTGTCCATCTGTTTGATTGGCTTGGAACTCCATTTTTAGCGCAATACTATCCCCTTGGAACACGTTTTGATCTGTTCCGTTGTCTTCAAATATAAACTTTATCCAAAACCAATCCATTTTCCCAGGTTTTAATCCTCCTGTTTCAGTCCACTTAGAATGAAATACTTTTTTGGAGGCAATCTCTGGGCTTTGTGATTTTAGTTCTGCAAGAGTTGTCTCGTATACAGGGCTTTTTGCAGGATCCCAATCCCAAAGAAATTGTACTTTAATATGTTTACCTAAATCTTCTGTAGTGTTATTTTGTTTTAAATCGTTTACAGTATAGTCTATTTTCATCATGATATCTTTAATATCTAATGTACCACTATTTTTTAAATTGAATTTCTTTAATATTTTGTCCCCAGGTTTTAAATTTTCTAAGTTAAGTGAAGTAGTTGGCTGCATAGCTAAATCCAATGTACCTGCAGCAAATGAATTTTTTGTTACCACTTGATCGCTAAAATATGCATATGTTCCCCCACCAATTAAAGATAAACCCAGAGCAGCTGAAACCACTCCAACACCTAATTTCTTTTTCAATGACATTTTTTGTTCCTCCCATATCATTTTTATAATCTTTCTCCCTAATCAACCGAAAAGGTCCCCTTAATATAGATATACCATGAATTGTTAAAAAATTATATTAAAAGCAGTAAATTCCTTATTGAGAAAATTTTGTTATTATCTATCTTCTGTAAATGAAACGTCCCAAAACTAGAAAAATTGGATTTATAATGATCAAAACCTATACCAAAAACGAATTAATATTAACTGCCCTTTATAATTAGAATTATTTATTTCTTCAGGAGTATTCTAACACTTCAAAAGGTACGTATACCTTTTGATCTTTTCTAATAATGTTTTCAAGAAAAGAGTGGCTGTACTTTTGTGCAGCTACTTTTATATGCAATAAATCAGTAAAAGATATTCGAGCTGCAATCAATGCCCCTTTTATACTTTGGCTTCCTCGAATTTAATAGCACTTTATCGCATGCCCTATCAGGGGTACCGCCACATGCCAATCAACTTAAGAATTCAGAATTACCCCAAAACAAAAAAATGAGCTTTTTTGCTACAAGTTAGCACAAAATTTCGTTCTGGGGGTATTTACTTTTCTTAGCTTGATAGCGATGGGGTAGGGCCCTATATTTGACTCTTTTTCTACACCTAGATATTCTAGAGTTCGTTCTAACATAAGTGCAGCCTGTTGACGTGTGAGTGTGCCATATGGCGTAAACTTAGTAGCTGAAACACCTTGGATAATTCCTGTATCGTATAGGGCTTGTACATCATAATACCGGCTGCGAACGTATTTACATCAAGAAGATTAATGGAGCAAATGATGATTGCCCTGATTTGGTATGATAGCTGTTTTTGCAGAGTTTGAGCGTGATATTATTCGTTGAAACTCTCTTCTTAAAGATAATACGTAAATACAAACAAAACCAGCAAAACACCGTTCCTGTGTCGTACTGGTTTTGTTGAAATCCATCTTGAATTGTAGCTAGTTCAACGTAATTGCAAATTCTGAGTTCGGTGCCCCAGCAATTACAACCGTTCCATTCTTCGGCAGTTTTACTTTGTTATTGCCGCTCACGATGGTAAAGTTGACGCATACTCCATTCTCATCATACACCGCGAACGCACCCTTCGATGGCAATGTCACGGTCATCCTTTTTCCTGCTGCCGCTTGCGGGATCGTAAACCATTTAGCATGCCCATTTGCTTGCAGCGTAACTTTGGATGATTGGCCAGCATCAAGTGGTTTTACGTTGGTTCCACTTACGTATAACAACCCGGCCATTTCCATATATTCATTGCCGCCTTCTGTATAGAAATGAGTTTCCGTCGTATCACGTCCATTCATCACGGGGATCTGGAGCTGATGCGTCGCGGTGTTCGGACCTGTAATTTTTCTGCCCTCCCAATAGCCCGCCAGGCCTTCCTTACGAGTAATTTGTGTGGTAATAAGTTTCGGTTGTACGAGATATTCAATAGAACTAAATTTCTCATTCACGAGATAGAACTTGACACCTTCCCGCTTCGCCCATGCGGCAGCGGTTTTCTTCGATAGCACATTGTCTTCTAGTTTCTCGGCTAAATAGTGAGTCATCGCACCTTGCCCTAAGTCTGGTGTCGATTTATATGTGCTCTCCCTCAAATAAGTTCTTCCATTCTTCTCGGTGACAAAGTTGAGCTTAGAAGTACCCTTCTCATTAATAAAGCTTCCATCCGCAGTATATACATATTTTTCTTCTCGATTAGATGGTAATAACAGTTCTCCATTCTTCGTAATTTCAATTTTGAAATGAGTTTCGCTATTGCCATAAAAGCCCGCTTTCTTTGCCACATCTTGAGGCATCTTGACCTTTACCGGCTTGCCAAAAGATTTGTTCGGCTTGATGCTCTTAATTGTACCCTTCTCTTTAAGCACCGCGAGCAGCAATTCAGTTGCCAGCAGTTGATTTGTAGAACTTCGTCCACCGGATGACAACACAGCCGCTGCCATTTTCTGTTCCGGAAGCACGACCAGTATAGCATGTTGCAGTGCCGTGTCGCCGCCCTTAGCCAAGCCTTTTATCCCATATTCACTGAATGGGTATAGTTTCACACTATCCCAGCCAAGACCATAGTTAAAAATATTATCTCCATCCCCCGGCCACATTCCTTTTTTATATTCCTCTTGCTCCATTGCCTTGACTACCTTATCAGAGAGGATCCCTTTTCCCTGTCCCATAAATAATTGTGAGAATCGTACCATATCTTCTGCCGTGGAAGAGACCCCTCCCGTACCAATCACATTCACCGATTCAATTGGAAGCTGCCCTTGGTACGCCGGAAAATAAAGTCCAGCCCGCTTTTCGTTTCTCCATTTGTCCTGCGGCGTTTTTGTATGATTCATCTTTAAGGGTTCTGTAAACCGTTGATGTAGAAATTCGGTAAAGCTCATACCGCTGACTCTTTCCACCAAAATTTCGGCCAGCGTAAAGCCATCGTTGCAGTATACCGAGAACGCGCCAGGGTCTGCTTTCAGGCTCTGGTTGGACAATTGCTGCAACAAGAAATCATGGGAATAGGTATCATTATCGTTAAATAAAAATGCATTACTTAACGTGGAACCTTGCAAACCGGAGGAGTGATTCAACAACATACGCGGGGTAATGCGTTTGTACCGCCCATCTTTCATCTTAAAATCAGGAACATAGTTGACCACAGGAGCATCCAAATCGACTTTTCCTTCGTCGACCAATTTCATTACAGCCGCTGTTGCATACATTTTACTGACTGAACCAATCCCGTATAGAGTATCTTTTGTTAGTGGCTGTTCCCCTTCCATATCGTTCTTTCCAGCCTGCCCCGACAAAGTAAGCTTGCCATTATCAATTAGCGCATACTGCACGCTAGTCGTCCCATGGGACTTCGTGAGTAGCGCAGCCTTCTCTGCTGCAATCTTCTTCAGCTCTTGGCTAGCTACTTCTGTGTTAGATACAACTGTAGTCTTACTGTCAGAAAATGCTTTCGCCCCTGTTGGTAGAATCATAGTTAGCGCTAATGTAGCGGCTAATACACCAGTTAGTTTATTTTTCATGAGGGAATTGCCTCCTTAGATAAGTGATCAATTTCATCATTTATTTGTTTAACTATGAAAATATGATAAAATTTATCCGTTCTTCCTTTTGGCCTACTTGCTAAATTCAGCAAGTAAAATATTTTTAAAAGGATCAGGACTATCAGCATTAAGGCTGTTCAAATTGACAGCTAATGTATGCTTGCCTCCAAGTGTGCCTCCAGCAAAAGTAACAAACCCTGGAATGCTACCTCCGTGTCCCCATATTGAGACACCGTTTGGAAGCTTAGTTTCATAGATTCCAAGACCATATCTGCCAAGTGCAGCTTCTCCTGTTGGAACTGTAGTAAGCATTTGTTTTAGTTGCTGTTCTTTTAGTAATTTACCCCCAAGTAAGTAAGAGAAGAATTTGTTTAAATCATCAGCAGTAGAAATCATATCTCCAGCCGAGCTCCCCATACTTGGGTTATAATAAGTAACATCTTTTGGCTCACTTGCTCCGTCTAGTTGGATATATCCACGGGCATGCTTGGTTCCTGGAATCACGCTTGAATTGCCTGGTAAGAATGTATTCGATAATTCAAGCGGTTCAATAATCCGATTTTCAATCTCTTCCGCATAGCTGTTCCCGGTTACTGTTTCAATAAGGATCCCTAGTAATACGTATCCTGTATTTGAATAAGACCAGCTCTTTCCTGGAGTAAAATCTGGGGGCATCGAAATCCCCATCTTTACTAATTCTTCAGCCCTATATGATTTTTTAGTATCCATAAGATTAAAGCCTTTTGACCTTGTGTATTCAGCGATACCACTTGTGTGGTTCAATAATTGCTGGATAGTAATCTGTTTATCATCATACCCGTTTCCATGAATGACACCAGGCAACCATTTTTCAATAGAGTCGTCTAGATTCAAGCTGTTCTCTTCGGCTAATTGAAGTACAACTGTTGCCGTGAACGTCTTCGTCACGCTACCAATGCGAAAGCGAAAATCTGTTTTCATTGGTTTCTTGCTGCTCAGATTCGCTACCCCAGCGGCATAACTCCATGTTTTTCCACCCTCAGAAGTTTTAGCAAGTACCCCCGGGAATCCAAGTTGCAATGTATCCCGCACTGCTTGCTTGACAGAATTACGATCTCGTTGAGTACTTGATTGTAACGAACTAGATACACTTTGAGTAGGTTCTGCTTTTACAATTAAGGTTGGCGTTGTGTATAACAGGGAACTTCCAGCTATTAAAAGGGCAAGACTTGCAAATGTAATTTGACTATGTGTTTTCATAGGGCATTCCTCTCCTCTATTCATATTGTATAGGTGGTTTCTTGCTATTTCGTATTAACCACACAGCTACCATCTCCACCAATGAAAAAAGGTCAACATTGAATTCTTAATCATCTTCATAATTATTATTTTTACAAACGCCATTCTGTCCTGGGTAAATCCCTCTTTTTCCACATATATGTTAACCACAGAAATTACTTCTTTTCTTTGAAACACTCTTGTTACTGGTCCGTTTTTCATATATAAGTCATATCTGTTCCGCCTTTCACGCCTCTTTATATTTTTATCATACACAATGAAAATTTCTTTTTTCTTACCCATTTCTTACAAATTACTTACGTTCAAAATCGCTTTTATAATAGGGTAGAAGGAGCATCTGTGCCGGAAGGTTCAGTAAATATATTAATCAAAAAGAAACACAGAGGTTTTTTACTTCTGTGTTTCTTTTTTCCATCCTTTTAAATATTAAGAGTCGATTTACCCTTAACAGGATGAATTCTGGCTCTTTTCTAATGTAATTTTTCTTCTTGCAATACATCACAAATGACATTGTGCTGCATGAAACACTCCTAACGTTGTTAAAATCACTTGTTTTTAAGTCAAAATTTATTTAACTTAGGGCAGATACTCCATATCCATCAGCTTAAGAAAAATAAACGCCACCAAAACAAAAAAGCCCCAAATGTTTCTTGAAAATAAGTTGGGGCTTTTGAACCAGAAAAGTATATTTTTAACTATGAAAACTACAATGAATTTTTCCTTTTTTCCTACTTGCTAAATTCAGCAAGTAAAATATTTTTAAAAGGATTAGGGCTGTCAGTTCTACCCAAACTATTCCAATTGACGACCAACGTATGCTTGCCTCCAAGTTTACCTCCAACAAGAGTTGTAAACCCTAGAATGCCACCGGTGTGTCCCCATATCGAGACACCGCTTGGAAGCTTAGTTTCATAGATTCCAAGACCATATCCATCGATTCCTTCTTTTCCTGTAGGAACTGTAGTAAGCATTTGTTTTAGTTGCTGTTCCTTCAGTAATTTGCCACCGAGCAAGTAAGAGAAGAATTTGTTTAAGTCGTCAGCAGTAGAAATCATATCTCCAGCAGAGCTACCTGCACTTGGGTTATAATAAGTAACGTCTTTTAGCTCACTTGCTCCGTCTGGTTGGACATATCCACGGGCATGGTTAGTGCCTGGAATAACACTTGAATTGCCTGGTAGGAATGTATTCGACAATTCAAGTGGCTCAATAATCCGATTTTCAATCTCTTCCGCATAGCTGTTTCTGGTTACTTTTTCAATAAGAATGCCCAGTAATACGTATCCTGTGTTTGAATAAGACCAGCCATCTCCTGGGGCAAAGTCTGGAGGCAGAGAAACCCCCATCTTCACTAACTCTTCAGCCGTATACGATTTTTTTGTATCCGTAAAATCAGCGTCTTTTGACCTTGAGTATTCAGCGATACCACTTGTATGGTTCAATATCTGCCGGATAGTAATCTGGTTACCATCATATCCATTTCCTTGAATGACACCAGGCAACCAGTCTTCGATGTAGTCGTCTAGATTCAGGCGATTCTCTCCAGCTAATTGAAGTACAACTGTTGCGGTGAACGTCTTCGTCACACTCCCAATGCGAAAACGAAAATCTGTTTTCATTGGTTTTTTGGTGCTCAGATCCGCTATTCCAGCGGCATACCCCCACGTTTTTCCACCCTCAGAAGTTTTAGCAAGTATCCCCGGGTATCCAAGTTGCAATGTATCCCGCATTGCTTGCTTGACGGAAGTACGATCTCGTTGAGTATTTGTTTGTAACGAACTAGATACATTTTGAGTGGGCTCTGCTTTTACAATTGAGGCTGGTGTTGTATATAACAGGGAACTTCCAGCTATTAAAAGGGCCAGACTTGCACATGTAATTTGACTACGTATTTTCATAAGGCATTCCTCTCCTCTATTCATATTGTATAAGTGTTTGCTTACTGTTCCTTACTTCCTGACAAGACTTAGGGAAAGGCCCTGACGCATATAGATTAAAGCCCCAGTACAAAGGTATCTATCAATACCAACAATTTGAGCCAGTTAAATCTCCATCCCTTCTATAACAAAATTATTCAAAGGTATGAAAGCATATTATGTACCCTTAGTTATTGTTAGGATTAATACAACATGAGACATAGCTCCAACCCATATTTTACTTTATTTATCCATGATATGTATTGAGAAAGAATGTAAATTCGAATCCTTTCCGTACCCCAACTATTGATCGTTTTTTTCACCTATTATAAAATCAACAGAAAACTATTCATTTACGCAAATGTACATCAATATCAGCCTTGAATTTCAAAATACAAATTATTAATAAAACAAGTAAAGTAGCTATATTAAGAACATTGAAGATATAAAAAAAACAACAAGCCTGTCAGTATATCAGATATAAATCCTTCTCTGACATTTTTTAAATATTGATTAAATTTTTGAAGACAGCATAACTTTCTCTAGTATAAATATGATAATGCAAGCAAGAATCTCGTTTTACATATAGCAAACACGTTATAATGATTACTGAAATCTTGCCGGAATATAATAGGTGTGATAGATGAAAAAATGGAACTCATTAAACAAGAAACAAACTTAATATAAAAGATGCGTTTTCAGCAATAAAAATAGAAGTGGACCAAATCGCAAAATCTTTACAACATGGAGAAGAAGTACAGTTACTTGGTTTTTGAGGACATCCGAAGTCCAGGAACTTGTAGAGCGTAACGGTCGTAATCCAAAAACAGTAGAAGCGATGAAGATTCTCCCTTCAAAATTACCAGGTTTTAAAATCAGCTAAGAGCTTAAATATATGGTAAAGTAAAAAAGTATTTCCCTACATATTAAGAGAATACTTTTTTTAAAGGAACCTCAAAACTCACACATACCCTATACAGTAAAGGAAGTTTGGTACATGCAATTTTCTATAGACGCGATTCGTAATTTCCTCATACATGATATGGAATCCTATCGTGAAATGCTCCTACAAGAAAATGATTATGACAATATGAAATGGAGTTACACTACATTCATCGATATGAATAATTACCTAAATAAAACAAATATGGATCAAGAGGAAATTCAAGAGTTATTATCGGTGAGCCGTGAAGGGATTTCTTTTGGATCGGTAACAAAACGTGATATGCTCTTTATTCATTCTCTTACTAGTCCAAATCGATGTTTGGAACTAGTGGAAACCTATAAATTGATGGAACGAACAAACGAATACGTTCCCAATATGAAAGAAGAATTGCAATGGCTCAAAGATCGATGGGAAAAAGGGTTTTATATTTTTGTTAATCAATAAATATGTTGTATTTATAAAAGCGCTTACCATAGCAAATGTAGAAGAGTCAAAGAATATGAATATAGCTTAGAAAAAAGCAAATCTTCTTAAAAGGGAAGCTTGCTTTTTTCTTATTCCCCCTTTTCGAGGGGATGAGCAAAAACCACCCTTAATGAACTTTATAAATTATGTTTAGTACTTGTTAACAGCAAAAGGAAAAAAATAGGTGTTAAAGGATATTTATTTTATTGATATTTTAAAATCATATTGTTTTAGTGTGTTTATCTGTGAAGAATGGAGACTGGTTTTTATTTAATATCTTCCGAAATAAAAAAAGAGACCTACTAAATAGATCCCTTTTTTATTCTACATATAAGTTTCATTGCTTTTTGGTTTTGAAATTGTAAGGTATAAAATTGTATATAGCGTTTTCTTAACATTACTATCAATAGCTAATTCGTGGCTCTCAGGATTGCTTACTTTCTTAGCTCTATTATTCTGTTCTTTCGCTTAAAATTCCAATATCCCCATAACTTCTTTCGTAAATAGTTTAAAATCAGTTAAATGTTTTTCAATAATTTGACGAACAATATCTAAATTTACACTTTGATAATCATGAACAGCAATATTACGAAATCCCACCATCGCCTTTAACTTATTTGCTAGCTCTGCGCTAAGTAATCCTGCTGTAACCAATAAATCAAAAGCCTCTCGACTAGATTGGGGTAGTCCTAATTTTTTCCCAGCAACAATATGCATTGCTAAATCAATACTCGCTTCACAAGCTCTTTGTATATTCAATATTATTGAATCTTGCTTTGTGTAATCCTCCAAATTTTCAGGGTCATTTCCATATACATCTTGGATTCTTTTTATACAGCGCTCTATTGTGGAAATTTTATTTAAAATAACCTCATTCTTCATATATAGACCCTCTTTTCTTTATATCATCGAATACTATCTTGCGTTCCTCATTCAATTTTGAATACATTTTTAAAGTTTTCATTTCAAAAATGATTTTCCGTTCTTCATCAGAACAAAATATTGTCTTTCCTGTATGTATAATCTGAGCTTGAAAAACTGTAGAAGCTTCAGATAAATCAACTAAATCAACATCTCTATGAACAATGTTAGCTAACTCCTGTGCTAATAAAAAACGTTCATAGTTCCCTAAAGTTGTGTCACTTAAATAAGCTATATCAATATCACTGTCTTCCCGTTCTCTGTTCTCAGCCGTTGATCCAAATACAATTATCCAATAGGGATTCACCGTCTCTTGTAATTTTTCTATAATAGCTGTTATCATGCTTTGAAAAATCATTTAATTAATCCCCCTTATTATACTTGAATTTTATTATATCATAACCATTACGAAATCCATTAATCTACAACAATTACATAAACAAATTTAAACCTTCTTAGTACTTAAGCACCTCAAAATTACGTGCTTATCCCTGTAAAACACTGACAATAACTGTCAGTATTTTATATGTTAATTCACCTTTAATTTCTCTTTTACTTTTGTAGGGAGTTCATCTTTCTTAACCTCTTCCCAAGATTTCACACCTTTTTCCTCAGAGTAATATATAAGTAAAAATGCTTCTTTACGAAGATTTTTTAATGCTGTAAACTCCATTTCTTTTTCCTTACCGTCCTTATCAATTCCAGACAATTTATATTGGTAAGTCGTATCACCATTAACATTTTTCTCTTTTAATTGTTCGCCATTCTTAGTAATTTGAACATAATATTTATCTGTACCAAGTCGATTTAAGTTACACCCCGATAAAAACACAGTAAACATCACAAAAACACTAAACATAAGCATTATTCGTTTCATATTATTCACCTCATATTTCTTCTCACAAAAATTATATCCTAATCTTCTTACTACCAAAATCCATTAACATTACACTAACATTACATTTTCGTAATATAGGCTTTTCTTTTTTCAGATCCTCATCCTTTAATGGTTACTTAGGATTAGCTGAGTCTTTCTAATCCATTGGGACATTCAGCTCTTCCACCTTTTCATATACGTAAATGACCTCCGTTCCTCCTTCTACATACTTACCTTTGGCGTTTTTCGGCTTTTCTATCAACTTGTAGCCTGTAATCTCTTATTAAAGAAGGAATCGAAAAAAATGAAATTAAAAATGATATAGATGTTATGTCACTTGCTTCTTTCCTTTCTTCTTCAATGAAAGAAGCTATTATGGCTAGTCGAGTATGAAAAAATAATATACACCATCATTATTTTATAGAACAAATAAGACATCTTCTTAATTCATATTCTGCATAAAGAATGCAAAAGAAAACTCAAAAAAAGATTAGACTCTTTTTTTGAGCTCTTTTCTTTTCATAATGCAATTTATTATTTTAAATCTACGCAAATTCTATCCTTTAATGCAGGGTAGATTTATAGCCTGTGAAAATGTTATTTCATTTTTGAAGACCTCTTCACAAAATCCTTAATATCCTTTAATTTTTTTCCACTAATATTATCTTTGATGGTTGAATCTATTTCATTTTCAATATAAAAAGTTTTCTCTTTAACCTTTACCTCAAATTTATATTTATTTTTATTTTTATCCCAATCTATTAAATTGCTTTTTAGTTGCGCAATATCCCTTAAATCAAACTGAATCATAAAAGGTTCTAAAGCTGGATAAAAATGTTCAAGTTTACTATTCTCTTTTAAAAAAACTATATATGTGTCACCAGAATTAGGTTTTATATACAATGGATCTTTATTTTTCACTTTTTTTGTAAACACTTTCGTAGCACCTTTCAGAATTATTCCATTGTCATCAATAACTTCATTACTTTCCTCTAATACGAGGCTTTCTGAGTATCTATGATTTATTAAAATTTTATTCTCTACAGAGTCCCCTTTTAAAATTTCTTTGACATGAAAATTAAACAGATGGCCTTCGATATCTTCACCTTGAATCTCATATGATGAATTGTTTGCCATATTCCATTTAGAGTGTAAACCGTCATATTTACCTAGTACAATTACATCTGCTTCTTCCACCATTTCACTTAAATGATTTGTAGTTTTGAATGTTTTACTTAATACTATAGTTTCAGAATTCGATGAAACATTAGATACTTCTGCTATGTCTGTATTTGACCAAATTGTTTTACCAATAATAATTAAAAAAGTAAATATTAATAAACATAGACTCCATTTTATTACTTTATGTTTATACATTATAATAACGTCTCCTTAAAAGATATTTTATACCATTTTCTCAATATAAATATTCCGAATTTTTAAAAAATATTAATTCAAAACAAGATAATGATGCTATAATTCTCTTGTTAAAAATAATCTTTGGAGGGATAATATGAATTTTAGAAAAGGGGTTACTGCATTTTTATTAGGTAGTGTGTTTGTCTTTTCCAGCGTTGGAGTTTCAGAAGCTTATGTAAAAGAAGGATGGAAGCTACCTTCAAAATCAGCTACGTATAAGTGGGGAGACAGATTAGACGATGGCTCAAGTATCATTAAATCCGGTTGGCAAGCTGCAGATTCAGCCTGGTACACTGCTTCTCGTATTAACTTTACAGTTTCTTCTTCTTCTGTGAACAAATTAAACTCTTGGTTTGAAAGTTCCTCTACTTATTATGGAAGAATGAACACAACTTATAATACATCCACTAAAAAAGTAACGAAATTCGCTGGTGATATTAATGCAGGGAATACAAATATTACAAACTCTAATGTTGCTAAAAGTACAGCAGTACATGAGTTTGGTCATGCAATAGGAATAGGTCACAACAGTGGCACTTCAATTATGAACAGCAATCGTAATCGTACTACTATGCATGTCCCTCAAACTGACGATAAGAATGGTGTAAATGCAATCTATTAACAGAAAAAGGAGATGATTTCTTAATGTTAAGTAAAAAAGCAAAAACTATAGTAATTGCAATTCCTTTGGCTGCAGTGATTGGTTTTGGAGGATATTCAGCATATAATAGTCACTTCTCCAATGTTGCTGGCGAAGATAAGAATGCTGAAACTGTCATTCTCAGTAAAGATTTCCCTGCTACAAGTGATTTAAATCAAATGATTAATGAAGCCGATCTAGTTGTAATTGGTGAATATGAAGGGCTTGGCTCTAAGTGGAATATGGCACGTAATCCAAGTAATCCATCGGAAGAGGATACAGAAAATTATGTTGAAGGACATCTATATAATTTCAATATTTCCAAAACAATTAAAGGTGTGACTGAAAATAAACAAATAAAAATCAATCATCGTTTTGCTGAAACTGTTAAGCTTGAAGATTCTAATGCAGTTGTTGCACCAGATGGCACAGTTACAAAACAAGCTACTAAGGTAACTACTAAAGAGGTTCAAAATAAGGATCCTTTATATATCGAACCTAAAGTTAATAAAAAATATATGATGTTTTTGAAGAAAGATCAATTATTTGGAAACTACTACGGAGCAATTGAACCATTTGCAATTACTTTTGATGAAAATAACAAAGCTGACCTTCAAACAAACATAGAAACTATTAATGAAAGTAAGATGTCTTCCAAGGCAGAAATTGCAGGTAAAACAATTGTATTGAAAAATGAAATACATGAAACTATTACTGACAATATTAGCGGTAAGACCCTTAATGAATTAAAAGATCAAGTAAAACAAAATGTTAAGTAATAAACATAACTTTTAATAATTTATCCTAACTCATACGATAGTAAAAATTAATTTATTAAAATTGTCAAAAATTAAATACAAATTATCTTGAACTACCCCTACTTTCACATCGTTTAGAATTTTGGGATGAATGTCAGGAAATAATAAAAAAAGAAAGAGCTTATCTTTAAACAATCCTTAACAGGTTCTGGTGCAAAAACTTTGAAGTAGATGAAAATGGTCTATCAAACTTGGAAATACTGATAGTACTACTCTATAAAAGGTGTGTGATCAGTATGTCCTAGATTTAGAGATTACTTGCAATTGCCCTGAAGTTATTGCACCAGAACCCAAAATCGTATCATCAAAAAATTGAAGAAAATGTTAATAAGACTTTGTCGGGCTTAGCATGGTGAAAAACGAACTATAGTATTGGTTCGTTTTTTATTATGCACTTTTGCATACAGGATTATTTTCTCTTGTAAATAGGTAATAATAGTATATAATAAAAATAATGTTTTACCAATAAAAGGTAAAATGGAAGGTAGGATAAGTAAATAACCAAAACGTATTAACAGATTTATTCTATGTAAATCATGATACATATATGGAATCAAAACTATGAAATTTTATGTAGAGATTAGATTACAACAAGATAAAAGATTAATAGCGAATACACTCGAGGAAAAAAAGCGTTCGATTAGATTAATGTTATAAAACTACTTAATGTGATATCTATCGAACGAATTGAGAATATACTTAGGGGGAATTTCAAGTGAAAACATTTGGTAAAGTATTATTAACAGGAGCTTTAGCTTTAGGCGGTTTCACGGTTATGAACATTAGCACACTTGAAGCACACGCTGACGGAGCAAGCGAATACTGTCGTTATATCTGTGGTCCTAGCGAAACGGTGAATGGTTTCACGATTCAATTACACGCTACGGAATACAGCTTCGGACAAAATATGATTGCAAAAATGACAAATGACAGAGCTGAAGATTTGCGTTATCGTGTAACTATTGAAAAGAAATGGGCGAGTGGTTGGGATTACTATGACAGTGATTTCCGTTTTGGTTCTGAATTACCAGCTGGCACAAATGAAGAGTTATATACTACCACTGGCTGGGGTGGAGATCTTTCAGAAAATGGAACATATCGTTACAAAGTTGAAATTACAAATGCTGACGGTTCTGTAGATACAATTTATACAGCAGCAATGACGCTTACAGGACGATAGCTCATGACTGAGCTCCATTATTTATGATTGGATTTTTGATAATATCATTGATAATTGCGGTGATATTATTATTAAAATAAGCTCTTCGGAGCTTATTTTTTTATATAAATATACTTTTCTACTCGTGCTTTTTGTTCCTTCTAAAACTGTTCCTCTTGTTCTTTTTTTCTACATATTTCATTCCAATATATCCCCCTGCTATAATACAAATAATGGCTAATATAATTACCAATTTCTTTTTAATTTGGAATATACTTTTATTTAAATATAATCAAAATATTGGTTTATTGTGGAAGAGCGAGTTTACAGATGATATGTTTATAATTGTGACAGAAAAGATGTGTTCCTATGAAAGACTTCTAATGTAACGGTTAGGCTCAAATAAAACAGGGGGATTAAGATGTTAACAAACAAGTACTTAGACGATTTATTCGAAGAATTAAAAATAGAAGGTGAAACTTACTTTTACTATTTCTACTCCTATGTAACACCATCAGCATCAGAGTATTTTACATACGGTCTTGGAGCATTGGCAGACCTTGAGCATTTAATCATATGTTTTACCGATAAAAGACTTATGGTATTAGAAATATCAATGAGTGGTAAGTTCACTGGTAATATAAAGTGTATAGACATGAAGGATATAGAAAGTGTAAAAGTTAAGAAAGGTTTGTTTAGGACTAAGATAACTGTCACTTCAACAGGTAACAGGGGAGATATTGTAATTAAAGCAAATAGTTTTACAATAGGCTTATCGAATCAGAAGAAAAACCTAATAAAATTAGAAAAGAAGTATAGTTAAAGATAAGAGTCAAATAGGTTTTTATTTGAAGAAGGCTTACGCCTACTGATATTCATCTCCCACCTAAAATTGGTGTTTCACACCTTTATATTTTTGAGGAAGGAGTCTTCTGTCAGAAACCGAAAAAAATGAGATACTCCCATTTTTTTCGGTTTTGGAGTATTTCGTTTTCATTAGCTTGATAGTAATGTTTCCGTATCCCCTAAAAATAGAAAAAGAAGATTGAGACACCTCATCTTCTTTTCAGGCAGAGTTAGAGAAAGCATTCTATTGGGTAAAATGCTTTCTCTAAGAACTAGCTCTGCAAAAATCGTTGTATTTCTATTTCTGGTAATCCTGTAAGCTTTGCAATATCTTCTACAGACACACCATTTTTATGCATGCCTCGAATGAGTTGCATCTTTCCTTGCTCAACACCTTGTTCAATTCCCTTTTTAATTCCCTTTTTAATTCCCTTTTTAATTCCTTGTTGTTCTGCATGAGCAAATTTTGCTGCCTCATCCATTAAGGCCTTTTCTCTTGCTTCATATGCTTGACGGAAAGAAGAATCTTGACTCATACGTTCCCATTTATTCATTGCTTTTTGTAAAATCGGATCTCGGTTCATGGCAATATCCTCCAATGTTTGAGTGAGATGTTCATCTTCATTCGCAGGTAATAATAATAACCAACGAACAAATGAATCTTCCCACGGATTGACTTTCTCTTCGCGCCATTGCTGCATTAACTTTGGAATCTCTACTATATGAACTTCTATATCATCACTTAATAGCTTTTGTTGTTCCTGATTCCAAAGGATGCCTGTTGTATGAAATGCTTCATATTCAGGAAACATCACAAAGTTTAACAGGTTAATTGTAATCGTTTTATGAAGTGAACTATATGGCATGCCCTTTTGCAATTGAGAAGTGTACAACCTTCCCCAATAATACAAACTGCGTTTAATCATATCATGATTGTTATTCAGGTCGGGTAAGTCGGAGTCCTCACGGACTCTTTCTCCCCTAAGAACCGGACTTGTCCGTTTCCAAACATCCGGCTCAAGCCTTCTTTTTATTCCAAACAGCT
>NZ_PCOH01000037.1:0-35516 GCF_002976445.1 Bacillus sp. MYb56
CGTGGAAAGACCGCATTTTGTATAAAAATATACGTTAAGTTGATGGATGTGGGGTGGGACCCCATACAGTACTATTTTATTTCAAAGACACAACGATCTTACTACACACTGTTTATTTATCCCACACTCTCATCTGCTAGTATTACTATTTTTTATTACTAATGTTGCCGTTTCACTCGGATGGCTAAGAGGAAAATGATGGCCATATGGAACAAAATCAACCTTACCAAGATGCGATGGAGCAGAATAGCCTCTGTCACAATCCCCCCAAATAATGTGAAGATTATACTTTGTTACTTCATTGAAATCACCTTGATCGTTTTTCAGTAGTAAACTGTTAAGCTGAACCGTAGTATTTAAAATTCTAGGAGAAGTAAAACTGTTACTTATTTTTTCGATATAATGTTCAGGGATGCTCTCCATACTTTCAAACAAACCATTACTTAATAAATAACGCCCTATCAAATTAGTAGTTGCCAATTTTAATGTCCATTTGTTCATAAATTGGGGAACATTTAGCGATTTAGCATTTTTTTTAGCAACAGGTGGCTGAAGTAAAGTGATTGAATACTTCTTATCTATGTACTCTTGTACCAATGCTTCCAGAAGAATAAACGCACCGAATGAATGGCCAATTAGATGTGCACCATTAGTAGCTTTCTCCAATAACTTTTTCACTACATTCAAATAGATATCTAGAAGATTTTTCTCTTGTTTAAAAGGAGAACGTCCCAAACCTGGAAGATCCAAGATCCATACAGGTTGACCAGTTTTTTCATAAAGCTCTTGTGCTAAAGGAAATAAATCCTCTCCATCACTCAATAAACCATGTAATAAAATAAACGGTTTACCCTCTCCTTGTAATTGGTAAAGGGTAGTGTTATCGCATAATGTTCGTTTAAATAAATGATTATGCTGGCCATTTTGATACATCATTCGATAATCCAGATCAGCTACTACGGCAGGGAAAAATTTCATTACACTCGTCTTCTTAAACCAATCTCCTCCCATAATTTTTTTCGCTGAAACATTTGAAAATTTTCGTTTTGTAATAAAATTCAGTCCATCAGAAGGAATTTTTGTTATTTTACTTACTCCACTATTCATAATTGCTTTCATAAGTGGCATTGGGACAGAGATTTTTGGTGCCCTCATATTCATACTTTCCGACATAATACTTAATAATTCAGCAATGTTCTGATCGTGCTGTTTGTCTTCAACAAGTGTATATGTTTGTATAGTCGGTTGCTCCAATCTGAAAACCTGCACAATAAACTTCGCAAGCTCATCGTTTGAAATAAGTGGTAACCTATATCCCTTACCTCCAGGAATCACTGGCATGAGCCCTCTTCGCATACTCATCACAAGCAAACCTAATCCTGCTATCTGCTCTGTACTCCCTGTTTTACTACTACCCACTACAGTTGGCGGATTAATTACAGAAAGCGGATAACCTACTGCTGATGCCTGGTGACGGATATAAAGATCTGCTAAAAATTTTGTTCTCTCATATGGATTTTTCATTTTCAAATAATTGTTTCCTTCTTTAAACACATCAATTGCAATCTTGCTATTTTTATCATCAAAGGGACTCATATAACCTACAACATGAATAAATTGTTGCAAGCCCTTCAATTGATGAATACTTTTAGCTAATTCACTAATATGTTTGGCGCCATTTAAAAATACGGAAGCTGCCTCTTTACTTGTCACTTGAATATCCATGGGGCCTCCTGCGTGAATAATCACATCCGTTTTCAATACCCTCTCCTTATCTTCAGCACTTAGACCTAAATCTATTTTCGTCAAATCACCTTCAATAAAGTGCATAACTGCCTTTTTTAAGATGCCTCTTTCTTGAAAAATGCGTGTTGCTTTACTTTTCGACCTTACTAAAAGTAAGAATTTTAACATCCTCTTTGGCTAATTCTTTTACTAATTGCTTTCCAATAAAGCCTGTTCCACCAGTTAAAAATACTGTTCTCATATAAAATCTCCTTTTTAGTACTAATTAGTACTAATTTGATGTAAAAAAAATGCTTCTTTTATCGAAGCAATTTTAAAAAATGATCTGCTGTTTTCGTAATTACAGTTGCATCCTTCAATGTTTCTGAAATAAATAACGCTCCTTCAAGATTTGTAATAAAAAGTGATGCAACCTCATCAATATTAATCGTGTTTCTGAATTCTCCATTCTCTACCCCTTGTTTAAGTAATAGAGAAACTTTCTTTTGTAATCCTGTAAAAAAAAGACCTATTTTTTCTTTTATTTGCGTGGCCTGTTTAGGACTTTGAATATAAAGAGTAATAAATGGACAGCTCCCCTTATACTCTCTCGACTGAACTCCTTGTGATAATTGCTTTAAAAACAGTTGGATACGATCTTCAACTAAAAATTGGTTCTGAGAAAGTACGTCATCAATTGCAGATTGATACATTTCAATCCAATAATCAACGACCCCTTCTAATAATACTTCCTTATTAGAAAAGTGATAATACACATTAGACTTTGAAACTTTGCTTACACGTACTAATTCATCCATACTTGTATAAGCAAACCCTTTTTCTAAAAATAATGTTGCAGCTACTTCAATCACACGTTTTTGATTCATTAATTTTACCTTTTTCATAACTAGAACTATATAGTACTAATTTAAATGTTGCAAGGATTTATTTTAATTTAGAAAAAAGTTTGATTAAAAAAGTTCCACTAACATTGATTTTACTGCAAAAAAATCTTATTTTGAATAAAGTGGAACTGAACCCCGAAATTGTTAATTCACTATCGTCTAATAGGGGTCACCATACATACCCATCAACTTAAGAAAAAGAAATGCCCTCAAAACGAAAAAATGAGCGGCTTCTCAAAATAGCTATCTGTAGAGAAAGAAAATTTTAATTTAGGGGGATATGAAAATATTAGCTTGATGTGTATGAAGTAGTGCCCCTATAAACAAAATCCTCCAGAAACATCTAAAATTTGCCCTGTTACCCAGCGACTATCAGAAGAAGCAAGGAATGCGACTGCACCTGCGATATCTTCAACTTGCCCTATTCGTCCAAACACAGATGAATTCGTAGCAAAATTTCGTATTTCCGGATTATCTAGCAATTTCGCATTAATATCTGTCTTCGTATATCCAGGCATAATTGTATTCACTGTTATACCTCTTTCTCCAAGATGTTTAGCTAGAGGAAGTGTCATCGTATTTAATGCCCCTTTACTTAAACCGTATGCAATTGATCCTGTAAAACCGATTCGTACTTCGGCCGATGAAATGTTAATAATGCGCCCTTCTGCTCGTAGTAATGGTAATGTTTGCTGAATTAAGAAGAACGGTGCTTTAATATTTACGGCCATAATTTCATCAAAAACTTCTTCTGTCGTATTTTCAATTGTTCCTTGTGTACCTATCCCTGCATTGTTTACTAAAATATCAATCTCTGATGTACCAACTCTTATTTGTAATTCATTCTTCAATTGTTCTACTATCTTTTTGACACCATCAATTGAATTGAAATCCGCTTCAATTAAGAATGCCTTTCCTCCATTAGATTCAATCTCACTAATTGTTTCATCTGCAGCTGCTTTATTTCGGCCATAGTGAATTGCAACTAATGCACCGTCGTTTGCCAATCTCATCGCAATCGCACGACCAATACCGCGACTCGCCCCTGTTACTAACGCTACTTTCCCATCAAGATTCTTCATTTTTTCCACCCTTCCTAAATTTTCGTTTAATAAAGTGAAACTTTAATCAGTGGGGGTTTTCTTCATCCCCCACTGATTATCAGCCCTCACCAATCGGGCTTTTACGGGCAGTTAATCTCTCACCTAACCACTTTGCTCCAGCTAAATTTTGAGGCGGGAGTTTTACTGCCCGCAAATAGCGGGATAAATCCTATACTTATATTTTTAAGCAAATACTACTAATTTTAAATATAGATTTATAGGTAATTTAGTTCCTTCACTTATGATATTATAGTTATAATTTGTGATTTACTTTAGAAAATAAAACGAGGAGGCTACACAATGCAAAACGCAGTAAAATTGGATGAAATTGATCATAAAATTATGAACTTGTTGTATGAAAATGCGAGAATTTCCGTTTCAGAAATAGGACGAATTATATCCATGACGCAACCTGCTGTAAAAGAACGCATTAACAAGCTTGAAGATCAAGGGGTTATAGCTGCTTACCGAACGAAATTTGAGCCTTCCAAAATTAATAAAAACATCCAAGCATTTATTATGTTCAAAACGAGTCAATGCTCTGATTTCATCCAATATTGTAATGCCGCTCCTGAAGTAACAGATTTATATCGAATTAGCGGGGAATTTAATTATATGATGAAAGTCATGAGCGATTCGATGGATTCTCTCGCTGCATTTTTAGACTCTTTAATGCAATTTGGATTATCATCTCCTTTAATTGTTTTAAAGAGTGAATTTGAAGAGAAATTGTCGTTCTGATAAGAGGGTACTAAGGTAGAAATATGAAGTGTATGTGGAAAAATTCTTTTATAATATAATAAAACCAGCCATAGGCTGGTTCTTTTTTCATTCAATTTCCTACTAAAAAATCCCGAGTATAATTCTCCTTCTTCCCTATCCTTGATTCTTCCGCGCCTCCCTAAACTCCTCCTTCACCTTCTCTAACAAACCTTCTTCTGTAATTAATCGATACGCTGTATTTGCTAGTGCTTTTGCCGATGTGATTAGCGCTTTATCTCCAAGTTCTGAACGTGCTGCTTCTCTAAATTCATTCGTATGCGCAATTAAATCGTCTGGACCGATTTTAATGTACGGATGAATTGTCGGTACGACTTGGCTTACGTTTCCTGCATCTGTTGAGCCAATTCCTACTCTTTCTTTACGGTTTACATCTTCACCTAGTAGTTCTAACTCTTCCGCTACGACGTCATTAAATGTTTTTGTTACGAGTAGTTCATCGATTTCATTTTGGAATTGATGAATTTTTACTTTTGTACCTGTTGCTAACGCTGCTCCTTGTGCGATGTTTCTTACTTTCTCTGTTACTTCCGCACATCTTTTTCTCGTTGCTGCGCGGATGAAGAACCTTGCTGCGGCGTAGTCAGGAATAATATTAGGTGCTTTTCCGCCCTCAGTAATAACACCATGAATTCTCACATCTGATGGGAGTTGTTGGCGAAGTGCATTAATACTGTTATACAGCTGGATAATCGCATCTAATGCGTTAATTCCTTCTTCTGGTGAGGCTGCTGCATGAGCTGTTTTTCCGTAAAAATGAAAATCTAGTGGATCAACTGCTAGTGACGGACTCGTTGGAGCTGTTTTTCCGCTCGGATGAATCATAAGCGCCGCATCAATGTTTTTAAATAAGCCAGCTTTTACATAACTCGATTTTGCGCTACCATTTGGCCCGCCCTCTTCTGCTGGTGTTCCGAACACGACAACTTCTCCGCCGATTTCCTCAAGCGTTTCTGATAACGCGATCGCTGCTGCAACGCTAATTGTTCCGATTAAATTGTGACCACACGCATGACCGAGTCCTGGTAAAGCGTCATACTCAGCTAAAAATGCGATAACTGGTCCTTGTTTCCCGGAACTTTTCCGCGCGATAAATCCTGTTTCATGACCAGCTATATTGTGCTGCAACTGAAATCCTGCGCTTCCTAACAACAAACTTAACGTTCTTGATGCGTAAAATTCTTGGTTACCAATCTCCGGATTCGCATGAATATTATGACTTGTTTCTATGTACTTTTCCTTATTTCTTTCTATACTCTCTTCAATTGTTTTTCTTTGTGACGTTACTCCTGTCGCTCCCATTTTTCTTCCTCCTTTTATTTTCACGTAAAAAAGCCTCTTTCTAAAAGATAGAAAGAGGCTTCTGTATATACAGTCAAAATGAGCTTCTTTCTTATCTTTCAAGTTACCTTGCTGGAATTGGCACAGTATTCATACAGAATCCGCTGCCGAGGTGTCATAGGGCCAGTCCCTCAACCTCTCGTGATAAGAATTTTCATAAAATTATATTAAATTATTTTCATTCTAAGTTCATTCCAGGCAAAAGTCAAGGAATTCCTATCTGAATTTACCGAATATCTAAAAACCCTTTTAATACGCCAATTGTTTCAGGTGCTTGTAATCTTGCACATATGTACGGAAATTCCATACTACCTTCAAACATCATTTGAGATGTAAGAGGTGCTCCTGCCCAAAAGATTTCATCATCGATTACGATAAACTGGAATGCTTTATTTTGTCTTTGTAACTTTACATTTTTTAACGGAACTGGTCCATCACTATACACTGTTATTTGCGCATTTGTACGCATTAACGCTTGCCAGACTCGCTTATCCACTTGCTTTGTACTTGGAAGTGAAATGATAATTTTTCGTTTTGCGGCTAAAATATCTTTCAATAACCCTTTCGGCTCTTCAAGATTCATTTCCATAAACCAGCGTAAACGTTTCGAGATTTTTCGCTCCCACAATTGTCTTGATGTCGTGCGATCATACACATCTCCGTGACGTTCTATATGAGCTGTTAATTGCGATAACGCTTGTTTTCTCGAAAGATTTTTACGCATGTAGTGGCAATCTGATAATTGAATGAACTTCCCTCTCGCTCTTGTCACTGCAACGTTGACGAGGCGATGATTTTTATGGTCAAAGAATAACACGCCAGGTCGTTCTTGCGGATAACTATCTACCGTATCAAAGATCATCATATCTCTTTCAGACCCTTGAAACTTATGAACTGTCGCCGCTAAAACTGGTATGTTTTGATATTTCGTTTTCTGCAACATTTCTCTAATACACGTTGATAAAAAGCGGGACTGTGCCCTGTAAGGCGTAACTACACCGATAGATTGAACACCGTCTAACAATCCAATTAACATCATTTGCATCGCTACTAAACCAGACATAATATTAAAACGAGAACCGGAAGCAGCGTCTTTTAAAGAAAAGGCTCCCATTAAGCTCGTATCAAATAAAACACTCGCCTCATTTGCGAACGGTTGCAGTTTCGCAAGTTCTTTACGCTCTGAAACAGATGGATGATCGTACACTCTATTTTTATAAATAAATGAATTCGTAAACTTAGATATATCCGTATGCATACGTCTTTGCTCCTGCAGCATAAAAAGGTTCGGATGTGCTTCTGATTTATTTACAGAATCAACAATCCCTGCATGATAAAACATATCTTCACCGAGCCATTTTCGAACGAGTTCATGGTTCGCCATCGCAATCGGAGGTAACTGTAAAAAGTCACCACAAACGACAATACGTTTCCCAAGTGAAGCAGCTAATGCGATTTGCGGAACATAAGCCATACTTACTTCATCTACGACAACTAAATCAAATGTACGCTCATAAATAAGTGAATCAATTGCACATTTCGATAAAGTCGCACCGATTACTTTCGCATTTTCAATGTATTCTTTTTCTACTTCTTTAATTTTCGCTTTTTGCTTTCGAAGATCACTTTCAATCTCTTGTATACGCTTCTTATCAGCAGAAGTCGCTTTATATGATAAAATCTTTTCACGAAGATCTTGTCGCGTCTCTTCTAAATAGAGTCTTTCTTCTCCCCAAGATCCATTCGTCGTTTCAACTAACTTCGATGCAAGTAACGTTTCATGATTTCGTATATGTTCATGTTGACTATAACCGTAACGAACAATTTCTCCAGGCGTCCATTTCTTCTTCTTCTCAATTTGCTTCGTTACTTCACTCATTAATACGTCTACTGCCGCATTACTATGAGCTAACACAAGTACCGATTTTCCTTTTTGATAATGAGCAGAAATAATACGCGATAAATTGTAAGACTTCCCTGTTCCCGGTGGTCCCCACACGTACGTTGTTGGATTGTAAAAAGAACGATACGCCAATTCATTTTTCGTATTTTTCATCTTTTCAATATGTTTCGGACTGCTCGTCCCATCAACAAGACGCTTTATACGATTTCGTTTTAGCTTATCTTTATGTGCCTCTTTCAATCGCTCTTGTAGTTGTTCTAACAATTGCCACGGTTCACTGTATAAAACCGCTTCTCGTATTTCACCTTGTATATAATCATTTAATTTCAGTTCTATTTCTAATCCATGTACAGATAATACTTCCCCTGTCGCTTCCTCACCATCGAACTCAATTCGAATTGGTGAACCTTCAGGTAAGCTTACTTCCGAAATAAGCTGAAATACGTATACTGTACTTTCATAATCTGTATATAAAAAACGACCGTTAATGATAGAGATTTTACTACCACCTATCGTTTTCCAATGTTTAATTTCATATGCTAATGCATAATGCCACTCTTTCATTGTTTCCGATAATGAAGGAGTTTGAGTAGTTGTATTCATCGTATAATCTCCTTCCTTCTCCCCAAACATACTTTCTCACTATACCATATAACACGCTAAAATTTGTAAGGTTTTTATCTTGCTTATTTTCTTAATTTTCAATAATATATTGTATATAATTTTCAGAAAGAAGGAATCCACATGCCAGTTAGACGAATCGAACACGTTGGACTTATGGTTACAAACTTAGAAACATCTATTTCATTTTATAAAGAAGTAGTTGGCTTACAGCTCATTAAACGTATGGGGCACCCAAATCCAGACTTAAAACTCGCTTTTTTAGGTGTGGAAGAATCGAAAGAAACGATACTTGAACTCATTGAAGGTTACAACTCTTCCCTTCCGGCAGAAGGAAAAGTACATCACATTTGTTTTAAAGTGGATTCATTAGAGGATGAAATCGAAAGACTACAGAAACACAGAGTAACCTTTTTACTAGGAGAAGAAATTGAAACATTACCAGATGGAACACGTTACATATTCTTCGCTGGTCCTGATGGAGAATGGATTGAGTTTTTCGAGACGGAGAGATAAAGTAAGACTTTAAGATAGAAAAGGAGCCGGAATTCCGGCCCTTTTTTTAACTAGTAACAATAAAACATACCTTCAATCCGAAGGCTTACCTATATTAAAAACAATCATTTTATTAGTAGTAAAGAATGATAAATACAATCTATATTATTATTTTTTGGATACTTATACTATTTCCAATCCTGTATATAATTAAGATACAGCGCTGGAATATAAAAGTGGCTGCCGTATTTGTTGGAAGGATCCTATTAAGTATTATCTTTTTCATAAATGGAATGGTGTTAGGAATGCAACGAAATTGGTCAGAGCCTCCCTATGAAACCGAATGGGATTTCTTTATAAAGTCTTTACTAAACGGAAAAACTGATGCGCTTATACACCTATCACTTCTAATTATTATCATTACTTTGGATTTAGTAATTACATTTTATTATATTAATAAAAAGAAATAGGATGTTCTCTTCTATTTCTTTTCTTAATGTGGTGCTACCCCAAATATAAGTATTGAGTCAATGTATTCATCTTAAAGCGTAAAAAAAGACACAATGGAAAGTGTCTTTTTTACGTTGACATGCTATAAAAGAAGATGTAGTGATTAATCATAGTTTGTTGGATTCTTCTTGGTTGATAGTAGTATAACATTATCATTAGTGATTTTAAATAAAAAATATTCATATATACGAATTTCGTTACATTAAGTTTGTAGCTATGTTTTTTCTTCTTATATATGGTGCATAACTTGAAATTGTATAATGTCCTTCCATAAATCCTCCCTCATTGAAGTAGAAGGAACATCTATACTAGGAAACAAAAAAGGAACATTTTAATAATAGAACTAGATTTTATAGTAAAATAGATACCATGGTATGAATGTACGTTTTACATATGAGCCCAATGAATATGCTTATAGAATTGAGAAAGAGCTTAAAACAACTAAGTTACATATGTTAAGACAGTAATACTTCAAGCTGTATAGTTGGAAACGTCAGGAACTTAAATAATTTAAGATTCAAACTATATAAAAGATAAAGTATATGACTAAGGAAAAGAAGGTTTTGTAGTGTACTGCACATTCAAGAATTAATTCTTACGTAGGGAGTGCTTATATGAAAAGTTTGAAGCATGTAATATTGCTAGTATTATGTTTCTTATGTCTAAGTGGTTGTAATCAAGAAAATGGAGCTGAGGTACAAGAATATATAAAAAAAAAACACGGTATTGATGTTGTTGTAACAGATTGGAGCCCGATAAATGAAAATAATGGTGGTAATACCTACCATACTGTGCAAGAAAAAAATAACAAATATCTAAAATTCCGAGTAAAGGTACAAGGTCTCCTCTATTCATATCCAGTAGGTGATGAATACCAATACGGAAAAAAAACATATGAGGAATATAAGAAATTCAAACCAACACTAGAAGAAATGAAAAAATTAGGCTACGTGGAATCTGAAACGGAAAATGCTCTTCAATATATTTTAGATAGTAAAGATCCAGATGAAGGAAAACCAACTAATGAATTATTATTAACTTTGCAAATGAGTAACGAGATTGACTTTAGCCAATTGAATTCAGTAGAATTAGATCGTTTATATGCTCTATTTCAACTCATTCAGGAGAATAATAAAAAGATAGCAGAGATTGAAATTAAGGATCATACTGGTGAATCTTTAGGTGGACCTTTTAAAGATGTGCAAAAAAAGATAACAAAAGAAGAACTGTTACTAGCAATGAAAAAAACAATGAACAATGCCATTGATATTCATTTGGAAAATTGGATTAAAACTCAAACAAAAGTAGAAGAAAGATTACATGAAATTCAAAACGATCGTTTTGCAATTGAAGGTATTACTTATTCAAATATGCCTGATGGCGATGGGCCGACATATAAGGTGAATTTAGTTATTAATACCAGTAGTAATGAATTAGAATACAATCCACCTTTAGTTGAGGATTTGATCAAGGTAACCAAAATCCTTAAGGAAGAACTATATAATAAAAAATATAATATCTATTTAACCAATAAGAATGGAACAAATTATATTTCCTGGTTATCATCAGAAGAAATCAAAAAAGCAATTAACATCGAAGATCTTGTGAAAAAGAGATATCCTGCGAATCAAATTTAAAGTCCATTTAATGTTTGTTATTTGATACGAAAGCATGATATTTCGAAGTCTTAATCCATTCCCATCAACTTAAGAATTTTATAATAAACCAGGATGTAGATTCCATGTATTTTTGAAAAAAAACGTCTTATATTTTCGATTTGGGCTATTTGTTTTTCATTGCTCGGTGGTGATGTGGTGCTTTCTTTATATGTTATTAATAATTGCACTAGGAGTATAGGAACGTTATAATAATCCCTAATTACATATAAAGAGGTGCAGAAAATGAATAAAACAGAATTAACAAAAGCAGTTGCCGATAAAGCAGAACTTACGCAAAAAGATGCTGCGACAGCGACACAAGCTGTATTAGACGCTATAACAACAGCTCTTGCAAATGAAGAGAAAGTACAGATTCTTGGATTCGGTACATTTGAAGTACGTGAAAGATCTGCACGAACAGGTCGTAACCCGCAGACAGGTGAAGAAATGCAAATTGCTGCCTCAAAGGCACCTGCATTTAAAGCTGGAAAAGAATTGAAAGAGGCAGTGAAATAAGTATACTAAGAGAAAAAGGATCTGATGCTCATATCGGATCCTTTTTATTTGTAATACAGCAATTTCTAATTTAAAGTGTAAAAGGACAATAAATCTACTAAATTTTTAAAACCAAAAACAAGCATAACCCCGTGCTAATTTAAGGACGGGGTTAAAATATAGTTGTTTCTATAGTGTTAAAAAAAAAGATTGTACTTTTTAATAGACTACATGCTACTGAATTAAGTCAATAATTCTTTGTGATAATTCAACCTAAAGTTCTATTTTATATTTTTTTTAGCTGCGTAATCACCATAAAAGTAAGTGTTCTCTAACTCACCGTATTTAGGAGAAGCAATTATAGTGTATTTACCATTTTCATCAACTTCAAACAAAGCTACATTATTATATTCCGATCCCCCATTTGAATCATCTACTAACATATCTATGTTGTATATCCCTTTTGTTAATACTCCACTTTTTTGAAAGTCCTCAATTAGATCTTGGGCCTTTGGAATAGTTTTAGACATGTCAAATTTAAATAGAAAATTTACTACACCTAAATACCTGACATTATAATTTTCACGTCGGGGGTCACTTGGTATTAATGTAGGTAAAAGTTTAGTAGTATCTATCTTTTGGGTCTTTTTAAAATCATCAAGTAGTTCTTGAGAATAAATTATATTAAACTCAAGGTTGTCGTAAGGAAATATATAAACAGGACCATTCTCTACCGAAATAAATTTATTAGGATATTTCACTAATCCATATTTTTTTATGATTTGTTCAATTACTTGAACTACTTCTGGATGTTGCTCAATATATGCACCCTTGAATTGTTCAAGATAGATATCGTCACTGTCATCATTTAAAATTTTCCAAGTACCTCTTTCAATCATTAGAAACGGATAAGCACGATATGGCTTTTTCATTTCTACATAAGTTTGATGGTCAACCCCTTGAAACCAATAATTATCTGTCTCAACAACAGAAAACCCACCTTGTATTCCATAGTTTGTTTTTAAATATTTTTGTATTGGTTGATTCAAATCATCTTTAGAGAAATTAGAGAAACATCCACTAAGAATTAAGATTGATGTACTTACTAAGATGACTTGAATCAATCTTTTAATACTCTTCATTTTTCACCCTACATTTCTAAAATTTTATTAATATTATAACATTTCCCATTAAACTACACTGCAACGTTGACTTAATTACAGAACCTATAGAATTAGTTTATATTTTCTTAGTTTTGTAAAAATCATTTTTATCTTCTGTCCTTTTGGCTTCTTATATACCAATTTAACAAAATGTAAACACATCCGTATTCTTACATAAGAACAACACTATTATAAATTAATATTTTTTTATTATTTATTACAACTAAGATAAAGAAGCCAATAACAAATACGATAAGAGGAATTCCTTGAATAAAGAGAAATCCTTTCCAAAAATCAAATTCAGTACTGTCAGGAGGATCTGTTGCCATCACACCTATAAAAAAAGAGAGAGGTAGCAAGCAAATATTTAACCAAAAACAACCTTGAAGAACCAATAGAAATCTTTTCACAAATAAAAGTCTCCCCCCTTTTCCCATAAGGGTATAGTGACCCTATTAGAAGTAGTTTTATTGTAACTCTTTTACTTCTTTGAAACTTTTTACATCATGATAATATCCAGGAAGTCCTTCAGTCTTACAATCATAATGATACGTATATCTCGCCACTTCAGCAAGTTGAAGTGTAAAGGATAACTTACTACTATCCTTTTTTATTTTTACGACCTAAAACGTCCTACAGTTTCATAACCAGCAGCCTTTAAAGCTTTACTTCTTTCTAAAATGACTTCCGTTATACAATCACAAGTCTTTCCTTTTCGATAAGGATCGCCGGTACTAACTAACGCCGATAACAAATTTGACTTATTCGCAATACCATCCGAAGTAAGACGGTATGCATCTATTGACTGATAATGATACTTTATGTAGATTAAACAAATAGATAGGGATATACAGCTCTTCTTTTATGGTACACTTCAATAAAAAGGGGGTACGAGGTTTGAAAAAGTGGATTAAAATCACATCAAGCTTAGTTATTGCTATAGCAGTTGGTATTTTTACTGGTTATAAAGTCGGTACGTATGCAGGTTCAGACGTTAAGGAAAAGCAGACTGATAGAATTAAAGGTGAAGAGGTAATACTTGACCTCAATTCTGATCGTCATATAATCAATGCAATGCACAAAATGACTCATCAAAAAGTATTATCTCACGAAAAGCAAGGATTTATTAAAATGACTCCAGAAAACATCGAAGCAGTACGTCGAGTAATTGATGAAAGTAATAGTGGAACTTTACAACATAAAGAACAGTACCTCAAGATTTTGATTCGTTGGTATGAAGGCGATTTCTCTCAATCCGTTGAGGAGCATAATTTATTATGGGAATTGGACAATAACAGCACTGGTCAAGCATACGAATTAGCGACACCGGAACAAGAAGAAGCATACATTCTAGAACAAGGGAAGTCTGAAAAACAATAATGGGGTATTGTCACATCGATATCAAACTATCAAAAAGAGATGACCCTAAATTAAAAACCACGCTATTCTTTCTGTAGCATCAATTCAAAAAAAGAAGGGATTACCCCCTCCTTTTTTGAATTCCGTGTCCCTCAATATTTACTATAACCACGATTCAGTTTAGTTAACTTTTCATTGATGTGAAAAATTCTTACTCTAATATCTTTAACACCAGATGCTTGCAGTCTATTTTTGTGCATTTCGGCGTATTTTTCAGCATCTTGTTTTTCTTCAAATACATAGATGCCTCCTGCTTCTTGCGTTTCTTGATTCTCCGTCCATATTTTCCAATGGAATCCGTCTTCTTCATTAATACTTTTTGCTAAATTCAAAAATGCTTTTTCCATTTCTTCACCAAAAGGACCTTCAAACGGAAAATCAACTTGTAGTAAATATGCCATTTTCACTCACTCCTATGTTCAATATTTTCACAACCTCTTTTATAAAATAATTACAAAATGATAGCAACTTGAACGCATACAGTTTAACGGCTTTCGGTTATGTTCTTTAAAAAAACAGCCATTCCTTAGTGAAACGGCTGTTTTCGTAATTCAATAAAAGCTCCCAGATTGCGGTAAATATTTTTAAAGATTATTTTGTTTTTTTGACTTGATTATAATAAAAGATGGACTTCGCGATTCGTTTATTAAATCTGGCATTTTCTCTATCCCTGCCAAAGTTGATTGCGGTTCGATTATTTTATCCAGCGAAAGCCCGTGTTCAATTAAAGTATTTATTAATGTAGCAACGGTTCTATGATAAATAACCACACTATCGTCAACAAACCAGTTGTGTACTCTGATTCCTTCTTCTTGATAATTATCTAATGCCCAGTGTGATTTATTACCATCCTCAGTTTTTATCCAATGGTTGCTTCCTTTGCGAGCTGTTGCTATTGGGTGTTCGGTTGAAAAGATAAATTCACCACCGCTTTTTAATAATTCATTAATCTTTTGAATCATTGCCGAGTAATCTTCAATGTAATGTATAGAGAGGGAACTTATAATCAGGTCGAACTTTTGATTGGCTAGTCCCATATCCTCCATAGGAAGACACATAAATTCTATGTTATCATCCTGATTTAACTTTTTAGCACGTTCAATCATATTTTTGGATATGTCTACACCTATTACGTTTTTTGCACCATTTTCTATACAATACTTTGAAAAATGACCATCACCGCAACCCAAGTCTAGTACCGATTTTCCTTTCAAACACAGAATTAATGATTTGATTGCTGGCTGTTCTATGAAGTCATTAGCATTTATTCCACTTTCACGCAACGCTGTGTAGTTTTTGAAGAAATTCGGATTATCGTAAACATTTTGTCTCACTTACATCACTCCTCTGATAAGGTTTTCATAGATTAAGCTGATTTCTGTTTCCAAATTACCATACTAACCATAAAAATTTTGTCATCCTTTTATTCATGTTGTGTATATAAAGCATAAAGATTGTTGGATTTTGAATCAACATATACGTCCCTTTTATTTAAAAATAAGAAAACCCCATATTCAATAAAAAATACAGGGTTTTTATAAAGCAGTTTATTTTGTTTAAAGTTATACTTAGTCGAAAGAAGTTCATAAATTAAATATTACTTATCTAATTAAGAAGAATTTAGATTCCAGCCCAAACATCTTTTCCATATCGCCCTTCGTCTTGCACACGTTCCAACCAATTCCTTGCTTCTTGTTCACTGACTTCATGAATTTCTTGATAGGCTTGACAAAGGGTGTCTTCTACGTCAGGAGCCATTTTACTTCCATCACCACATATATAAAGATGCGCCCCATTATCTAATAACGAAATTAAATTGATTCTATCTTGTTTTATTAAATGCTGTACATATGTTTTAGGATATCCTTCTAGGCGGGAAAAAGCTATGTGTAAAGAGATTAATCCATCTCTTTCATCATTTTCTAGTTCTGTACGATAGAGATAATCCTTTTCAGGATGACGACAACCAAAATATAGATGTGCTTGTCCTAAGTTAATACCTTTTTGCTTTTGAACACGACGCGCTTGCAAGAATCCACGGAATGGTGCAACTCCAGTACCTGGTCCAACCATGATAATTGGTGTTTCTGGATTTTCAGGTAATTGAAAGTTTGATTGTGGCGTTCGAATGAAACATATAATCTCATCTTTATTATGACGCTGAGCTAAATAATTAGAAGCGACTCCTTCATATGTCCCTTCCCCACTCCATGCAGGTGCATTAACAACACCAACTGTAATGCTCAGACGATCCTGTGCAACGAGTGGAGAGCTTGAAATAGAATAGTAACGCGGTTTGAGCGCAGGAAGAAGTTCTAAAAAGCGTTCAAATCGGATTTCACAAGCCTCATACTTTTCAAGAAGGTCCAACATTGACATACGTTTCTTTAATATTTGTTCATGATAAACTCCCTCTTCCAATAATAATTCCAATTCCTTTTTATGAGGAGGGCATGCTGTAAATGTCACCATTTCTCGTATTTGTGCTCGAGTGGCTGCTTCTTGAACTTCTACACTATAACTAAGAAGGTCAAATAAACTAACAGGACTGTCTAAAGGTATGTGATTTACACTTCGTCCACTTGCACTCAATATGACTTGATCCTTCCCATTTAATCCAAAGCGTTTTAAAATTCGGTTGACATTTTTCTCACTATTAATTGGCAGCACCCCAAGGTGGTCACCTTCTTGATACGTAGCGCCTTCTGGCAAGGATATCTCAATATGTCGCGTGCTTCTTTCACTGCTAGATGATTGAAGTTCACGATTTTCTAGTATAGATGCATAAACTGCTTCATATGTTCGCGCAAGAGGAGATCCTCCAAGACGACTAACAAATTGTAAACTTAATGTACTGCGTTCTTTCTCAATGTTTTTGTTAAGTTCCAATCCAAATGCCTTCATCGCATCAGACCACATACTTTGTTTCCATTGCTCGAGCTGTTCCTCGAAATCACCACTTGCATCCGCTTCTCCACGTGTAGAAAATCTTGTTGCTCCTTTTTGAGCCATTTGCTCATCAATGTATCTTGGAATTCGCTGATAAGTACTAGCCCAATTATGATCTCCACAACCAAAAACTGCGTATTGAACACCTTTTAGCTCATCCGATTTTAATTCCTCCAACCATTGCACAAACTGCCCTGCATTACTTGGTGGTTTTCCATTATAAGAAGAAGTTACAATAAGAACCGCCCCTTCTTTTGGCAGACTTCCAATTCGATCGTTAAGTGCTACCACTTCCGTTTGAACACCTTCTAAACTAGCTGTATCTGCTAGTTCTCTTGCAATACCTTCTGCTACCCCTGTATCCGATCCATACAGAACAAGAAGCGAAAGATTATCGGCTCCAATAATAGAAGGAGTCTTCTGAACTTGCTGTTCGATTTCATCGTTTTTCAGTTTCTCCTCTATAGGCGCAAGAACAGTAGTATGGCTAATAGTTTGATTTCGGGGTAGAATCCTAATTTTAAAATCACCAGGCTTTAGCGTTAATGTTTGTTTTACGTCCAGCTGATAGTCTTGATAATCGATGAATTCAAAATGTTGAAGAAGCATCCCCATTACGAGTGTGGCTTCATGAAGTGCAAACTGCATACCGATACATGCTCGTTGACCATTTCCAAATGGCTTATAAGCATGATGGGGAATCTTATCCAGCTCTTCAAATCGTTCAGGTTGGAATTCTTCCACATTGTCTCCCCACGCGTCTTTATCCCTATGTAGCTGTGGAATAAGAACAGAAATACGATCTTCTCCTTTCTTAATTGGATATTTCCCACCAATCACTGTATCTTCTTTTGCATAGAGACTGAATGCTGGAGCAGTAGGCCATAGACGTAGCGATTCATTTAAAATCATCCGGATATACTTTAATTTCATAACTTGTTGGTATGTTGGAGTGGGATCTGTTAAAACCCGATCTACTTCTTCATAGGCTTTTTTCAATTTATCTGGATTCTTTAATAAAAAATAGATTGCAAAAGATAATAATCCACTTGTTGTTTCATGCCCAGCTATTAAAAAAGTGATAATTTGGAAACGAATATTTTCATCATCTAATTTTTCACCAGTTTCCGGATCCTGCACATTTAACATACGGGAAAGTAAATCATTTTCTTCCTGATTTCCACTACTTTTACGTTCAGCAATAATATTATCTACTAAAGAAAACATAGATTGAATATCATGCTGAAATTGACGTTTCGTTCTCCACATGAGTTTGTCTTCTATATCCAGCCGCTGTAATTGGTGCATCGCCTCATCTAGAGCACGGCTCATGCTAGTAATAAAAGGATGAGGGGTCTCACGATAATAGCTATTAAATCGATAATTAAAACCACATAGACCAATTGTATCCAATGTAAGGCGAGTCATATCCTCTGGAACATCTACGTTTTCATTCGGATTAAGCCGTGCCCATTTTTGAACGAGTTGTACAGCAATATCAACCATCATAGCATGATAATCTTTCATTGCTCGTTGGCTGAATGTAGGCATCAAAATATTATGAGCTTTTTTCCAGTTAGGCTCGTGAGTCTCGCTTGTAAATAATCCGTCTCCAGCAAAGGCGCGAACTTTCGCTAAAGCACCCTCTATACTTTTATCAAATCTTGTTTCGTCACAGACTTCTGCTACCAGTTCATGTCCAGAAACGACAATGATGGTATCACTTAAAGTTTGAATTCGAAAAATGGGACCATACTCTTCCGCTATCTTGATAAAGGATAGGGTCGGTTTATCTTTATCGATTAATGGGAGATTCCCCAGCAATCCATATGTTTTCGGTTGAGGAATGGCAGATACTTTTTTATCCATTAAAAACACCCTTTCAAAAAAGCATGAAATAAAATATCCCATTCAATAAAAAGAAGATAGCAATGAATCGCCTGGGATAAAGATATGTAATTGATTACCTTATTTTATCTTTTCCCTAACTATTCACGATTATGATATTGCTTATAAGGTTGGTAATCTAAGTTGTTTGTTGATATTAGATTTATAACTTGCAGAGAAAATACTAAATTAAAATGAAGCGTATTATTATAATGTTTATCAGAAATTGAGAGCTAAAGATTGTAGTATTGGGAAAACCAGTAGTTCCTAATGTCAATTCAAACAAATACGATAAGCAAGTATACTGTGTTACTAATGAAAAAGGATCTGATATGAATATCAGATCCTTTTTACTATATATAATTATTTCACTGGTTCTTTTCCAAATTTAAATACCAGCGCCTTAGCAGCAGAAATTTGCATTTCTTCATAGTCTAACTAAACAGCAAAAACTTATAGGAATCATGATCTTAAGTTTTATTTTACTCTACCGATTTAACCTCTCGACAGCTTCCGCACTTGTATCTACACGTTTAACGAAAAAAACTAATAGTAGTGCAACAACATTCATGCCAAGCGCTACATAGAATGAATATTGAATTCCGGATAATAAAGCCTTCTGAGTTAACATTGCCTTCGTAGCCTCTGTGAAGGTTGTAGGATCTACATCAACCATTAGACTTTCAGCTTTTGTTTTTGTTACAGAATTCATAATCGTAACAAGAATAGCAGTACCAATCGAACCGGACACTTGTTGAGCTGTATTATTAACAGCTGTACCGTGCGGATTTAAGCACGTTGGCAATTGATTAAGACCATTTGTCATAAGTGGCATCATCACCATCGCCATCCCAAACATCCGCAGTGTGTAAATAAGAATAATATGCGTGTGACTAGAGTCGAGTTGCAGGTTTGCTAGCATATAAGTTGAAACGGCTGTAATAGAAAGTCCTACTATACCAAGAATACGAGGGCCATATTTATCAAATAGTTTACCTGTAATTGGTGACATAATCCCCATTATTACCGCACCTGGAAGCATCATCAGCCCAGAGCTCAGCGGCGAAATACCGCGGACGTTTTGTACATAAGCTGGTGTTAAAATCATACCCGAAAACATGGCCACTGCGTTAACAATCGCAATTACAGACGCAAGTGCAAACATTGGGTACTTGTAAACACGTAAATCCAATAACGGTTCATTCATTTTTAATTGGCGGACAATGAAAGTAACTAGGGCAATAGCGCCTATGGTTAAGGTTGTTAAAACAACTTTATTCGTCCAACCGTCGGAGCTTGCAGAACTGAATCCATATAACAAACCGCCAAAACCGATAGAAGATAATAGTAATGAGAGATAATCAAGTTTTGCATTTTTGTTTTGTCTCATGACATTCTCCGATTTCCAAATCCCTAACAGTAAGCTAATGATTGCTAACGGTAAAATCATTTCAAAAAGCAAACGCCAGTCATAATACTCTACAATATAACCCGATAGTGTCGGTCCAATTGCTGGAGCTGTAATCATAACTAATCCAAAAATTCCCATTGCTGTTCCCCTTTTTTCTCTTGGAAAGCTTACTAGCATAATATTCATTAACAAAGGCCCCATGACTGAAGAACCTGCTGCTTGAACCATCCGGCCAGTAAGTAATAAACTAAAGTTCGGTGCTAAAGCCGCTAAGGCCGTACCAAAAATAAAAATCACCATAGATGTAATAAATAAGCTCCTATTGGAGAAGCGGGTTATTAAAAATGCTGATGCCGGAATTAATATACCACTTACAAGCATATACCCTGTAGAAAGCCACTGGATCGTCGAATAATCTTTAATGTCTAAATCCTTCATTATTGATGGCAAAGCTACATTTAAAAGCGAGTTATTTAGAAATGAAACAAATGCCCCAATAAAAAGGATTACAAGCATTAAATATGGTGGTTTTCTTTTATGTAATGTTTCACTCATATATTCATTTGCCCCTTCATTATAAATTCCATTGATTCATTTAAATCTTTTGCATATCTGCACAAGAATACATTGTCCTTGCAGTATTTTGCCAAACTCTTCGAATGGATATTCTCTTTTTAGCAATTCTACTTGCTCAACATAACATTTTAAATTTTTTTTGTTGATTAAACCTTTATAAACACGTTTGTTAACCGAAATTAAATTAGGCTGAAATAAACAAAAGGAGCAACTGAAAATACCCTTCTAAAAGCCCCCCCATCTAACTTTTTTGCTTTCGCTGAATTTTGAGGGGACGGTGTCTTACTGTCCACAAATAGCGGAATAAATCAACAAGACCACACACCCATTCCTTTAAATACGGGCTTGTAAATCTAGTTATGTAACCATCCATAAAAAGGAATATTACATAGGCTAAGTCTAACATTACATTTTTAAAGTGAGGGGAATAAGCTTATGCACCAATATTGGTATTTGAATTCAAATGGAAACGGGGAGCAATATAATAACCAAATTTCAATGTCATCATTACATTCACAACCTCAAATAACTAAAGCTCAGGGAATGGATGGTCTGAAGGTTCCTGAGAATTTGAGTTGTCGAGTCTATCCATTTGGTTGGGATTCACCAGCCAATTATACGGGTTTCACTCCCGAGCCCCCTCCCTTCCCTTTAGGTCAGCCAATCCATTATGCAGGGATGATGCCCCAAGGACATCCTGCTAATTGGGCTCCATTACCAGGCCATGCAGGTTTTAATTTTCAAAAACCTCCCATCCCCTGGCCCCAACCATTCAATCATACAGGGATGTTCGCACAAGGTCATATTGCCGCTTTACTATCACCGCCAGCCAAAGCTTTTCATTTTAATACCAATAATAACTGGGGTGTTTTTGGAAATTCTCCAGGATGGGGGAATAACGGGCAGCCAGGAATGCTTGGAAACTTACTGACAGCAGGAAAAGGAACCATGAATGGAATCGGAATGCTTAGTAGTCTAATTGGTATGGGAAAATTCTTCTTTTAGTTAATTAGAACGGGAGGATAGGTCCATAGCTCAAACATGCCCCCTCAATGTATTTATTGTATGGTTCCAGTACTCCCTCCAAGTTCGTTTGCTAGTCAAGCGAACTTAATTAATAAAATACAAGGGAAAACCTTCATCTTATGTATGAAAGGATCTTTCAATTAAAGATCCTTTTATATTGCTCATTTAACTAAATAAATTGGTTAATTGCATAACGCTCTTCTAACTTTCCTTGCGAAACTTAGCGGATCATCAACGTCTTCGATATTAACGTAAATTAAATTCGGCTCATCACATAACCACTCATTGTGTATAGACGAAACGATTATTCCTTGTTTAATAATTGTAGCAACAAATTCAGTAACTTCTTTTTGTAAGAGCGCTATCCGACCTAGACATAATGCCTGTCCAGTTTTATTATCTCTTGATTCGAATGAGAAGGAAGTTGTTACTCTAAAACGTTTTCCTAAGATAGTTGCTTGTATTTCATCCCGATTTATTGTTGCCACGCATTTTCCACCGGCGAATCCTTCTTGGCCACCGATAATTCTTGCAAACTGTTGACAAATTAATTCATCATTAATCGCCATGCCTTTAATCATCCCCCTTTTACTGTTAGGTTATGAATGAATACATCGGTCTGAAACGGTAATGAATCTATTCTATTACAAAAAAATGATAGCAATCTAACGAAATCTATTAGCTTGATTACTTGAATTAACTCGGCTATTATATGTTAAAACATTTTTAAAGAGCATAAAAAAGACACCCTAAGGTGCCAGCCTCCAACTTGAGAATCGTATCTATGTATGGAGAAATTTAGAAAAGACAAATACTAAAGATAAGGTTCTAACTATAATTTATAGAGCTCTTATGCCATTAATTAATTAATTACATTGTTCATCATAAGAAGAATCCCGTTATATTACTTTCTGACCAGTCTCGTTAAAGCCATCCCAATAAATCCAGCGCCCATTCCTATTAGCCATCCAGCATGAGTATCGCCTAATATAGATCCCACTCCTCCGCCAAGAAACATGCAGCCAACAAATACTAATCCTCCAATTCCCCAATTCGTCCGTTCCATAATTCAATCACACCCTTTCAATAAAACATATGCTTTTAGCTATCTAAACTTTCTTGCATAGGATGGTTAATTTTTTTGCTTAGGTTTAGCACTTTCAGGGATATCTGCTTTCAAATTGGATGCTTAGTACTCTATTTTATAATCTAAAACATTGTTTATGGTGTTAACACCACATGTCTATAAATCTAATAGAATAGGTTTCCTCAAAACGAAAAATTAGAGGCTTTTATAGCAATGAAGTTCATTTTTCTTTATTTAGCTAGCCGGTAGTTTAGTTTAATAAGTCCAAATGATAAGATAGATGCTTTTTTAAAGGATAAAAATGGTGGAGGAGAATTTAAAACCGTTATCAATTATGGCGAATATGAGACTTTTAGATATATTTATTAACTCAATTGTTCTTAAACTAACGGAGTGCTAATGTTAAATAAGTAGCATTTTTTACTTCCGCTAACGAGAATTATTTAAATAAGCTGTCCATATGGGCAGCTTATTGGATTTTTTCAAATACGCGATATTTTATTTGTCGATAATTTTTTAATCTTCATTATTGATTTCTATTGTACCTGTTCTAGCACTAACCTTTAAAATATTTAACAGATTATCAGGTGTCTTGATTTCCACTTCATATTCAAATTTAGATTGTGCTAAGTTGTCATCTTCTAATTCGAATTCTTTTTTCACATTAATAATTTCTCCATTTGTATGAGCTAAAGAAATTTCACGAACTTGTTTCTCTGTATAGTTTTCATTCTTTTTCGCATAATTGTAGCCCATACCATAATATCCACCAACAATAGCAATACCACTTACTAAAATAGCAATTACGCTTATAATTATTTTCTTTTTATGTTTTAACATTTCCATCCACTCCTTAATAATTAATCATTTATTCCAAATCTTGCTTCAAGTACATTTTCTGCTTGCTCTAATTGATCTTCAAGTATATCTTGTTCTCTTTCTTGTATTTGATATTGTTCAACAGTTATCGTTCCAGCGTGAAAATCTGCTTCTAGCTGATCATCAGATAGATCTATCTTGTCATCTAATTGGTCAATTTCTTTTTTTGCTGCTAAGTACGTATTTAAGTTATCTTCTTTTGCTCCAACTGGTTTCGTATTATTTGCCTTTTCTACAATAGATGTGACTTCGTTTTTGAAATCTTGTGTTTGCTTAGTATCATTCATAGCAGGCCCTGTTTTGTGTGGTTCTTGTTGTAGTTGCGTACCTTCTTTTTGTGATGTATCTTTTTCTACTTTCAGTTGTTGTATTTCTGTATCGTTATCAGCTTGAGTAGAACAAGCTGTTAAGAATAAACAAGACATTGCTCCAATCATCATCCATTTTCCCATTATGTTCTCCTCCCTTTACATGTGCACCTTATCCATGTCCTTATATTACTGAACAAACATTAAAGGAAGATTAATGCGCAAAAAAATAAAATGATATAATTAAATAGTTTCTAATCTTTCTTTAATGTTTCGGAATTATAGTGATACATATAAATAAGAAGAAAAGGAGAATGTTAATGCGAGTTCTTATTGTCGAAGATGAAAAAGACTTACAAAATATATTGGTAAAACGATTAAATGCAGAATATTATAGTGTCGATGGATGTGGGAATGGAGAAGATGCTTTGGATTATATAAGCATGGCTACCTACGATTTGATTGTGCTTGACATTATGATTCCCGGAATAGATGGTTTACAAGTATTACAAAGATTACGTGCGGACAATAATACAACTCCTGTCTTGCTTCTTACAGCTAAAGATACAATTGATGATCGCGTAACAGGACTCGACTTAGGTGCGGACGATTATTTAGTAAAGCCCTTTGCTTTTGATGAGCTGTTAGCAAGAATTCGAGTGTTGATGCGAAGAAAAACAGGAAATACATCTAATGTGTTTGAAATCGCTGACCTAGTGGTGGATTGCAATATGCATAAAGTAACAAGAGGAGATCAAGTTATCAATCTTTCCAGTAAAGAATTTGCTATTTTAGAATATATGATTCGTAATAAAGAAGTTGTGTTGACACGAGATAAAATTGAGCAACATGTGTGGAATTACGACTATGAAGGTGGCTCGAATATTATTGATGTTTACGTCCGCTATCTTCGCAAAAAAATTGATAGCCAGTTTGAAACGAAGTTAATTCATACAGTACGAGGAACTGGTTACGTATTGCGAGTAGAATCATGAAAAGACTATCAATAAAAATGAGAGTGACCCTATGGTATACGGGGCTAGTTGTAATTATTATGGCACTCGTGTTAGCTTTTATTTTAACTTCTTCAGATAAAGTTTTGCTTTTTAATATGAAAAATCAATTGAAGAGCACAGTAAAAGAAAGTGTTGAAGATATCGAATATAAGCATGGGCAGTTAAAGATTGACGATGAATTTGAAGCCTTAGAAGATGGAGTAAATATCATCATTTATAGTAAACAAGGTGAGCTGCTGGCAGGACATAATCCAACAACCTTTAATAAAAAGGTATCGCTTAAATCCGATGAAATACAAACCATTAAAGACGGTAATAAGGAATGGATAGTATATGATTTTCTCCATAATGTAGGCGGCGATGAGCAAGTCTGGGTTCGTGGCATAATGACCATGAATCAATTATCATCGACCATGAATACGCTTATTGTGGTAACACTCATCTCATTTCCATTACTTATTCTCATTGCAGCAGCGGGAGGATATTTTATTACGCAAAGAGCGTTTCGACCTGTGCAACAAATGAGTGATTCAGCCAGTGAAATTGGTGATGGTAAAGACCTTTCGAAGAGAATTAATTTACAAGGTTCATCGAAAGACGAAATGTATCATTTAGCACAAACCTTTGACAAAATGTTTGAGCGATTGGAGACATCATTCGAAAGTGAAAAACAATTTACATCTGACGCATCTCATGAATTAAGAACACCAACATCTGTTATTATTTCGCAATGCGAATACGCTTTATCGCAGAGGAATAATCCGAAAGAAATGGAAGAATCGTTAGAAGTAATTTTAAGGCAATCGCGTAAAATGTCCGCGTTAATCTCGCAACTCTTATTATTAGCACGAGTTGACCAAGAAAAGCATAATACTTTTCAATTTGAATGTATCAATATGAGTGAATTAACGGAAATCGTTGTAGAAGAGCTTTCATTAATGGTTCAAGAAGCTTCGATTAATATAACAACAAATATAGAGGAAGACCTGTTTATTAAAGCAGATCAAACATTGATGATGCGTTTATTAATGAATTTACTAACGAATGCGATTGCCTATAGCAAAGCGAACGGCACTGTGAATATGCAACTGTTCCGGGATGAAACCAACATAATAGGTAAAGTCTCCGATAATGGCATAGGCATCAGCGAGCAACATATTGTGAAAATATGGGACCGCTTCTATCGAGTTGACGCAGCACGAACATCTTCAAACAATGGAAACACAGGTTTAGGATTGTCGATGGTAAAATGGATTATAGAACTACACGGAGGAGAAATTACCGTTGAAAGTGAATTAGGAGAAGGCAGTACTTTTACATTTAAACTACCTATTGAAAACCGAGCATAATGTATGCTCGGTTTTAGCTTTAGAATACAGATTGATTAAAAAGCTCTCTTCAGTCCTTGTTTAATAATTGTAGCAACAAATTCAGTGACTTCCTTTAATCAACATAGATCATGCACTATGGAATAAAGTGAAACTTTAATCAGCTCCCAACAAACTTCTGTACCCACCTAAATTTTGAGCTGGGAGTTTTACTTTCCACAAATAGTAAGAAGCTAAATATATAGTAAAACCCCAGAAATCCAAAGGTCTCTGGGGCTCCATTATATATTTAGCTCTTTTTGCTTTTTATTTTGTTTATGTCTATGCAGCAATTTTCGACTTATGAGAGAAATCAGTAATAAGATCAGTATTAGTACGAAAAGTTGCATAAATGATAAATCAAAATATTTAGCACCTGTAACTATTAAAAGTGTAGAAATCGTACCTTTTACAATGAAAAAAATAATAATCCATAATCCGCCTTTTTTCCAGTTCATTTTTATTTTACCCTTTCCTACGCTTAAATTCTTAAATGGGACACCTTAATAGAAATCTATTATATTAATAAAAAAGTAAACTTTTTCACAAAAATCATGTCCAATTACATGCGACGATTTCATAATAAATGAAAATGATATTCAGTGTCAATTTTATTGACTATTTGAATATCTATTTATCATCTCAATCTCTTTCTACTTCGTTTCTTATAGGCAATGAACTCTTGTTTTCAAACAAAAAACACCTCCATTGAATTTGCACACTAAATATGCGAATTCAAGAGGTGTTTTTTCATGTACCATCAGATAAGATTTCCTGCTTTATTTATTTCTTGATACGTAGCTATTTTCTAGTACACAATAACTGGATCATTAGTGTTCAAACTATCATATACAGTTTTTGCAACATTAGGAAGAAGGTTTACACACCCGCCTGATCCCCCTGTTAAATAAGCATTATTTGCCCAGTCTTTTCGCCAGCCTGCATCATGGAATCCTTGGCCGCTATTTGTGAATGGAACCCAGTAATCTACTTTAACTGCATAATCAGCTTTACCTACTGCGCTGCCTTTCAGCGTGTATGGTGTTCGTTTATATAGAACGTACCACACACCTGGTGATGTATCTTCACTCGTGCTATGTTTACCAGTTACTACATTTGTTGTGACGACTAATTTCCCATCTTTATAAATCCAAATTTGTTGATCTGCAATTGAAACTTCCGCATACGTGTCTCCGATGCCATTATTCGATGTTGTTTCATAACCGATACCTTCCTTCTCCCAACCATTTCCATGGATATTAGAAGCAGATAGCGATTTTTCACCCTTTTCAAAAGCTTGTTGAACTTGTTTTGTTTCTTTTTCAACATCTAGTGCCCAGCCGTAGCCTTGTCCTTTTACTGATATGACCGAACCGGAATGGGTTTTAAAGCTGAAATTTTTATTTAATGTTGATTTAGCATTATTAATTTCAGCAATCTTATTCTTAATGTCGCTCGCATCGATTGTAACTTTCATATCCTTTGACATAGAGGCATTCTGAATTAAATCTTTCGCTTTTAAAGGATACACTTCATTCTGCACTTTATACTCAACAGACTGCCCAAGAAGATTCTGTAGTGCTTTCTCCTCTTTTTTGACAATCGGATCGTCTTCTTTAATAGGCTTTATGTATGTAGACTTCAGATGAATTTCACTTTTATACTTCTGCTTGTCGTAATCTTTCAGTAGACTAGTAACGTCATACTGTTTTCCATCAACGCTCTTCGAAATAACAACTTTTCCTTGTTCAAGCTTCGCCATAGCATCTTGAGGCGCTTTTAATTTTTCATTCATAGAGATGAGCTTTTCTTCTACAAGTTTTTTCATCGTTTCACTACGATACTGATCCGCCTTTTCCGGTAGCACTGAATAATTTTTTTCCTTTGAGGAAGGGAAAAATGTCCACTGGCTTTTTAATAGTTTCTTAACTTGAGGAAAATCTTTTTCCGTAAGTTCCGTTTTTGTATCTTTTTCATCTAAAATTTGTTGTTGATCAACATAGACTTTGTTTTCTAGTCCAGATGTTTTTAATTTCTGTATTGCCTGATCAGCGTTCAGACCACCGACTTTTGTGTCATTAATCGTAACATTTGAATTGAAGTGAGTTGCCTGATAATAACTCATTCCTCCAATGAGAAGTACAATTACACCAACACCCGCTGCAATAAGCTTCCAATTTGTAAAACGTTTGCTTGATCTTACTCGTTTTCTCTCAACTTCTTCAACTGATTCATTTATTGGATTATTGTTCATCAATCTTTCCCCCGTATACATTAACGTCAATCGATTTTAAACTAAAACCATTGACTAGTGTACCTTATTTTTCCTAAAATTTCATTATTTTTAAAAAGATTTTATCGCATTTAATTGATTAAATTTAGACTTTTTAATAGAAAGACACACTGAATAATTCCTTACAAGTAGTGAATCATTACAATAAATCTGAAAAAGTTAAGTACCATATACTTTTATTCAACTAACTTTTCTCCCGTAACAATCTCAAACAAAGTGGCTGCATTTTTCCCTTCTAATTGAGCATAGCGATTATCCCCCGCCATAACTTCTACTTTATCTTTATTAGGACTTATCCAAATTTGATACAACACAGCTTTCGCCTCTATTTTCGGATTTTCAAATTGAAAAACAAAGTGATAATCAGCTGAACGAGACATTTCCACTTTTTTATTTTCAAAATGAATATCATTTAATATTTTCTTTACTTGCAACACTTGATTATTGTCTGTCACTATCTTAAAATCTTCATATTTATCATCACCAACATGTTTTTGCACTTCGATTCTTTGATCTTCATTTCCTAGTATATTTGAACAGCCGGTTACTATGAATATACACATAAAAACAATAACTAAAGTTAAATTTCTAATTCGCATATTAGTCCCCCTCTTTTTAATAAAAGGTACCTTTTAATTTTACATATAAACACTAATAAGGAAGGAGTGCCATTCCATGCAACTGAAAACATACACTTGGAAAAGTTATACGTTTCTCATTGTAAGTATATTCGTTACTATTAATCTATTTCTCTTCTCACCTATTTTAGACAGAGTTGGAGTAGAATACGTGGTTCCTTTCGCGTACTTCATATTAACTTCCGCTGTTATAGCAATTATATTAGCAGTTATCTCATTTTGTAGTCGCACCGAAAAGAAAATTTTATCTATTATCGGTTTAACCTTTACGTTATTTAACACAGCAATTATTTTATTTTTCCTTTGGTTCGGTTACCATTTCACTTAAAATACAAATATAATCCGTAACCTAAAAGAAGTATTAGTATTATAGAAATGCTGAGTATCGTGTATATGACCCATCTTAATGTTGTACTCATATAATCACCCCTCCCACGTTCCAATAATTCCATTATATAACAAATGATTCATTGAAAGTTTAAAACGTGCTTTAAAATAAATTAAGCGAAGTAAGGGACGCCATTTGACTCCCCTTACTTCGCCTTTAAAGAACAATGAGTGAATAGCTTACTCAACCAGCTTATTAAGTAACCTTTCACTATTTTTACACAATGGTAATTATAGTGTTTTTTGACATTTGATCATTATAAATTTAAATGGAGGTTTACTTGCCATATTTTTATGTGGCTCCACAATTTCCATAGTTTCCATCAGTCCATATTTTCCAAAGTCTTGTTTTACCGAGTCAACATCATAAAAATACATTTTTACCCCTTCCATTATCTCGAAGTAGTCTTTACCAAGTTGTTTCCCCTTCCCAAACATTGGGGCATCTTTAGAAATAGTAGTAAAAATCATATATCCGTTTGGTTTTAACTGACTATAACAATCTTTAATAAACTTCTCTCTCTCATCCTTATTCAACAAATGAATAAGTGCATAAGAAAATATGCCATCATACAGTTTGTTATCAAAAGGCATATCCGTAACTGAACCATGGAATAAATTAGCATTAATTTCATTTTCCCTCGCCAATTCGATCGCTGTTTTTGAAATTTCAATACCTGTTACTTGTATTTCGTTATCAATAAAAACCTTTGCATTTCTTCCATATCCAATACCAGGAATCAATATATCCTTCACTTTCTTTTCAAGGAAAAAATCCTTCGTCAAAATTGCGGAATCTGCAGCTTCAAATCCCCACATCATTTGATTTTCTATAAAACTTGCTTCCCAAAATTCTGTCATACATCAATCTCCTTTATATATCGTTGTTTACCGTTGAATGTTGAAAAATCATCGCATATTCACGAAATTGTATCAAATTTCAACATTAATTCAAAACAAAAAGCATTGGATACCCAATGCTTTTTACACTTACGCAAATAGAGACGTATTCGCATATAAAGCTGGTGAACCACCTGAATGTACGAATAAAATGTTGTCTTCTTTATTAAATTTGCCTTTTCTAATTAAATCAATTAATCCTGCTACTGCTTTACCTGTATAAACTGGATCAAGTAAAATACCTTCTGTTTTCGCAAGTAATTGAACTGCTTCTACCATTTCTGGCGTCGGTAACGCGTATCCTGGTCCTACATATTCATCAAAGCATGTAACTGCCTCGCGTGAAATAGAGTTTGGGATACCAACGTGAGCTGAAGTTTCATCTACAAGTTTTGCTACTTTCTCTTCTTGCTCCGCTTTTCCTCTACTTACGTTAATTCCGATTACAGGAATTTTACTTTGTGTTCCGGAAAAACCAGTAATTAAACCAGCATGCATACCAGCGCTACCACTTACACAAACAACTGAACTGAAATCAATTCCTTGCTCAAATGACTGAGCCATAATTTCTTGCGCACAAGCAATATATCCCATTGCGCCAGTAGGGTTCGATCCACCAACTGGAATGACATATGGTGTATTTCCTTTTTTACTGACTTCTTTCGCTACTTTATGCATCTCTTCCATAAGGTCTGTTCCGTTTGGTACAACAATTACGTTTTCAGCACCTAATAAATGATATAAGAAATAGTTTCCGTTAAAGTCTGGCTTTTCTTCTGGCTCAAGCCCTTCCTCTAACACAAGAATACATTTCATTTTTTCTTTTACCGCAGCTGCAAGTGTTAGACGGCAATGGTTTGACTGAATACCACCAGCTGTAATTAACGTATCTGCACCCTTTTCCTGTGCATCCGCAACTAGAAACTCTAACTTTCTCGTCTTATTACCGCCAGCTGTTAAACCAAGTAAATCATCTCGTTTAAAATAAATAGTCGGCCCACCAAGTACTTCAGAAAAATTGTTTAACTTTTCAATTGGTGTATATGATTCTGTATATTTTTTTCTCGGGAATTTAGCTAAATTCATCAATAACGCTCCTTTTATACTCTTTCACAGTAAATGTAACCATACTATTATTACATGGAAAAATGATGAAGTCACCTTTCTGGATTAAAAATGTATTAGAATTCGGTAAATGCAATTTATATCAATGATTTTTAACTCCAGTACGGTAAATGAAATTATATGAACGGTTTTCTTAATATATCGATTCAACGACAAAAATATACAAATAGAGGCCCGTTTCTCATCAATCAAAAAAGAACCCACACATTTAAATGTGGGCTCTCTCCAATCACTTATTTGCCGAAAAACGAAGAAGTTGCGTTAATCCTGCTTCTAAATTCATTTCTCCTTTATGGCGTACATATACAATCTTGTCCCCATCAAATTTTGGCGGGTTTGCTGTATAATACGTATGCCACTCATTCGTTCCTTCTACAGAGTACTCCATATATTCAGTAGCACCAACGATTACATTTTTATTATCATCTGCTGTTACATCTGGTGCCATTTGTGCAATTTTTGCGTCACTAATTAATAAGTTCTTTATGCCTTTATCCCGTTTATAATCGTAAGCCGTTACGACAACATCGTTACCGTATGCTTTCACTTGCAATCCTTGTTTGAAAGAAGATCCATCCGGAGCAGTCTTCTCTCCGCCATTTGGTCCAGCTGACATCCAGCCTGTTTCAATTCCGCCCGTATTTACAACCGTAAATCCTTTTTCATCTCCGCCTGTAATTTTCTTTTTACCAGACCAGTCTGGCAAGTTTAAATCCCAATGCGTATGACTCGTAAAGAAAACAACTTGCGGGTAGTCTTTTAATACATCGTACAATTTATCCACGTTTAAATAGTCTTGTAAATATGGTGATTGTCTTGATCCGGATACAGAATCAGGTAAAACGTGATGAGAGAAAATGAAAATTGGCTTATTTTTATCTTTTTGACTATACTCTTCTAAATTTTGTTTTAGCCATCCTAATTGCTCATCACTCATATATACTTCATCCCACATTTTCGAATCGTGGTATTTCATATATTTTTCAGTTCCTAAAAATAAAAGCGGATAACCGTCTAATTCTTTTTTATGATATACCTTATCTTGTCCGCTAAATTTTAAATATCGATTAAACAATGTTTCTTCCGTTACACCATTTGGCCATGTATTTTGAGAGAGTTTCCCATCAGCTGTCCATTTACCAGCGTAAAATTCATGATTCCCAACAGTTGACCATACATTTTCCGGATGCTTATTCTTGTTTAACACACGCTTCACATCATCATATTGTGACTGCTGCCCAGTTTGCGTTATATCCCCATTCATAATAAGCGCTCTGGAAAGTGGCGTCACTTTGTTCATATCTTTTAATACGTGATCAAAGTCCCCTAAATCTCCTTGAATGTCACTAATAACGTTAAAAGTTGTAGCTGATTTTCGAACTTGCTCTTTCCCTTCCGCATGCATCGAAAGTGTCGGTAATAAAGCTGCCATAACAGCCAATGAAGCTACTGTCTTTTTCATACAAATTCTCTCCCTAATAATAGAATGTATAATCTGACATGTTCTGCTTTCTCTTAGGTGCTTGTCCAATTCATATTATAGAGAGGGATTGTAAAGATAGATGGAGGAAAAATTTAAGTGTTTTTTAAGAGATTTTATCTTTTCATTGCACTCCACAATTCGAAATTCGCGCCAATCCAGCTTTCTAGCCTTTAACATTACATAAATGTAAATTTTGATGTTAAATCTTTTAGTTTCATACGTTGTTTTTTATTACTTCTAATTTTCGGGAAAAATCCACTAATTAATAATGTTATAATCCATGCCATTATTAGAATAAAATTTATTGTATTACCGGAATTCAAACTAAAAACTCTCCACAAATAGGCAGCACAAAAAACGAGAATAGCAGTAATAATAAGTAAAAGTACCCTAACCACTAATCTTATGTAAGGTTTCTTCTCGTGCTTAAAAATGAAAGTTCTTCTCCCTTTGTACAATCTAATCACAAATAGCAGCAAATATAAACCAAGTGTGGCTCCAATAACAATTGATGTAATAGAGTTGTTTTTTCTCTGCTCAGCTAGAGAGAAGTAACTTCCAGGTAATTTTCCAGTTTCATATTCCATCCATGCGTGGTAAATATCCTGTCGTAAGTCTATACCACCTTCACCATTTGTAAGGATTACCAATCCATCCTTTGTATTAGGAATGAAACCATAAAAAGAATGCCAGCCTCGATTGTCACCAGAATGATAAAGTAATTTCCATTGATTAGATAGTTTTTTTTCAAATATACCTAAACCATTCTCCCCTAATACTGGCTTTTGCATTTCCTCAACACGTCCACTTTTGATGACACCATTCCCTTTATTATTTGTATCCATACTTGCAAGTATCAATGTCATCATATCCGTAACATTTGTCTTGAGACCTGCAGCAGCCTGTTCGGTAAATTGGTAACTAGGGAGCTCCTCTCCAAAATATCCATAAGCTTTCGAAAGGTTATGATTTTCAGGACCTTGTAAGAATGAACTAGATTTCATTCCTAAAGGTTTCATAATTTGTTCTTCCATATAGCGATCAAACGGTATTCCGGTAACCTCTTCAATTACAAGTTGTAAAATTGTATATCCGCCACCAGAGTAAATTGTTTCTGAACCTGGTTTATTGGTAACCTCCACTTGTTCATTAAGCCATCCTTTTCCAGACAGAGACTCCTCGATAGAATTAAGATTTTTCCCTGGTGCAACCCCAAGGTATCCTTTATGTGCAGACAGTCCTGCTGTATGGCTTAACAATCTTCTTATTGTGACTTCATTATTATTAAACTCTGAATTAGGTAATTTCCATTTAGTCAGATATTTTCCAACGGGATCATCTAGTGATAAACGACCTTCATCTACAAGATGCAAGATTCCCCAGGCTGTAAGGCTTTTAGATATGGAACCAGCCTGAAACAAGGTATCATTACTCACCGCCTTTTTTGTCTTTTTATCTACATAACCGTAGTTACGTGTATAAGCAATACGCCCCTCATGTACAATTCCTATTACAACCCCTGGTACATTATAATTTTTCTGCCATTTTGGTACCTGTTCATCCATCTTCTTTTTGAAGTTCTCTATATTCCTATCAATCAACGTGCCCGATTCTGCCCTCACCACATTTGTAAACCATGCTTCATTCGTAATGAATATACAAATGATGAAACATAAAATACTTTTACATATTATCGATGCTTTTTTTCTATTCTTCATTTGCTCTACCCCTTTTTCTAGAATATTCCACCTGTTAATTAGAGTATTCCATTCTAATATCCCGTTCTATCGATTTTTATTACTTAACCTTACAAAATTGTAATAAAAATCAAAGCGCTACATACTTAGGGGTTTTATTGTCCTTTATCCGAGGGCAATGAAATTCATAACAAGATAGACATGAATTTATATTTATGGTTTCAGTTAATGCCCCTAAAATACTAGTTCGGTTAATCAATTGGATATATTCCACACTACAAATATTTATTTTATAAAAAGAAGAACCCCACACATTGAACTGTACCCTATAAAATGGACAGTTTAATAAAAAAGCCCTGAAAAATCAAG
>NZ_PCOH01000038.1:0-30494 GCF_002976445.1 Bacillus sp. MYb56
AAGTTCTTGCACTTCTGTTTCAACTAACAATGACACAAAGTATCTGCCAGAAGGGTTCCGTCTAACTGTAGCATTTAAAATACGTCCATTTACTTCACGACTTTTGGCAAATCGAACAAGACCTAGTTTTGGCAATTTTATTTTGTTTCCTACAACGGCAATGTTTTCATTTGTTTGTTTTGTGGTATAAGATTGTACGTTGTTCTTCTTAGATTTGAAACGCGGGGCACTGTTTTGTTTTTTGAAAAAGCGTGTATAAGCATCCGCAAGGTTGCGAACAGACGACTGAATCGCAATACTATCCACTTCTTTGAGCCAAACAAACTCTTTCTTCATGGCAGGAAGTTTGGCAGAGCATGTACCATATGTCAAACCTTTCCCTGTTTCTTTGTATGCATTATCCCATAGAGATAGGAAATGATTGAATACAAAACGAGAACAGCCAATTGTTTTATTGATTAGGGTCGCTTGTGCTTTATTTGGATAGATACGAAATTTATATGCTTTATTGATCATCATTCGTTTCACCCCCATTTCGATATGTGTCTATTATACAACAAACGTACATTCGATAGGTAGTGAAGTAACAGTTTATGTATGTCGAACAATTAAGATGGCTTCCTGCCATCCCTTGTCCGAAGCCAATTCATTTCCCACCTACTCACTTCGCGTTCCTTGAGGAAGGAGTCTTCTTGGCTAAAATAATAAAATCTATAACTATGAATTATATTACTTGTCTCTAGTACTTTTTAAAAATGCATTATTAATCAAAATTAAGCATAATAATATTATGTAAACTTAAAATACCATAATTAAGCAAAATAATTTAACAACAAAAACTACAATTATATGAAAAAAGAAAACTTCACCTATAGGTGAAGTTTTCCCAATCTAAAATTTTATTCATGAACAAATTACTTAGAATTACATCATTACCTGTCATTGAAAAGTTTGTTTAAGATTCTATCTCTTTATTCAATGATGTTTCAACAGAACCTGTATTTTTCACCTTTAATATTTTTATTTTTCAACCATAAGTATACCTAGAAATATTCTAAAAACTAGTTGAAAATCTTTTAGATTCTAACTTTCTTATAATACCACTTGCTATTTCTTCAATATTTTCATTTAGAAAGAAATGATTACCTTCAAATGAATTGAAGGTACACGATTTACTTGTGTATTGTTTCCATTTTTTCACCTCATCATATGTAGTTAACTCATCATTTTTTCCGTTCAATACAAGAAAATCAATGTCACATGCTCGTATATTGTTGTTATGTATATATGTCTCTACAATTTTAAAATCTGCTCTTAGAATGGGGAGAAAAATTCCCATTAATTCTTCTGATTGTAGTACCTCGGTTGATGTACCCCCCATTGCAATAACTTCATTTTTGAATTGTTCATCGGGTAGGTTATGTCGAATATTTTTTATCTTACTATTAGGATGATTTCTACCGGATAAAACAAGAAATTCAGGCAATACATTATTAGAATCCTGTATTTTTCTAGCTAATTCATAGGCAATCAAACTTCCCATGCTATGCCCATATAAAATATAGGGCGAATTATCTAGTTGCTTGACTATACTATTGTAGACATCATTTACAGCCTCTTCCATGCTCTGGTACAGGCTTTCTTCAATTCTATATCCTCTACCAGCTAACTCTATTGGAACTACTTCAATATGTGGATTAAAGTAATTTTTCCATTTTGAGTAACTAAACGCAGAGCCCCCGGCATGTGGAAAGCAAAAAAGTTTAGTCTTATTCATAGATTTTCTCCTTACTTTAAAATTTGTTTATATTTTGGCCAATTGTATAAAAGTCTTTAATTATTATCCCATTCGGTAATTCATCACGTGTTGCACAAGCAGATATCTTATAATTTGGCTCAATATTATATTGTCTAAAGTAAAAGTTTTGAGGTATATTCTTGTATGAAATTAAAGTTCGTGACTCTTTTTTTACAGAGAATGAATTTAACGGGATATAAAGTCCTTTACCAATCGTTTTTATATAGCTTTCTTTTAATGTCCATAAATCAAAAAAACAATTGATTTGTTCATCAGAATTCATATTAGATAAATCATAAAATTCTTCCTCTGAAAAAAATTCATTTGCTAATTTAAGAGCCTCTATGTCTGAAACTCTTTCAATATCAATACCTACATTAGAATTAGCAGTGGCACAGACCACCCATTCTCCTGAATGCGAAATATTAAAGTGAAAGTCAGAAAAATTTTGAACAAAAGGTTTTCCGTACTCATTATATATAAATTTAATTTCTTCATTATTAATTTTATATTTTTGGCAAATTAGGGAACGGATTAATAAATCTCCTATCAAAGTCCTATTAATATCACATAAATTTAATAAACGCTTCATTCGTTCTCTCTTCTCATTTGAAATCAAGTTACTAAATTGATTAAACAAATGATTTTCAATATTCTTTGGTATTTTCACAGCATGAATTTGTATGATAAATCACTTCCTTTTTAAAAGGATGTCTTCCTATGTATACGTTATAGAAATTCAATTTCATTTTCTAACTTGCATTTATTCAAGTGCAAATATAATAGAAAAGGTGCATATTTACATATCAATGAAAATATACACCTTTCCTCAGCAATATCATCAAAGCATTCGCTTCTGGTACAAAAACTTCCGAGAATTTACAGCATACTATGAACAACTCATATATGTTTCTATGTCCCTATCAAGCAATTTTTCATTAGCCCCTTAAAAAGTAATGCTCTTGATATATACATAATCTCCTACACTTGATGTGCAGTTTTTGGACTGCTCTCTTTATTTACACTACTACTCACAAATAACAACTTTAATAATAACAATGTTCGTTTATAAAGTTGCCTCTTTTGTGCTCTCTACTTTTCCGTTAGCGAAAGGGATGTCTCTTTTATTCCTTCTAATTCATTTAGTAGATACTTAGCTAACTTTTCAACTGCGGGGGAAGCTACTATTTCTTCGTGTGATCCAGGGACCGAATACATATTCACTCTTCCTTTTAATAAAGGCTTCCAATCCGTAAACAATTCTTTACCTTCCTCAGCACTAAAGTAAATGACTTCCCCAAAATATGGTGTTAAATCATGCTCTGCCATTAAATTCAGACATTTCCTGTGAGCATTGATAATTTGCTTCAAATTCGTAAGATTTGCATCAGGCGGGAGCACTCCTTCCACAATTAATTGCTCAACAAGCATGTCCTGTTGATGAACAAGCTCTTCTTCCTGATCCACTAGCTCTATATGGATGAAATGCTCCAATATATAAGATAGCATTTCATCCTCTGTCTTGTAATCCCGTTCTGAAGGCACCTTGGTATCCAATAGTACCAACACCTCAACTTCTTCTCCCTGGTTCCGTAGCATAGTTGCGATTTCATAGGCGATGGCACCGCCCAGAGACCATCCTCCCAGACGATACGGCCCCTCTGGCTGAGCCCGCTTCATTTCCTCGATGTAGAGTTGAACTACTTCCGATAAAATCAACCCGTTCATTCCTTCTTTCTCTACGAGAGGATTCTGTAGACCATAAAATGAGCATTGATCCTTGAGTAACCTTGCTAGCTGAATGTAACAGAGTACATTACCCATAAACGGGTGAACACAGAAGAAAGGTCTTTTCTCTGATTCTTGTAATGGAACCAGAACCGATAATGATTCTTCCATACGATGATTCTCACGGATGAGACAAGCGATTCCTTCCACTGTCGGATTCTTAATTAGTGCGGGCACCTTAATCTCTTTTCCAAATTTCTCTCTGACCTTTGAAATCAATTTGATTACAAGGAGAGAGTGACCTCCTATATTGAAGAAATCATCGTTTACATGGATATCTTCTAACTGTAGCAAATCCTGCCAGATTGTAATCAGCTGATACTCGATTTCATCCCGTGGGATGATTGGTGTAGAAAAGGTACTTTCTCTTTGAATCGTTAAGCTGTTCAGTGCCTTTCGATCAACCTTCCCATTTGTTGTAAGGGGAATCGCATCAACCTCAATAAAGTGTGCAGGAATCATATAATTCGGTACTTGCCTCTTGAGATGCTCACGCCATTCATGCATACTTCCTTTACCCACCACATAGGCAGCCAATCTCTGATCTCCTGGTTGGTCCTCTCTTATCAAGACTACCGCCTCTTTCACCGATGGATGACTTTCTAAATTCGCTTCAATCTCTCCAAGCTCAATCCGGAATCCTCGAATTTTCACTTGATTATCGATTCTTCCCAGATAATCCAAATGGCCATCAGCTAAATAACGGACTAGATCTCCCGTCCGGTATAACCGTTCTCCTTCATTAAATGGATGTGGAATAAAACGTTCTAACGTTAACTCTGGACGATTCAAGTATCCTCTCGCTAAGCCTGCTCCACCGATATAAAGTTCACCCGTTACACCAACTGGAACAGGTAACAACTTCTCATCCAATACATAGGCTTGAACATTTGGCAACGGACGCCCAATGGTTACTCTCTTACTATCTTTTTTGATACGATAGCATGTCGCATCAACCGTACATTCCGTAGGACCATATACATTATAAAAATGGATATGGTCATTCTCTACTAGTTGTTCCCACAGTGATGGCATAATCGCTTCTCCACCGACCAGTACCTTGCTTGGAACATGAACACTATCGTTTGTTTCTAACAACCCCTCATCTATGAGTAATTGGAGTAGTGAAGGTGTTATATCGAACATTTCCAACTTATTCTCCCGAATATAAGATATAAACTGTTGAGGATCACTGCGAACTTCTGTTGAAATAATATACAAACTAGAACCATACAAAAGCATTTGTAATTGTTTAACGGATGAATCAAAGGCGATTGAGGCATTTAGACCAACGCGCATGTTATCATGTGCCCGATGTGAAAAAACCTCTTTCTGTAAACCATAGGATAGATTTAATACCGAATGATGCTGCACCATAACCCCTTTTGGATTCCCGGTCGAACCTGAAGTGTAGATAACATACGCCAAGTTTTCTCCTGTTACTTTACATATTGGTGAAAGAGTGTTTTCTTGCGAAATCATTGCTTGATCTCGGTCCAAACAAACTGTTTCAACTTCTTCAGGCATCCAACCTTGTGATACTTCGTTCGTAACCAATATTTGAATTCCTGTGTCCTCCAGAATATATCGTAGGTGACTTTCTGGATACGATGGATCCAGCGGAACATAGGCTGATCCAGCTTTCAAGATTCCCATGAGACCGACAATCATCTCAACTGAACGTTGGAAACAAAGCCCGACCAATGACTCCGTCCCAATCCCCATTTTCTGAAGATAATGGGCCAATTGGTTTGCTTTCTCATTCAGCTCTCGATACGTCAACCGCTGATTTTCATCCACCACTGCCACCGCATCAGGTGTACGATCCACTTGATCTTCAAAAAGTTTGTGGATCACACTTTCACGTGGATACGCTGCTGCATTATCATTCCATTCTTCCAGTAGTTGTTTCTGTTCTATTTCCGTAACATACACCAGCTCCGACAGAGTTTGATCAACGTTCTCGATCATTTGCTTTAACACCTGGCTTAAATGCCCCAGCATCCGTTCAATAGTGAGACCATTAAACTTGCTACGATCATACTTCAACTTTAACAACAACTGGCTTTCTGGGACAACTGTCAATCCTAATGGATAATGAGTTTGCTCTACTCCTTCCAACCCACCAATTTCTAGATTTCCTGAGGACTCCTCTTTCACTGGGTAGTTTTCAAACACATACAAGCTATGGAACAGCGGGGTTCCTCTAGGAACTTCACTCCATCCTTGAATCTCTGTCAAAGAAGCATATTCATATTGTCTTCTTTCTATCTCTTCCTCTTGTATCTTCTGCAACCAATCCATTATTTTTATATTATCTATCAACTGAATTCGCGTCGGTGATGTGGTAATAAAAGGACCTACAATGTTTTCAACATCAATAATCTCCGTAGGGCGTCCTGAGCTAGTTACACCATAGACAATTTCATCTTCTCCACTATACCGGCTCATGAGATACGCCCACGCACCTTGAATTACTGTATTCAAAGTGAGCCTATTGCGCTTCGCCCAGTTTTGTAACGCTTGGGTTTGCTCTTCTGATAAATAAGTTACCTTCTCTGTGTAACCTTTTTCTTGCTCTTTACTTTCTAAGCCCAGCAGGGTTGGAGCTGTAAAACCTTTAAGTTTCTCTCTCCAGAATTGCTCCGCCTGCTCCTGATTCTGTTCTCTTAGCCATTGAATATATTTCTTGTATGGCGATGAATTAGGTAAATGCACGGCTTCTCCATTCATTCTCTTCTGGTAAACTGTAAGCAATTCGTTAAAGACCAGTGGTAGGCTCCATCCATCCAACAGAATATGGTGATGTGTCCAAACAATCCGATATTCTTCCTCACCTTCTTGAATGACAGTCACCCGCATCAATGGCGCTTTATCAAAAAGAAAGGCTTGTTTTCGATCCAATGCCAAAAAGGCTTTTCTTTTCTCTTCTTTTTCTTCAGCAGTCAGCGTACGCCAATCTTCTACATTCACCTTAAATGGAACACTCTCATACACCACTTGTAAAGGCTCTTCAACTTCATCCCAAAGGAAAGCTGAGCGGAAAATTTCATGCCGCTGAATTACCGATTTCCACGCCTGTTCGAAAGTAGCAATATCCAATTCTCCTCTAATCATGAAACTTAATTGCACTATATAAGGCGCTACATGTTCCTCCCCTTGGTCATGCAATGTATGGAAAATCATACCTTCTTGCAAAGGCGATAGTGGATATAAATCGGTAATCGGATAATTATTTCCACGATTCATCTTGGTTAATACTTTTGTCAAACTGGCTTGGTCAAGATTAGCCATCACAAAATCTGAAACGGTCAGTGCAGATTCTCCACCCGCAGATTGAATCAATTTACTTAGTTGATGGAGCATATTCTCTGCAATACTTTGAATCGTTGATTTCGCATATTGTCCTACATTGTATACCCAAGTGAACTGAAGTTTCCCATCCGTTACCATTCCAATTACATCAATTAAATGCGATCGCTTGGAACCAGAAGCATGATCTAAGCGCTTAAATCCGTTCTCTGGAATAAGTATTGCATCGTCAGAAAACATTTGGTCAAATTGTCCAAGATAGTTAAAACTAATAGACGGTGTATGTTGAGACCCCCATTGCTCACATATTGTTGTGTTCAGATACCGCAAAATTCCATGGTCAACACCCTTATTAGGAATTTTACGCACTTGTTCTTTAACTGCTTTTAATGCTGCAATTGGCGTGTCAGCACCGGTAATATTTAAGTGAACAGGATAAATACTTGTAAACCACCCCACGGTTCTAGATAGGTCAACGTCTTCGATAATCTCTTCCCGACCATGCCCCTCCAAATCCACGGTCAGCGCCGGATGACCTGTCCATGCTGCCGTAGCCTGTACCAATGCTGTCAATAGTACTTCATTGATTTGGACACGATGAGTGCTTGAAATCTCTTTCAATAACGTACGAGTCTCTTTCTCATCCAGCACCACGGTAATCTCCTCGGTTCCTGTGTTGGCTGGAACTTCGAGGGTGGTATCCACTGGTAGCATAGCCACTTCTTGTTCGGATTGCTGCTCCCAGTAATCACGCACTTCTTGCACAATCCCAGCTTCAGCGTAATGATGCAATTTCTCCGACCACGCTTTAAAGGATGTACTCTTTGTAGGTAATTGGATCATCTGATCCTGGCTCGCTTGATTATACGCCGTTTGCAGATCCTCCAGTAAAATCCGCCAAGAAACACCATCCACTGCTAAGTGATGAATCACCCAGAATAATCGGCCGGCTCTTTTCTCACCTTCATCAAAATACACCATTCTCATTAGCGGTCCTGCGTGTAAGTGCAAGCTTGCTTGTGCAGTGTCAATCTCCGCTTGAATCACTTGATGCCATTCTGCTTGCGGCACTTCGTCTAATGAAATAACGGTCAGCGTCGATTGTTCTTCGATCCCTTCGTTCCACTGTTTCCAAGCTCCATTCGGTAACCGTTCATATCTTAAACGCAAGGCATCATGATGGATTAGAAGGGTACGCACAGCTTTCTCCAGTAATACTATATCCAGTCGCTCTTTTGTTCTAAAAAACATGGATTGATTCCAATGGTGTGGGTTTGGATGATCTTGTGCAAAAAACCATTGCTGGATTGGTGTAAGGATCAGTTCTCCAGTTATAACTCCCTGCTCTGCTTGTACACCCCGTTCTTCATTGACTACTTGCGCCAACTCAGCAATCGTTTGGTGTTCAAACATTTGCTTTGGCGTCAATTGCAAACCTGCTTGCTTCGCACGAGAGACAATCTGAATGCTGAGAATCGAGTCTCCACCAATTTCAAAGAAGTTATCATGGATTCCCACCTTTTTAATCCCTAATACTTGCTTCCAAATGGTGGCCAGTGTTTCTTCGTTACCATTCCGCGTGGCAACACATTCACTTTCGATTTTCCTCTCCTCTGGTACAGGTAAGGCCTTACGATCAACTTTTCCGTTAGCAGTTAGTGGAATGGCTTCCATCATCACAAATCCTGAAGGAACCATATGGCTTGGTAGTTCCGCCTTGAGATAATCTCTCCACTCACCTACATTCCCATCACCCACGACATATGCCACCAACCGTTTATCACCCGGCTGATCTTCTCGAACAATTACAACAGCCTCTTTTATGGAGACATGTGCGTTTAAAGCAGATTCAATTTCTCCGAGCTCAATTCGGAAACCACGGATTTTCACCTGGTGATCAATCCGCCCAAGATAATCCAGATTTCCATCAGGTAAGTATCTCGCTAAGTCTCCTGTCCGATATAATCGCGCTCCTGGGTCACTACTGAATGGATGAGGAATGAAACGCTCTGCAGTCAATTCGGGTCTGTTTAAATATCCACGTGCAAGTCCTGCTCCACCAATAAATAGTTCGCCAGCTACGCCAATAGGCACAGGTTGTTGACAAGCGTCTAGTACATACACTTCTAAATCTGGAATCTGTTTTCCTATATTACTTCTTGAAGCATGCTGCACATCATCTTGAGTAATTGGATAATACGTAACATGAACGGTAGTTTCTGTAATTCCATACATATTAATTAACTGTGGTTCCTGCCCTCCATACCTTTGAAACCATGGTACCAAGCTGGTAGGATCGAGTGCTTCCCCACCAAATATGACATAGCGCAGATGCAAGTCTTTCTTCTCATCTTCTTGTTCACACACTTGTATCAATTGTCGAAATGCGGATGGTGTCTGATTAAGAACCGTAACCTTTTCCTTTACTAACAGTTGATAGAAATCCTTGGGCGATCGACTAATCCAGTAAGGAACAACAATCAATCTTCCGCCATGGAGTAATGCCCCCCAAATCTCCCATACCGAGAAGTCAAACGCATAAGAATGGAAAAGCGTCCAAGTATCTTTTTCATCAAACTGATACCAACATTCCGTCGATTTAAATAAACGAATCACATTGTGATGCTCTACCATAACTCCCTTCGGATTCCCTGTTGATCCCGAAGTATAGATTACATACGCCAAGTTTTCTCCTGTCACTTCACATATTGGTGAAAGGGTGCTTTCTCGCGAAATCATCGCTTTATCCCGATCCAAACAAACTGTTTTGATTTCTTCAGTTATCCAACCTTCTAATGCTTCGTTCGTGACCAATACTTGAATCCCTGTGTCCTCCAGAATATATCGTAGGCGACTTTCTGGATACGATGGATCCAACGGGACATAGGCTGCCCCAGCTTTCAAGATCCCCATGAGACCGACAATCATCTCAGCTGAACGCTGGAAGCAGAGACCAACCAATGACTCGCTCCCAATCCCACATTTCTGGAGATAATGTGCCAATTGGTTTGCTTTTTCATTCAGCTCTCGATAGGTTAACTGCTGTTTTTCATCTACCACTGCCACCGCGTCAGGTGTACGATTTACTTGCTCTTCATACAGCTGATGAATCCCAAATTCCTGTGGATATGCTACAGCATTATTATTCCACTCTTCTAACTGTTTTTGCTGTAATCCTGACAGTATCGGCAACTTAGCTAATGATTTATCAGGATGTTCCACGATTAAATTCAACCAGTTCCCAAAATTTTCTGCTATGGATTCAATAGTTAAACTGTCAAATAAATCAGTCCTATAAACAAAAGTAAGCAATAAGCCCTCTTCCACTTCTGCGGCAGTTAAACTTAAATCAAATTTGGCGATTGAAGCGTGGCTGTCCATTACTTCTATACTTCGTCCATGTAGCTTTGGTAGCTCTTGTCCCGTATTTTGCAAAGTAAACATGGTTTGGAAAATCGGAGAATAACTTGTACTTCGTTCAGGTTGGATAACCTCCACAATTTTCTCAAACGGAACATCTTGGTACTCATATGCCTTCAATGCTTTTATCCGCACTTGAGACAACAACTCTTGAAATGCCGGTGCGCCACTTAAATCAGCTCGATAAACCAACGTGTTGACAAAGAAACCAATCAACCCTTCAATTTCTCGATAATTTCGATTCGCAATTGGGCTTCCAACAAGAATATCTGATTGTCCTGTATAACGGGCAAGGAAACTTTGATACGATGCCAATAAGGTCATGAAAAGCGTGGCCCCTTCTTGACGACTAAGTTCGTTTAATTTATCCAGTAATGAGCGTGACAACAACACATTATGAGTTAATCCATGGTGGGTTTGCACCGGAGGACGGGGACGATCCATCGGCAACATTAAGACTGGTAACTCACCAGACAGTTCTTCCTTCCAATATGCAAGCTGTTGGTTTAGTACTTCATCTATCAACCATTCTCTTTGCCACTGAGCAAAATCGGCATATTGAACTGGTAGTGGTGCAAGGTCTGCTGGTTTTTCACCAATCGCCTCCTCATAAAATGCCATCCATTCTTGGAGCAAGATTTCCATCGACCATCCATCCGAGATAATATGATGCATATTACACAGAAGAACCCATTCTTCTTCTGAAATTTTCACGATTTGTCCACGGAACAATGGCCCTTGCTCTAAGTCAAATGGGGATTCGACTTCAGTTTGAATCCATTGCTCCACTTCTCTTTCTCTCTCTTCTGGAGAAATCTTAGTTAAGTCAATTTGTGGAAGGGAACGGAAAGTATACGGTTGAATCTTCTGCACAGGATGACCGTCCACTTCATGAAATACTGTCCGCAATGATTCATGACGCTCTATCAACTGATTCCATCCCAACTCCAATGCTTCTAGTAACCAATTTCCTGTAAGACGGCATACCATCGGCATATTATAAAGTGCACTATTAGGTGTAAATTGATCGATAAACCATAAGCGCTGTTGAGCATAAGAAAGTGGAATGGCATTTCCTCGTTCCATCGGCATCAATGGTGGAATTTCTCGTTTTTTGCCTCCCTTACGTAACTGATCTAATCGCTTCGCCAGTGCCTCGACCGTTGAATATTCGAACAGTTCACGTACCGGTAATTTGATTTGAAAGACTTCTTGCAAGCGTGAGACCACTTGTGTAGCAAGTAGAGAATGACCACCAAGTTCAAAGAAAGAATCCTGAACACCTATATTTTCTATTCCTAGCACTTGACTCCACACTGAAGCGATAAGTTCTTCTAGCGGAGTTCGTGCGTGAACGGTATTTTCCGTAGATAATTTGCTAGGTATTGGCAATGCCTTTAAATCAAGTTTTCCATTCGGTGTAAGTGGTAAAAATTCCATCTCAATAAAGTTTGTTGGGACCATATAATTTGGTAAATGTGTTTGTAGATGCTCTCGCCATTCTTGGACACTTCCTTCACCAACTACATAAGCTACTAATCTCTTGTCGCCTGGATCATCCTCTCGTACCAATACAACCGCTTCTTTCACAGAAGAATGTGCCTGCAAGACTGCTTCTATTTCTCCCAATTCAATCCGGAAACCACGAATTTTCACTTGGTCATCTATACGACCATGGAACTGGAGAGCACCATCAGAACGATAACTTGCTTTGTCTCCGGTGTAATAGAGACGTTCTCCTGACTTGAATGGATGCGAAATAAATTTTTCCTTTGTAAGGTCCAGACGATTAGCATATCCACGAGCAAGACTCTTCCCTCCAATATAGAGATCTCCAATCACACCACTTGGTACTAGCTGAAGATGAGAATCTAACACATAAACTTCTGTATTCGCAATCGGTCGACCAATCGATGGCGTACATGTTGTCACTCCTACAGGTACATAACAATCCGTGGTAACAACGGTATTTTCCGATGGACCATACTGATTGATTACCGCAAAAGGAATATCGTTAGATGGATACTGCGTTAATTGATCCCCGCCGGTAATGATAAAACGAAGATCCGTTTTACCTGGCCAAGATAATTTCAAGAGTCTTTCCAGAATAGGCGTAGGTGCAAAACTAGCTGTTATTCGCGAATCAATGAGCCAGTCTCTTAGTGCTTCTGGATTAATTCTCAGTTCCTCTGTTGACAAGTAGAGTGCTGCACCAGCAGTTAGATACGGCCAAATCTCCTGAACAGCCGAATCAAAAGCAATCCCTGCAATCTGAGTCGCACGATCCTCTGCTGTAATACGATAAACTTCTTGATGCCAAGAAACCATATTCATTAATGAGCGATATTCAATCATGACACCCTTTGGCTTTCCTGTAGAACCAGAGGTATAGACAATGTAAGCTAAGTTCTCTGGATTTATCTGCCGTGTAGGTGCGATTACGCTTTCCACTGTTAACTCTTCTAACCTCACCATTTCGACCTGTTCGAAAAGGCCTTCTTGTCCTTCCGCCGTCACTATAAATTGAATTCCTGCATCTTCAATCATGTATTCTAACCTTGATTTTGGATACAACGGATCTAAAACGACATAAGCTCCACCAGCTTTTAATATGCCTAGTAAACTTACCATGAGCTCAGCCGACCTCGGAAGATAAACTCCCACGACTGACTCTGGAGCAACTCCTTTTCGCTGTAAAACATTTGCCAACTGATTTGCTTGTGCATCCAGTTCACCGTAAGTCCAATCTTTTGTTTGATCAACTACCGCAATCGCTTCAGGACGCTTTGCTACTTGTTCCTCAAATCTGTCGCAAATAAGACCCTGTGGGGGCATTTCCATTACAGTGTCATTCCATGTTTCTAATAACAAAGTACGCTCAGGTTCCGATAGCATGCTCAGACTATGCAACGGATTTTGCGGGTAATGGGAAACTTCATGTAGCCATTTCTCAAAGTGCCCTGCCATCCGTTCAATAGTTGTGGCATTGAATAAATCCTTATTGTATTCAAAAGTAAAACGTACTCCCTCTTCCGTCTCAGCTACCATTACACTTAAATCAAACTTTGCGATTGGACTATGGCTTTCTATCATTTCAATACTTCTACCAGATAACACCGGGAACTCTTGTTTCATATTTTGCAAGATGAACATAGTCTGGAAGATTGGCGAATGACTTGTACTCCGCTCTGGTTGTACAACTTCTACAATTTTTTCAAAAGGGATATCTTGATATTCATACGCCTTCAATGCCTTTTGACGAACCTGAGACAGAACATCCTTAAATGTCGGTCTACCACTCAGATTAGCCCGATAAACCAACGTGTTGACAAAGAAACCAATAAGTCCTTCAATTTCTCTATAATTTCGATTAGCAATTGGACTTCCGACCAGAATATCTTCTTGTCCCGTATAACGTGATAGAAAACTTTGATATGCAGCCAACAGCGTCATGAAGAGTGTAGCCCCTTCTTGGCGACTAAATTCGTTCAATTTGTCATGTAGCGCGCTTGGCAGAACCAGAGTGTATGTCGACCCGTCATGAGTTTGTATTGCGGGACGCGGGCGATCCATAGGAAGTTGGAGTACAGGAAGCTCCCCAGACAATTCTTCCTTCCAATATTGGAGTTGTTGATCAAGCACTTCCGCCTTCAACCATCCTTTTTGCCACTGAGCGAAGTCGGCATACTGAACCGGTAATGGTTCAAGTTCTGCTACCTTTCCATCCGTAGTTTTCTCATAGAATGCCATCCATTCTTCAAGTAGGACTCCCATTGACCATCCATCTGAAATGATATGATGTAGAGTACAAAGGAGAATCCATTCTTCCTCTCCCACTTGCAAAATACTTGTCCTGATCAGTGGACCCTCGCCTAAATCAAATGGCACTTCTGTTTCTTGTTGAATCAAACGTTTAACTTCTTCTTCTCGGTCTTCTGGAGAAAGCATAGTTAAATCCGTTTTCGGAATTAATCGAAAAGCATACGGTTCAATTTGCTGTACGGGTTGACCGTTCACTTCATGAAAGACCGTCCGCAATGATTCATGACGCTCTATTAGCTGATTCCATCCCGTTTCCAATGCCTCAGGTAGCCAACTCCCTGTAAGGCGGCATACTAATGGCATATTGTAAAGTGCACTATTAGGTGTAAATTGATCGATAAACCATAAGCGCTGTTGGGCATAAGATAGTGGAATAGTTTCCCCTCGTTCCATCGGCATTAGTGGCGGAATATCTCGTTTTCTATCTCCTTTACGTAACTGATCTAATCGCTTTGCCAGTGACTCCACCGTTGCATACTCAAATAGTTCGCGTACCGGTAATTCGATTTGAAAGATTTCTTGTAAGCGTGACACTACTTGAGTAGCTAGTAGCGAGTGACCACCGATTTCAAAAAAAGAATCCTGAACACTAATATTTCTTATACCTAATACTTGACTCCATACAGAAACGATGAGCTCCTCCACTGGTGTTCTTGATGAAGTAATATCTTCACTTATGAACTGTGCCTCCAATTCCAGTAAAGCTTTCCGATCCACCTTACCATTTGGAGTGAGTGGCATCGATTCAACTTGGAAAAAGTATGCCGGAACCATATAATTTGGCAATTGCTTCTTCAGATATTCACGCCACTCTCCAGTATCCCCTTCACCCACTACATAAGCTACTAACTGCTTATCTCCTGGTCGATCTTCCTTCACCAACACGACAGCCTCTTTTACAGATGAGTGATCATGTAAAGCTGCTTCGATTTCTCCCAGTTCAATTCGGAATCCTCTGATTTTGACTTGGTTATCTATTCTTCCAATATACTCCAAGTTACGATCACTCATATATCTCACCAGGTCACCCGTTCGATATAATCGTTCCCCTTCCTTAAAGGGATGCGGAATAAAACGTTCAGTAGTTAACTCTGGTCGATTGAAGTAGCCACGTGCCAAGCCTACTCCTCCAAGGTAAAGTTCCCCCGCCACACCAATCGGTACCACCTGTTGATATTGATCCAACACATACAACTCTGTATTATCAATTGGACGACCAATTGGAATAAGCATAGGTTCTTTTTCTAAATCACAATCATAATAAGTCACATCCACAGTCGCTTCGGTAGGGCCATACAAGTTAATTAACTTTGTTTGCTGAACATCGTAAAATACCCCCTTAAACCGGCAAACCTGTTCAGTATTTAATGCTTCTCCACTAGTAAAAACCTGATTTAAAGACGATACATCCCTTTTCGAATTATATTGTTCCATATAATCCAAGAAAGTAGATAACATCGACGGAACAAAGTGCATGGTGGTCACACGATATCGTTCGATACACTCCTCAATCACCGCAGGATCTTTCTCTCCTCCTGGTTGAAGCAAACAAACACGCGCTCCTACAAATGACCACCAAAATAATTCCCAGACAGAAACATCAAATGAAAACGGTGTCTTTTGTAGGATTGTATCCTCCTCAGATAATGGATACTTTTTCTGCATCCACTGTAGGCGGTTGATAACCGAATGATGTTCAATCATTACTCCCTTCGGATTTCCCGTCGAACCCGAAGTGTATATGATATAGGCCAAGTTATTTGCTGTTACTCCACTCACCGGAGCCAAATTACTCTCTTTAGAAATCATTACTTGATCCCGGTCTAAACAAATTGCTTGAATATCTTTAGGTAACCAGTCCTGTAGTGCCTCTTTTGTTAACAGCACTTGAATTTGTGAATTCTCTAAAATGTATCTCAGGCGGTTTTCGGGATAACTTGGGTCCAGTGGGACATAAGCCCCACCTGCTTTCAAAATCCCAAAGAGACCAATAATCATTTCAGGAGAACGTTCAACACATATACCGACCAATGATTCAGGTCCTATACCTCGTTTTTGTAGATAATGTGCCAATTGGTTCGATTTTTCATTGAGTTCTTGATACGTTAGCTTTCCACCCTCATAAACTACCGCCACTGCATCAGGTGTACGTGCAACTTGCTGCTCGAATAGCTCATGAATCATACACTCATGACCATAAACTACGTCAGTATCATTCCATTCTTCTAGGAGTTGTTTCTGCTCTGTGTCCGATAACATTGACAGCTTTGTATATGATTCATCTGGATGATACGCGATTTCATTTAACCAGTTCTCAAAATGGCCTGCCATACGTGCAACGGTACTACTATCAAATAAATCCGTGTTGTATTCAAATGAGACAAATAGGCCTTCTTCCACTTCGTAGGCAGTTAAACTCAGATCAAATTTTACAATAGACATATTACTTTCTACCATTTCGATACTTCTACCAGGCAAATCTAGTCGTTCTTGTTTTATATTCTGTAGTGTAAACATGGTCTGAAAGATAGGAGAATGGCTCATACTTCGTTCAGGTTGCACAGCTTCTACCACTTTTTCAAATGGTATATCTTGATATTCGTAAGCTTTTAACGCCTTTTTCTTTGTTTGGTTCAAAATCTCCCGAAAAGTAGGGGTGCCACTCAAATCTGATCGGTAAACCAACGTATTAACAAAGAAACCGATTAATCCTTCTACTCCCTTATGATTCCGATTTGCAATCGGACTTCCGACTAGAATATCTTTTTGCCCCGTATAACGAGCAAGAAAGCTCTGGTATGCAGCCATTAAAGTCATAAATAAGGTAGATCCTTCTTGTCGACTTATATCCTTTAATTGATTGAGTAATCTATAAGGAAAAATCACGTGATGCGTATCCCCAGCGTAAGTTTGCGTAACCGGTCGAGGTCGGTTCACTGGCAGTTGTAATATAGGAAGCTCCCCAGACAATTCTTCCTCCCAATACGTAAGTTGACGATTTAACACATCACCTTGCAACCACTCCTTTTGCCACTTCGCAAAGTCTGCATATTGAATGGATAGTGAACTTAATTTAGCAGGATTCCCGCCCGTTTCTTCTTCATAGAAAGTAAGTAATTCATTCATGAGTATACCGATGGACCAAGCATCAGAAATAATATGATGCATCGTACATAGTAATAACCATTCATCCTTTCCTAATTGAACAAGCTGATTACGAATTAAAGGGCCATTCATTAAATCAAATGGTTCTTGCGCTTCTCTCGCAATTAAACTATCTACCTCTTTTTCTTTTACTTCTAGAGGAAGTTGCGAGTAATCCCTTACAGGTAATGCTCTAGGAAGGAATTCGACAATTTGTTGTACAGGTTGTTCTCCTACTTCTTTAAAAACGGTTCGTAATGATTCATGACGTTCAATGAGTCGATTGAATCCCTTTTCTAATGCTTCAGGAATCCAATTTCCTTTTAGATGCCATACCGTTGGAATATTATATAAAGAACTGTTTGGGTTAAAGCTGTCCATAAACCACAAACGTTGTTGTGCATAAGACAACGGAAGTGCTTCTTTATTCTCCTTTTTTTGCATTTGCTTCTGAAGCCAAGCTCTTTTCTCAGGAGAAAGTGAACTCAGCTTTGCATGTAAATCACTTCTCATTTTTTTACCCCTTCCTCAACTAAATTACTCTCGAATATTCCTTGTGCTTCTTCTTCTGATAGCTCTTCTAATTGCTTAAGTAGTTCAAGTAATTCTTCATCATTACTCACTTCTGCTTCTTTTTGAATATAGTCTTGAAGACTTACATTCTCCTTACTATCATTCTGTATTTCTTGATTTTTGTTATAGAACAATTGATCAATCTGTTTTGCCAATTGTTGCACCGTATGAAACGTAAATAGATCATGCAATGGTAACTCGATTCCAAAAGCCTCTTTAAGATTGGAAACAACTTGTGTAGCAAGTAATGAATGCCCACCTATTTCAAAAAACGAATCCTGCACTCCAATATTTTCTACACCTAAAACTTGATGCCATATTAAAACGATTGTTTTTTCCGTAGGTGTACGGGGAGCAATATAACCCCTCACTATCTCCTGTCTCTCTGGTACTGGTAAGGCCTTCCTATCAATCTTTCCATTTGGAGTGAGTGGAAATGCATTCAATCCGACAAAATAGGCTGGAATCATGTAATTTGGCAACTGGACCTTGAGATAATCACGCCACTTATGAGCATCCCCATCTCCCACAACATAGGCAACCAAACGTGGATTACCAGGATAATCTTCCCGCACCATCACAATGACTTCGTTAACTAATGTATGCTTTTGTAATGTCGCTTCAATTTCTCCTAGTTCAATCCGGAACCCACGAATTTTTACCTGATGATCGATTCGGCCAAGATACTCCAAATTTCCATCTGGCAGATACCTTACTAGGTCTCCAGTCCGGTATACTCGCTCTCCTTCTTTAAACGGATGCGGTATAAAACAATCTTGCGTTAAGTCAGGACGGTTTAAGTACCCACGTGCTAATCCTGATCCACCAATGTAAAGCTCACCAACTACACCAATTGGAACCATTTTTTGTTCAGCACTCAGTACATATACTTCTGCATTGAAGACTGGTTTACCAATTGGTGGTACCCTATACATGACACCCTTTTCTAATTCCATATATGTGGAATACGTAGTATCTTCGGACGGTCCATATAGGTTGTACATCTTCTCAATCGTACTTCTCTCGTATAAATCTTGAACAAGTGAATATGGTAATGGTTCTCCAGCCAAATTCATCACCTTTACCGAAGAAGGAATTGTTTTTGCTCGAACCAGTTCCTTCGCTGCCGATGGCACAGTATTGACCAAAGTCACACCCTTGGTAGACAACTTGTCTAGATGTAGAGCATTTTCAGCGACAATTACCTTACCACCCATCGTTAAGGGAACAAACACTTCAAAAACGGATAGATCAAAGGATAGAGAAGTTGAAGCCAACACTCCCGCTAAATCCCTTCGGGAATATGTGTGATGCGCCCAATGAATCATTGTTACTGTATTCCTGTGCTCAATCATTACTCCCTTTGGATTTCCAGTTGAACCTGAAGTATAGATAATATAGGCTAAGTTATCTCCCGTCGCTTCACTCGTACACACCGTAGTTGCTTCTTGTTCTATTTCTTCTCGATCACGATCAATACAAATCACGTCAACGGATTTAGGTATAACCATCTTTTGTTTTATCTTTTCCTGTGTCACCAGTACCTTTATTTGAGCGTCCTCTAAAATGTATTTCAGTCGACTTTCCGGATACGCTGGATCAATTGGGACATATGCTCCTCCTGCCTTCATAATTCCTAAGAGGCCGACAATCATCACGGATGAACGTGTAACGCAAATCCCAACCAATGATTCGCATACTACACCATTTTTCTGTAAATAATGTGCCAGTTGATTCGAGCGTTCGTCCAACTCTCGATATGTTAGTTCTTCATCTTCGCACACTACTGCAATTGCTTCTGGTGTTTTTTCCACTTGTTCTTCAAATAATGTATGAATTGTGCTTTCTCGTATATCTACAACACCTGTTTCATTCCATTCCTCTAGTAGTTGCTTATATTCCACTTTTGATAACATATTCATTTCCGATAATAAATCTTTTGGATGAGATACAATTTGATATAACCAATGTTCAAAATGACTTGCCATACGTTCAATGGTTGTATCATTAAACAAATCAGTATTATATTCAAAGGTTAGCGATAATCCTTCTTCCGTCTCAGAAGCAAATAAACTCAAATCAAATTTCGCCACAGAAGTATGACTTTCCATGAGTTCCATGTGTCTTTCAGATAGCTGAGGAAACTCTTGTTTCGTATTCTGTAAAGTAAACATGGTTTGAAATATCGGTGAATGACTTGTATTTCGTTCCGGTTTTACAGATTCTACCACTTTCTCAAATGGAATGTCCTGATACTCGTATGCTTTTAGTGCTTTTTTTCGTATCTGCGACAAAAGTTCTTGGAACGTCGGATTTCCACTGAAATCAGCTCGATAAACCAACGTATTTGCAAAGAAACCTATTAATCCTTCAATCTCTTTAACATTTCGATTTGCAATTGGGCTCCCAACCAAGATGTCGTCTTGTCCTGAATAACGAGAAAGGAAGCTTTGATACGCTGCCATCAATGTCATAAATAAAGTGGATCCTTCTTGCAAACTTAAACCTTTGAGCTTTTCCTGTAGGGAATTCGCCACCATTAAGGACTGACTCGCACCACGGTGGGTTTGAACCGCAGGTCGAGGACGATCCATCGGTAATTGTAAAACCGGTAGCTCCCCAGACAATTCTTCCTTCCAATATTGGAGGTGCTGATCCAAATTCTCTTCTTTTTGCCATTCCTTCTGCCACATGACAAAGTCTGCAAATTGAATAGATAACTCCTTTAATTCCGGCGGTTTTTCGCTTAGTGCTCCTTCATAAAAAGCCATCCATTCTTCAAGTAAGATTCCCATTGACCACCCATCTGAAATAATATGATGCATCGTACAAAGGAGAACCCATTCTTCCCTGTCCACTTTCAATATTCGTGTTCGAATCAGAGGACCTTGCCCAAAATGAAATGTTTCCTCCGCTTCGTTTTGAATGAGCCGTTTCATTTCCCTTTTCCTATCTTCCAAAGAAAGGTCTGTTAGATCTGTTTGAGGGATATGTCTGAATACATGAGATTGAACCTGTTGAAAAGGTTCACCCTCTTGTTCTAGAATTATCGTCCTTAATGATTCATGACGTTCCAACAACTGATTCCATCCGGCCTCCAATGCTTCAATTGACCACTTTCCAGTTAAGCGACACGCTGCATGAATATTGTACATCGCATTATTTGGCATTAATTGGTCAATAAACCATAGGCGTTTCTGTGCATAGGAAAGTGGAATAGATTCTTCCCGCTTCATAGGTACAAGGGGTGGAACCTCTCGCTTTTTATCTTCTTTGCGCAACTGATCTACTCGTTCCGCTAATGATTCCACTGTATCGTGCTTGAACAGTTCACGTAGCGGGATTTTAATCTGGAACAATTCTTGTAATCGAGAGACGATTTGAGTAGCGAGCAGTGAGTGTCCACCCTGTTCAAAGAAGGAATCCTGAATACCGATATTTTCTATTCCTAACACTTGACTCCAAACAGAGGCAATAAGCTCTTCCGTTGGTGTCCGAGGTAAAACATTAAAATCTCCCATAGGTTGCTCATCAGGTGCTGGCAAAGCTTTTCGATCAATTTTTCCATTCGGAGTAAGCGGAAACTGTTCTAACTCTACAAGATGCGCTGGAATCATATGATTCGGCAATTGATTTTGTAGATACTCTCGCCAATTTTGAGTATTTCCGTCGCTTATTACATATGCAACCAATCGCTGATCACCCGGGCGATCTTCCCTAACTAATACGACAGCCTCTTTAATAAACGAATACTTTTCTAAAGTCGCTTCGATTTCTCCAAGCTCAATCCGAAAGCCACGCATCTTAACTTGATGGTCCATTCTCCCTATAAATTCTAAATTCCCATCAGTTAGATATCTTACTGAATCTCCTGTTCGATATAGTTGTTCTCCCAATCGAAATGGATGCGAAACGAATTTTTCGGCAGTGAGATTCGGACGATTTAAGTATCCACGAGCTAAACCGGCACCACCAATATATAACTCACCCTCTATCCCTATTGATTGCAAGCGTTGATTTTGGTCTAATACATATAATTGCGTGTTCTGTATCGGCTGCCCAATAGAAACAAATTCTTGATTAGGTTGAATGTCAAATGCATTTACGTAAATAGTTGCTTCAGTTGGTCCATAAAAGTTGGTTAATTTTACTTGCCCGCTCTGATTCCATTGCTGTTGAAACCGTCTAACCAATCCTGAACTTAGCTCTTCCCCACCAGAAAATACATGACGCACGGACGAACATTTTATTTTTAACTCAATATGAGTGAAATGATCTAAGAAAACAGATAACATCGAAGGAACAAATTGAGTAATAGTAACCTGATGTTTTTCTATCACTTCAGCTATAATGGTAGGATCTTTCTCTCCACCTGGAGGTAAGAAAGATACACAAGCGCCTACGCTAATACCCCAAAATAACTCCCAAACAGATACATCAAATGAAAATGGTGTTTTCTGCAAGATAACATCCTTTTCAGAAAGTGGATATTGATGTTGCATCCATTCAAGATAATTAATCACTGAATGATGCTCAATCATCACTCCCTTTGGATTCCCTGTAGATCCTGAAGTATACATAACATACGCTAAACCTCTTCCTGTTACTCCACTTATACATGGGGTTGATTCTTCTTCTTCAATTGCAGTATAATCTTGATTCATATAAATCGTTTCAATCTGTTCATATATATATAAATTTTTAGAATTCCCCCCCGTCACTAGTACTTCAATTCCAGCATCCTCTAATATATAACGAAGCCGACTCTCTGGATAAGTAGGGTCAAGTGGAACATACGCTCCTCCTGATTTTAGAATCCCTAATAACGCTATCATCATTTGTAATGAGCGTTCCATATATACCCCAACTAGAGACTCTGGAACTACACCACGCTTTTGTAAATAATGAGCTAGCTGATTAGCGCGTTCATCTAACTCTTTATAGGTAATTTGTTCATTTTCGTAAATAGCCGCGATTGCTTCTGGCGTTTTCTTAACTTGCTCCTCAAATATCGTATGAATCATGCCTTCAGCTGAATATTTTACTTTAGTATTATTCCATTCCTCTAGTAACTGTGTCTGCTCTTCCATTGTTAAATGAGTAATTTCGGAGAGCTTTGAATCTAGGCTCTTCGTCATCTGAATTAATGTTTGCAATAAGTGACCCTGAATACGATTTATTGTTTCTTCATTGAAATAGCTTCGGTCATACATCAACTTTAAAGTAATTTCCTTACCAGGCATTACAATGAGTGTTAAAGGATAATTTGTTTGTTCTACGCTTTGAACCTCTAGTAATCTTAAATCATCATTTCTCTCACCTTGAATTGGATAATTTTCAAATACATACAAGGTATGAAATAGGGAACTATTCCGCGGAACCTCACTCCACCCTTGAATATCAACCAACGAATTATACTCATATTGTCTTCGTTCCATTTCTTTCATCTGTATTTTACGAAGCCAATCTACTACTGATGTATCATCCGTTAATCGAATTCTAGTAGGTAATGTGTTAATAAATAGACCCACCATATTCTCTGCTCCTATCAAATCAGTAGGACGTCCAGAGCTAGTTACGCCAAACACGATGTCACTTTCACCGCTATACCTACTCATCAAGTAAGCCCATGCGCCTTGTACTAATGTATTCAATGTTAATCGACTATTTCGTACCCACTCTTGTAAATTCTTAGTAAGTTCCTCAGATATTTGATAAGTACACTCTCCATAGCCCTTATCCTCTCCTTGATCCTTTCTTTCCATCTCTAATGGTGTAGGTGCATAAAATCCCTTTAATTCTTCTTTCCAAAATTCCTCTGCTTTACTTTGATCTTGCTTATTTATCCACTGGATATATTTTTTGTAAGGAAGAGATTTAGGTGGATTCAACAATTCTCCCTTTATCATCTTGAGATAAACTTCCATCACTTCACTAAAGACCAATGACAAACTCCACCCATCTAGCAAAATATGATGATGTGTCCAAATGATTCTCGTTTCCTCTTCTGCTTCTTTAATCGCAGTGACTCTCATCAATGGTGCTTCATCCAATAAAAATCCTTTTCTACGATCTGCAATCAAAAACTGGTGTAATTTCTTCTCCCTCTCCTCATATGAATGGGCACTCCAATCCTCTTGATGAATAGTAAAAGGAAGACGTTGGTAAACTGCTTGCAGAGGTTTTTCTACTTCCTCCCACACAAATACTGAACGTAGAACCTCATGTCGATGAATAACATATTCCCAAGCCTTTTCAAAAGTAGCAACATCCAATTGCCCCCCGAGCAAGAAGCCTACTTGTACAATGTAGGAAAAAGAATGTTCATCATCTTGATCGTATAAAGTATGAAACAGTATTCCTTTTTGCAAAGGTGATAATCCATATATATCTATAACGTCTCCCATCTTTACACCCTCTTCTTTGTTAATTTAAGTAATACTTTGCTCAAGCTTTCTTCCGTAAGATCCTCAGCATCAGCAAAATCTGATACTGTAAAAGCTGACTCTGTTGTTGGTTTATTTATAAGTTGACGAAGATGCCTCAACATACCATCTGCTATCGCTTGAATTGTTAATCTAGAAAATTGTTCTCTACTATATATCCAAACAAAATGTAACTTCTCATCTTTTACCATACCGATAACCTCAATTAGATGAGATGGCTTGGAATCTGGAGCATGATCTAAAAATGTAAACCCTGTCTCTTGCATAAACAAAGATTCCTTTGAAAAAACTTGATCAAATTGGCCCAAATAGTTAAAGCTTATTGAAGGCTTTTGCTGATAAAACGGAAGTAATTCTTTTTTCAAGTAACGTAAAATACCATAGTCAACTCCACGATTCGGAATTTGACGCAATTGATCTTTTACAGCCTTTAATCCTTCAATAGGTGTTTTAGTTCCTTGAAAATTCAGATGAACAGGATAAATACTCGTGAACCAGCCCACTGTCCGTGATAGATCAATACCTTCAACCATCTCTTCTCTCCCGTGTCCTTCTAGATGAATAGAAACCGTTTGCTGATTTGTAAAATCGACGATAGCTTGTCCTAATGCCGCCAATAGTACCTCATTAATCCTTGTCTTATGAGTCACTGGAACTTCTTGTAACAATGCATGTGTTTCTTCTACTCCTAAAGTCCTCGTCACTTGATCAATCGATTCTTCTGTTGTTTCTTGCATTGGATAGTCCATTGGAATTTTCATCGTTTCTTTTTCTACCCGTTCATTCCAATAATCTTGTACTTCTTTTGACATACCCGAATCACTGTATGCCTGCAGTCTTTCCGACCACTCTTTAAAAGATGTACTTTTCGCAGGTAGGCGAACTCCTTGACCTTGTTTCATCTGGTTATATACCGCCTGTAAATCTTCCAATAGAATTCTCCACGATACTCCATCTACTACTAAATGATGAATCGCCCAGAATATTCGATCATTTCCAGACAAGGTGTCCTCAAAGTAAACTACTCTCATTAACGGACCTGTAACTAAATTGAAACTAGTTTGAGTAATGTTCATCTCTTCTTGTATTACTTTATTCCACGCTTGTTCATTAGCTTTGTTCCGTTTTACCACATGAAGTACAGAATGCACATCAGTCCCTTCATTTCTCTGCCTCCACGTTCCATTTGGTAACTGTTCGTACCGGAAACGTAAAGCATCATGATGTTTTAGTAAGTATAAGATCGCTCCTTCTAGTAACTTCACGTCCACTCTCTCTTTTACTCTTAAAAGCATCGATTGATTCCAATGCTCCGGACGTGAATGTTCTTGCTCGAAGAACCAGTACTGAATTGGAGTAAGGGGCACTTCTCCTGTCACAATTCCCTGCTCCGCTTGTACTCCCTGAGTTTCTATAGCCACTTGTGCCAACTCGGCAATGGTTGGGCATTCAAACATTTGCTTTGGAGTAAGTTTTAATCCCACTTGACTTGCTTGAGATATGATTTGAATACTGAGAATTGAGTCGCCACCAATTTCAAAGAAATTATCATAGATCCCCACATTTTTAACACCTAATACTTGCTTCCAGATGGTAGCCAGTATCTTTTCGTTACTATTCCGAGGGGCAACAGCTTCACTGTTAATCTGCTTTTCCTCCGGCATAGGTAAGGCCTCACGATCAACTTTACCGTTAGCAGTTAGTGGAATAGCTTCCATCATTACAAATCCTGAAGGGACCATATAGCTCGGTAGTTTTGCTTTAAGATACACTCTCCACGCACCTACATTCCCATTCCCTACAACATATGCCACCAATCGTTTATCACCCGGCTGATCTTCTCGAACAATCACAACAGCTTCTTTTATAGATGCATGTACGTTTAAAGTAGATTCAATTTCCCCTATCTCAATTCGGAAGCCACGGATTTTCACCTGATGATCAATTCGCCCACGATAATCCAGATTCCCATCTGGCAAGAATCTCGCTAAGTCTCCTGTCCGATATAACCTTGCTTCCGGTTCACTATTAAATGGATGAGGGATGAAGCGCTCTGCAGTTAATTCCTGTCTATTTAAATACCCACGTGCAAGTCCTGCTCCACCAATATATAGTTCACCAGCTACACCAATAGGCACAGGCTGTTGACTGGCATCTAGCACATACACTTCTAAATCTGGAAGCCGTTTTCCGATATTACTTCGTGAAGAGTGCCGGACCTCATCTTGAGTAATCGGAGAATAAGTAACATGAACGGTAGTTTCTGTAATTCCATACATATTAATTAACTGTGGGTCCTTATCTCCATATCTTTGAAACCACGGTAACAAGTTACTAGGATCTAACGCTTCCCCACCAAATATTACATAACGTAGATTCAAGTTTTTATTCTCATCTTCTTGTTCACACACCTGTATTAATTGTCGAAATGCGGAAGGCGTCTGATTTAGAACTGTGACTTCTTCCTCCACCAATAATTGATAAAAATCTTTGGGCGATCGACTAATCAAGTACGGAACAACAACTAATTTCCCACCATATAATAATGCTCCCCAAATTTCCCATACTGAGAAATCAAATGCATAAGAATGAAAAAGCGTCCAAGTGTCTTTTTCATTAAACTGATACCAACAATCCGTCGATTTAAATAAACGAATGACATTGTGATGCTCTATCATAACGCCCTTTGGATTCCCTGTTGATCCCGAAGTATAGATTACGTAAGCTAGGTTTTGAGAACTTACATCAGAAAAAGGTAAGGTCTTACTTTCTTGCCCAATCTCATCTCTATCACGATCCAGGCAAATCGATTTAATATTTTCTGGTAACCATTTCAATTCTTTTAAACTTTCTTGCGTTACGAATAACTGAATGCCAGCATCCTCTAAAATATATTGAAGTCGCTGCTCTGGATATGTTGGATCAAGTGGAACATAGGCTCCACCAGCCTTCAAAATCCCTAAAATACCTACAATCATTTCTAGAGAACGTTCAACGCACAGCCCAACTAAAGTATCAGGTCCTACTCCTTTTTTCTGCAGATAATGAGCTAACTGATTTGCATTTTCATTTAGCTCCCTATAAGTAACTTTTCCTTTTTCATACGTAACTGCAATAGAATTTGGATAAATCATCGCTTGCTGTTCGAACAATTCATGAATAGTTACTTGAGGTGGAAAATCAAGCTTAGGATTGTTGAACTCTACTAAACTTTTTCTTTTATCTTCTTCTGAAATAATTTCAATCTCAGAAACCTTTTGCTTTGGGTTTTTAAATGTATTTTCTATTACTGCTAACATGGTTTTAAAAAAGCGGTTTATCTCTTCTTTAGAAAATAGCTCTTTACGATAGTCAATATGTACTTGTAAAGAGTCTATATCAGTCAAATTCTCAATATGTACTGCAAAATCTTGCATTTCTTCACCATTTGGAATCCAAAGTGAGTCACCACTTTCATCACGATCTCTATAATCAATCGTAGTTCCGAAAAGTCTAACATTGCTGTTATTCTCTTTATTAATCTGCTTTAATAACAAATCAAATGGGTATTTCTGATGTCGTAATGATTTACTTTGTTTTCTGGACACCCTACCAATAAATGAAAGTACTTCTTCTTCTGGATCGATATCCATTCTTAGAGGAACCGTACTCACCATCATTCCAATCAATTCCCGTTCCGTTTTAGTCATACGATTGCCATAAGCCATTCCTAATGCAATATCAAGCGATGAGGTCCACCGACACATAGACAATGAGAAAGCAGCAACAAAAAGAGAATATACACTTAATTTATAATCGTCAGAAAATAACTCTATCTTTCTCTTCAAATGCTCCGATAATATAAACGTTTCACGTGATGCTTTGGTACTAACTTGGTACGTATTATAAGGCTTCAATCCCGTCACAGATGGAATTGTTTTAAATTCCTCTAACCAGAATTTTTGATCTTTTTGAAAGCGAATACTATTCAAGTATGTTTGTTCATTGGCCAGAAATTGAACATATGAATTTCTAATTTCGCCTTCCTCAGTCTCGTTATGCATCTCATAATAATATTTTGCAATCTGACTGGTAAATATTTGGATTGATAAACCATCCATGATAATATGATGAACATTCCCAAAGACTGCACATTCATTATCGTTTAATTTTATTAAAGCGAAATAGTATAAATCCGAATTAAATAATGTAAACGTTTCTTTTGTTTTCTGCTCGATCCATTTCTCAAGCAAATCTGAATCCTCCACGGAACTGAAATCGAAAAACTCAAATTCTTGTTCTTCATGTTTAATAAAATATTGTTCAGGTTCCTGATGCCCATTTTCTTTTAATCTGATGCAAAGACCATCATTTTCACTAATAACACGATTCACAACTCGATTTAATTTTGAATAATCCATTTTTCTATGAAGTTTAAACAAAAACCTTAAATTACATATCCCTTTACCGGAATGAATAACTTCTGTATACCATATTCTCCTCTGTGGATGACTTAACGGATAACATTCTTCATTGGCCATAAAAAATCTTCCCTTCAAAAATTATTTACTCTTATAGGTTCTTGCTTATGTTTAACCCATATATATTTCTGTAGTGAAACCCCAATTACTCCAATGATGATGAGCCCAATACCCACATAAAAATAGAGTTCAATTACTCCGAAAAAGTGAACCAGTGGACCGCTCATAGCAGGAGAAATAATGAGGACTGCATTTGCTAAACTGCTTTGAATCCCAAATACTCTTCCGACCTGTTCTTGATGAGATTCTATTTGTAGAATGACTTGATTGGATACAAGCATAAGTCCACTTCCAATACCAGCTATAAAACTAATCAGATAGGCAAAAATGAGGGATGCACCAGGATTTATCAGAGTTATCAGACTAATGCCCCCAAAGCCAATTCCCATTAAAGCAATACCTCCACATATTAACCAACCATATTGAAAATGTTTTAATTTCTGAGTTAAGAATGCGCCAATTATTCCCCCAAGACCAATAATAGAAATGATGTATCCCATTTTACTCTTATCATTTGGGAACAAGCTTTTAAATAAAGTAGGGAACTGTGAGTCTACTAATTGTAATACTGCCATAGCTATTGTAAAGAAAATCATGGTTGATAATATCATCCGATTGGATAATACATAACCCCAGCCTTGTAACCAAGCAGTCCAAGTACTTTGCTGTTTCTTTTCTATATGTTCTCTTGACAGAGATTCCTGTAACCTTATTGTGGGCAACAGAACCAAAGCAGCTAGTAAGCAGCATATTGCCCTTATAATCAGACAAAACTCTGGCTGAAACCAGCTCAGTAACATTCCTCCTATAAGTGGGCCCAGTATCTTGGTTCCTTGCTCAACTATCCCATTGATACTTACCGCTTTGGTAAGCAGATCAGGAGAAACAATCTGTCGTGTTAGTGTTTGCTGTGCAGGATAATAAAAAACGGTGAAAATGGAACGAATCATTAATGCTAACAAAAGCCAATGAATAGTTTGGACAAATAAAAGAACAATTGTTAATAAACCAACCATTAGATTACAAAACATCATAATTGGAATTTTTCTAAAGCGATCAGCAATCACGCCTGCCCATGAACTAAATATAATCCCAGGAAGTGCATACGCAACGGGAATTAGTCCAATCATGGTGGGGTCTACTTCCCATTCAAAACTAACAATGGTCATAATGGCTAACATGTCAATAAATACTCCGAGCATAAGCAGTGAATACGCAGAGAAAACTTGTAAATAAATTGTATTTCCCCATAGACTTTTTGATTCGGTAGTTTTCATAAAAACGAGCTCCTTAAGTTGACTAAATAGGGACGATAGAAACTAATTGAGTGGGATACGAGACTTCTCCCGCCTCTTCAATCCCATTCTTTTTTTGCAGTTCGTTTGTGATGGTAATGAAATCAATAACTTGCTTAGACTTCCTCAAAGACACTAACGCTCTAAAAATGAGATATTGACTAACAATTAAATCATAACACTCCTATTAATGGGATTATTTTCTAAAAATAATATAGAAAACAATGAATATTCCGATTATTGTTTTCTGAAAACCAGAAATATTTCCATAAAACAACTAAATTAAGATTGAATCGTATCGCAGATTTTAACGGGTTCTGGTGCAATAAATCTACAAATCTTGGACATACTGATACTACTAATCTAAAGAAGGTGC
>NZ_PCOH01000039.1:0-29748 GCF_002976445.1 Bacillus sp. MYb56
GAACCCGTGTTACCGCCGTGAAAGGGCGGTGTCTTAACCACTTGACCAACGGGCCACGAAAAATAAAATGGTGAGCCATGAAGGATTCGAACCTTCGACCCTCTGATTAAAAGTCAGATGCTCTACCAACTGAGCTAATGGCTCATACTCACCAACGTCATATTTTCGTGACGACAAGACATATCATAACATGCTATCTTTCATTTTTGCAATACCTTTTCTTATTTTTTTATAAAAAATAAGAAAAAACTCATAAAAATATGAGTTTTTTCTTATTTTTTATATCAATTAAGCTTCGTATACGTTACGAACGATATTTGTTTGATTACGATCTGGTCCAACCGAGAACATAGATAATTGGATTCCTGTTAATTCAGAAACACGCTCTACGTATTTTCTTGCATTTTCAGGAAGCTCATCCAATGATTTCACAGCAGTAACATCTTCTGTCCAACCTGGAAGCTCTTCATATACAGGCTCACATTTCGCTAAAATGTTTAAGTTAGCTGGAACTTCATCGATAACTTCGCCATTGCATTTGTAAGCAACACAAATTTTAACAGTTGGAATACCTGTTAATACATCGATAGAGTTTAATGATAAATCTGTTAAACCACTAACACGACGTGCATGTCTTACAACAACGCTATCGAACCAACCTACACGGCGTGGACGACCCGTTGTTGTTCCGTATTCACGACCAACTTCACGAATTTGGTGACCGATTTCATCATTAAGTTCAGTAGGGAATGGACCATCACCAACACGGCTTGTATATGCTTTACATACACCTACAACGCGAGTAACTTTCGCAGGACCGACTCCAGTTCCAACTGTTACACCACCAGCAATTGGGTTAGAAGATGTAACGAACGGGTACGTACCGTGGTCGATATCAAGCATAACACCTTGTGCACCTTCAAATAATACACGATTATTGTTATCTAGTGCATCATTTAATACGACAGATGTATCGCATACGTAATGTGCGATTTGTTGTCCGTATTCGAAGTACTCTTCAAAGATTTCTTCTACGCTGAAACCTTCTGTATCGTACATTTTTTCAAACAAACGATTTTTCTCCACTAAATTACGCTCAAGCTTCTCTTTAAATGCTTCACGGTCTAAAAGATCAGCCATACGGATACCAATACGAGCAGCTTTATCCATATATGCAGGACCGATACCTTTTTTCGTTGTACCAATCTTGTTATCACCTTTACTCGCTTCTTCTAATTCATCTTGTTTTAAGTGATAAGGTAAAATAACGTGTGCACGGTTACTTACACGTAAATTATCAGTACTTACACCACGATCGTGTAAGTATTTCAACTCTTCAAGTAATGCTTTCGGATCTACTACTAAGCCATTTCCGATTACACAAATTTTCTCTTTATAGAAAATACCAGATGGAATTAAGTGTAATTTATATTTAACTCCGCCGAAAACAATTGTATGTCCCGCGTTATTTCCACCTTGATATCTTGCAACTACTTCCGCATGCTCAGAAAGAAAATCAGTGATTTTACCTTTTCCTTCGTCGCCCCATTGTGTTCCTACAACTACTACTGAAGACATTATTAAAGCACCTCCGCAATTTTCAAACGATCTATTCAAACAATATAATTGTACCAAAACAGAAAGAGAAGTCAACCAAAAAGCGAACATTTTTTTATCGAAAAACGTTTTTGTTCGTAAGAATTACATATTCACCTTATGAAAGCCCTATCTTTCATATAAAAAAAAAGAAACACATCTTATTATAAGAAATGTGTTTCTTTTTTATACTGCCTTTATGCGTGCGGTGCATGTCCATCCTCGAAGCGGCGTTCTAAGTTGACGAATTTATTAAATTCCTTAACAAACGCAAGCTCTACTGAACCTACCGGACCATTACGTTGTTTTGCAATGATAATTTCAATTGTATTTTTATTTTCTGTTTCACGGTCATAGTAATCTTCACGATATAGGAAGGCTACAATGTCAGCATCCTGCTCGATACTTCCTGATTCACGAATGTCAGACATCATCGGACGTTTATCTTGACGGGATTCTACACCACGAGATAACTGCGACAAGGCGATAACAGGTACTTGTAATTCACGTGCAATCCCTTTTAATGTACGAGAAATCTCAGATACTTCCTGCTGACGGTTTTCTCCTGATTTCCCACTTCCTTGAATAAGCTGTAAATAGTCAATCAAAACCATCCCAAGACCTTGCTCTTGCTTTAATCTACGACATTTTGCTCGAATCTCATTTACTTTAATCCCTGGTGTATCATCAATATATATACCAGCATTAGAAAGGCTACCCATCGCCATTGTTAATTTCGCCCAATCATCAGAAGTTAATGAACCGGTACGAAGTCTTTGTGCATCAATATTTCCTTCTGCACAAAGCATACGCATAACAAGCTGATCAGAGCCCATCTCTAAACTAAAAATCGCTACATTTTCATCAGTTTTCGTCGCTACGTTTTGTGCGATATTTAGTGAAAATGCAGTTTTTCCTACCGATGGACGCGCCGCCACGATGATTAAATCATTTCGCTGAAAACCTGCGGTCATCTTATCTAATTCAGTAAATCCAGTTGGTATCCCGGTAACTTCACCCTTTTGATTATGCAAAAGTTCAATTTTATCATAAGCATCTACAAGAACATCTTTAATGTTTTGGAATGCTTTTGCATTTGTTTGGTGAGATACTTCTAATATTTTTTTCTCAGCCTCATTTAAAAGGCCATCCACATCATCTTCTCGCTCGTATCCATCCGATACAATATGAGTCGCCGTTCGAATTAAACGACGTAAAAGTGCCTTTTCAGCGATGATGCGTGCATAATATTCTACGTTAGCAGCTGTTGGAACAACTTCTGCTAACTCTGCTAGATAAGAAACCCCACCAACTTCTTCTAGTAATCCTTGATCAGCCATCGCTGATGTCATTATTACTAAGTCGATTGGTTCTCCCTTATCAGACAACCCAAGCATGACTTCAAAAATCTTTTGATGTTTCGTTCGATAAAATGAGTCAGGTACCAATAGTTCCGATGCTGACGTTAACGCATCCTGATCAATTAATATGGCACCTAAGACTGCCTGCTCAGCTTCTATATTATGCGGAGGGGTACGATCAGCCATTACATCACTCATGCGCAATCCTCCTTGCTTAATTTATTTTTATTGTTCACTAACATGAACTTTTACTGTTGCTGTTACTTGCGGATGCAATTTCACATTGATGTTTGTATAACCTAATGCACGGATTGCATCATCCATTTCAAATTTACGTTTATCAAGTTTAATCTTGTGTGACTTTTGCATTACATCTACAATTTGTTTACTCGTGATAGAACCAAATAAGCGGCCACCTTCTCCAGATTTCGCCTTTACTTCTACAGTTAATTTCTCTAATGTTTCTTTCAGCTCTTTTGCATTCTCAACTTCTGCTGCTGCATCTTTTTCCTCTTTGCGCTTTTGAGCATCTAAAGTTTTCATACTGCTGTTTGTCGCTTCGGCAGCTAACCCCTGTTTTAGTAAGAAATTATTTGCATAACCGTCTGGTACGTTTTTTATTTCTCCTTTTTTACCTTTACCTTTTACGTCTTTTAGAAAAATTACTTTCATGATTGTGTGCCTCCCTGTAAATAGTCATCAATAACAAATCGAAGCTTCTCCTCCGCTTCATTTACTGTAACATTTTTCATTTGTGTGGCTGCATTTGTTAAGTGCCCGCCACCTCCTAAATTCTCCATAATTAGCTGTACATTCAATTCACCTAAAGATCTACCACTAATTCCAATGAAATTTTCTCCACGTTTTGCAATAACAAACGATGCAATGATACCTGTCATTGTCAATAATGTGTCTGCTGATTGTGCAATAAGTACTTGGTCATAATATTCATCACCATCAACTTTAGCAATCGCAATTCCATTTTTATAAATGTACGCATTTTTAATGGCTTTTGCAACTCGTAAATACTGACCCATATCTTCTTTTAAAAGTTCTTGTACAAGTACAGTGTCTGCGCCATGCGAGCGTAAATAAGAAGCGGCATCAAATGTACGAGCGCCTGTACGGAATGTAAAACTTTTCGTATCAACAATAATACCAGCTAACAATGCCGTTGCTTCTAACATTGTCATCTTTAAATTTTTCGGTTGATACTCAAGTAATTCTGTAACAAGCTCTGCCGTTGAAGAAGCGTATGGCTCCATATAAACAAGTAATGGATCTTCAATGAAATCTTCCCCGCGGCGATGATGGTCAATAACTACTACATTTTCAATCTTGTGTAACAGTTTTTCCTCCATCACCATTGAAGGTTTATGCGTGTCAACAACAACAAGTAATGAATCATCATTTGCAAATTCCATCGCTTGCCCTGGTGTAATAAAATGTGACCATAACTCTTCATTTTGTTTCACTTTATCCATCAAACGTTTGATTCCTTTATCAGAATCATTTTCATCTAATACAATATATCCTTTGCGCTCATTTAATTGAGCTACCTTTAAAATACCAATCGCTGCACCAATCGCATCCATATCAGGAGCTCTATGCCCCATTATAATGACATTACTGCTTTCTAATACTAAATCCTTTAATGCATGCGAAATAACCCTAGCACGTACACGAGTACGCTTTTCAACCGGATTCGTCTTACCACCGTAAAACTTAACTTTACCCGTTGCTTGTTTAATAGCTACTTGATCTCCTCCTCGTCCTAATGCAAGGTCTAAACCAGATTGAGCCATCGCTCCAAGTTCTGATAAAGGTAAATCACCTGAGCCAACACCAACACTTAATGTAAGTGGTATATTCCTTTTTGATGTTTCTTCACGCACTTGATCCAAAATACTAAATTTCCCTTTCTCCATTTGCGCTAAAATACTTTCATTTAGTACAACGAAGAATCTTTCTGAAGATGCACGTTTCAAATATGCACCATACTTAACGGCCCATTCATTTAGACGTGACGTCACAAGACTTGTTATATTCGTACGTAATTGGTCATCTAATCCTTGTGTAACTTCATCATAGTTATCTAAATAAATAACAGCTAAAACAGTGCGTTGATCTTCATACATCTTTTCAATTTCTGTTTGTTCCGTTACATCAAAGAAATAAATTAGCTTTTCTTCTTTCCTTACAAAAACACGAAACTTTCGATTATTTAAAGAAACTATATCGTCAGAAGTTTCCCCCTTAATAAAAAGGAGTAATGTTTCTGATACATCGTAAAGGTGCCAACCAGCTAATGCATGCTGCCCCAAACATGATGATAAATAAGGATTCGCCCAATCAATCCCATAATCCTTATTGTATAACAAAATACCAATTGGCATTTGGTTAAATGCTTCATTACTCACTTTCTTTACCCTTGTAATCATATCTGTCGTATGTTTTTCAAAATTCCTTTGAAAAGTAAGTTCGAATCGTATAACGAAAAAAAGTACAATACAAAAGATAAAGAAGGCTGATATCCCCATAATTAAATGAAAGTAACAGAGGAGTGAAATTAGCACGAATACAAAGAATGCCAATACGTAAACAGGATATAAAAACCACTGTTTCTTATAAAATTCAGGCATGTATACAACTCCTATAAAGTAAAACTAACTCACTTTCTAGTTAGTTAAACAAATTAAAATAGTGTAAGGAATATTATTTTATTCCCCTATTTTAGAACGCAATGAAATCCCTAAATCAATTATACCTAAGATTGTTACAAGAGGAAACATCATCGGAATAAACATGCAGACAATAAAACTAATAATAGGAACACCTTTCGTAAAACCTTTGCTATGCGCTATAAAGGCGATAAATGTCAGACCTTGCAGTACTAGTAGTAAAGCAAATATGACATATAAATTAGAAAATACCATATGTAAATATGATGTCGGTTCTACTTTTATAAAAGTTGATAGCAAAATAAATATAACGTAATACCAAACAATACTCTTTGGTAATTGTATATCTTTAAATTTAGGCCAAGGTATAACGTCATGCTTTAGTTTTCTCAAAACACTACCTGATATCATAACTGTAATCCAAGAAAAACATACAGAAACCATTACAAGCAAACTTGGGAATAACGTTTGTAACACATCATTAAATTGTGCAAATAATTCTTTTTGCTCTTTACTAATAGGCATACCCGCAGCAGTAACTATCTTTTCACTTTGCGCCATACTTTCATTAAACATATTTTGCATTAGCTTCATTAAATCTATGTTAAAAAACTTTATACTCGCAACATAAATGAGCATAATACCAATTAAGTACGCAAGCGTCCCCGCCATTAAAGTTTCTACCGGCTTTTTTCGTTTTTTATACATATATCCTAAAACGATACCTATCAATCCAAACATAGTTGTCTTTACTAGGTTCATCGGCTGACTGACAATAACAGTAATAAAAAGCGCCGCAGTAAAAACTATAAAGGCGTTAGATAATCTATATCTTATCGTTAGCAATATAAATGGCAATGGCAACGCAAACGTTACAACTGTACCTAAAATTGGAACATACATAGATATAAGCAATAACATTGCATATATCGCTAACAGTGCTGCACCCTCAGTAATAAATTTCGTATTCTTCATCATCTAACCTCTCTTTCAAAAAAAGAAAAGCATAGCAAAATGCACAGTAGAGTCCGACTCTACTGTGCATTTCATACGCTATTATTCACCAACATATGGTAAAAGTGCCATTTGACGAGCACGTTTAATTGCAACTGTAAGTTTGCGTTGGTATTTCGCGCTTGTTCCTGTTACACGACGAGGTAAAATTTTACCGCGCTCAGAAACGAAACGTTTTAATAAATCAACATCTTTATAGTCAATGCGAGTGATGCCGTTAGATGTGAAGAAACACACCTTACGACGCTTCGCACGTCCACCTTTGCGTCCTGCCATGTCTATTCCCTCCATTCTTTGTTAAAAATAGCCGATTCACACCATTAAAATGGTAAATCGTCGTCCGAAATGTCAATCGGTTGACCAACATTCGAAAATGGATCGTCATTCTTCGTAAATCCAGAGTTACCTTGATTACCTTGATTACCTTGATTACCTTGATTACCTTGGTTACCTGAATTACTAGATTGACCAAATGGGTTAGAGCTTTGGTTACCGAAACCAGCTCCTGATGGTTGCTGATTGAATGAACCACGTTGCTCCCCACCGCCATTACGCGGCTCTAAAAATTGTACGCTCTCCGCAAGAACTTCTGTTACATATACACGTTTACCATCTTGTCCATCGTAATTACGAGTTTGAAGACGTCCGTCTACGCCTGCTAAGCTACCTTTTTTCAAATAATTTGCCACGTTTTCTGCTTGTTTACGCCATATTACACAATTAATAAAGTCAGCTTCACGCTCACCTTGTTGATTCGCAAATGCGCGATTCACAGCTAACGTAAAAGTAGCTACTGCAACACCATTGGGCGTGTAACGTAAGTCAGGGTCCTTAGTTAAACGACCAACGAGGATAACACGATTCATCAATCGAACCACTCTCCCTTATATATCAATTATTTTTCTTCTTCTTTAACAACGATATGACGAAGGATATCTTCGTTGATCTTAGCTAAACGGTCGAATTCGTTAATCGCCTCTGAGTTAGAGTTCACGTTTAAGATCATGTAGAAACCTTCACGTAAGTCGTTGATTTCGTAAGCTAAACGACGCTTACCCCACTCTTTTGTGTTAATGATTTCTGCACCATTGTTTGTTAAAACACCTGCGAAACGTTCAACTAAAGCTTTTTGAGCTTCTTCTTCAACGCCAGGACGAATGATGTACATAATTTCGTACTTTCTCATTACACTTTCACCTCCTTTTGGTCTAAACGGCCCATAATGGGCAAGGAGCAATTAATTTATAGTAATTACTCACGAGTTTAGATTATATCATAGTAAGTTATATGAATCAACTCACCAATACGTAAAAAACTTGGCAAACACATAATATATTTGCCAAGTTCATATCTTTATTTTTCCTAGGAAATATTAAATTAAACGTTAAAGCGGAAGTGCATAACATCTCCGTCTTTTACGATATACTCTTTTCCTTCTAAACGTACTTTTCCAGCTTCTTTTGCAGCTGTCATAGAGCCATTTGTCATTAAATCAGTATAAGAAACTGTTTCCGCACGAATAAATCCACGTTCAAAGTCCGTATGAATAACACCAGCACATTGTGGTGCTTTCATACCTTGTTTAAACGTCCATGCACGTACTTCTTGCACACCAGCTGTGAAGTAAGTAGCAAGTCCTAATAAGTCATATGCAGCACGAATTAATTGATCTAAACCAGATTCTTCAATACCTAGTTCTTCAAGGAATACTTTCTTCTCTTCCTCATCTAACTCAGCAATTTCTGATTCTATTTTTGCACATACAACAATTACTTGTGAATTTTCATTTGCTGCAAATTCTTTTACCATTTGTACATATTTATTGTCAGAAGGATCCATAATATCATCTTCACTTACGTTTGCTACATATAGCATTTCTTTCGTTGTAAGTAAATGAAGGCCTTTAACAATCTTCATTTGCTCTTCTGTAAATTCAACAGTACGAGCTGGTTTTCCCTCTTCAAAAGCTTCTTTTAAACGAACTAAAATTTCATGCTCATATACAGCTTCTTTATCTTTTTGTCTTGCTAACTTCGCAACTCGTTCGATACGCTTATCAACAGATTCCAAATCCGCTAAGATTAGTTCTAAGTTAATTGTTTCAATGTCATCAATTGGATCTACTTTTCCTGAAACGTGCGTAATATTTTCATCTTCAAAACAACGAACAACTTGGCAAATTGCATCTACTTGACGAATGTGAGATAAGAATTTATTTCCTAACCCTTCACCTTTACTCGCACCTTTTACGATACCTGCAATATCAGTAAATTCAAATACAGTCGGAACAGTTTTTTTCGGTTCTACTAATTCCGTTAATTTATTTAAACGCTCATCTGGTACTTCTACAATCCCTACGTTTGGATCGATTGTACAGAATGGATAGTTCGCAGATTCTGCTCCTGCTTGTGTAATTGCATTAAATAAAGTGGACTTACCTACGTTAGGTAATCCAACAATCCCAGCCGTTAATCCCATATTTTTCACTCCTATGTCTCAATCTTTCATCATTATAGATAGTAACGAAAAAAATGACAAGTTTCCACCAAATGAAAAAAAGCAACGGCTGTCTACTGCAGCCGTTGCTTTTTCACTATTCTTCGTGCTTCACAAGTATTTTTTTCACCTTGCGATCAAACTCTCTTCGAGGAATCATTACCGAATGGTCACACCCCTCGCACTTAACGCGGATATCCATTCCCATACGAATAATCTTCCAGCGATTTTCACCACATGGATGGGCTTTCTTCATTTCCACAACATCGTACAAGTTATATTGCTTTTGCTCCATTCTCTAAATCCCTCCCACTATTAAATTGCTTTTTCACTAACTAATTCTTCGCGACTATATAAAACCATACGTGGGTATGGAATTTCAATCCCATGTAAATCAAGACGATTTTTAATCTCTTTGCGAAGAGCCCTCGCAATAACTGCATGCTGCATCGGCTCAACCTCAGCAATAACACGTAATACAACTTCAGACGCTGCCAATGTTTGAACACCTAGCAATTGAGGTGTTGTTACCATTTTCTCATATTTTTCTGGTAATTCTACTAATAAATCTTCAATAACTTGCTCCGCTCGTACTATATCACTTTCATAAGAAATAGATACATCAACAAATGCTACACTATTACTAACGGAAAAGTTCGTTACTTGTACAATACTACCATTTGGTATTATATGAATTTCACCTGTCCAGCTTTTCATCTTCGTTGTACGTAGTCCAATTTCCAAAACAGTTCCTTCAAATTGACCTATTCTTACATAATCACCTACTGAAAATTGATCCTCTAACAAAATAAATAATCCTGTAATAACATCTTTAACTAAACTTTGTGCACCAAAACCGACTGCTAAACCAATTACCCCAGCACCGGCTAATAAACCTGACGCATTAATATCAAACACACCTAAAATCGCAATTAACATAATGAACATAACAACGTATGCCACAATATTTTCAAGCAACTTCGCTACCGTAACTGTACGACGCTCTGAAATTTGAATCGGCGAACGGCTTCCCATACGAAACGCATTTCGTACAATTGCCCTTGCAACTCGCACAACGATTGCACCAAGTATTAAAATAACGATTATTTTTAGTGACTTCACACCTATATTCGTCCAATCAATGGACTCAAACCATTTCAACGTTAAATCCATGTCCCTCTACCTCTCTAGCTAAAATTTCTTTTTAGTTATCCTTATTATTGTATCAGAACTCTCTCTGATTTCTGAAAAAAATTTATGACTCTAATTCCATTTGTTAACTTCCATTCAGGTATAAAATGAAACGAATATATATATACTAGTACTATTATTCCCGTTTTCATTCACAGTTTGTAAAAAGTATGCACTTATAATTTTCCATTTCACACACCATATAACATATTGTGAAAATTTATTAAAAGGATGGGTGCTTCATGAATATTAGAAGTTTTCGCTTACCTTTTTTTGAAAAAGAAACTCAAAATGTTATGCATCATGACTTAGAAGCCTCTGAGACAATCAGTAATTTCTTACTTTCCCATATTCCCATTAAGACTAATATGCCACTCATTCTCGTTTGTATCGGAACCGACCGTTCCACCGGTGATGCACTTGGTCCGTTAGTTGGTACTAAACTAGAACAAATTGAAATCAAAAACCTTCAAGTATTCGGCACACTAGACGAACCAATACATGCACTAAATCTAGAAGAGAAAATTCAGAATATACAGAAAGAAAATCCTACTTCATTTATTATTGCTGTTGATGCATGTTTAGGAAAATCTCAAAGTATCGGTTCTATAACTACCGGAAAGGGCCCCAGTAAACCTGGAGCTGCGATGAATAAGAAATTACCTGAAATTGGTGATTTGCATATTCATGGCATCGTAAATTTAAATGGTTTCATGGAGTTTTTCGTACTTCAAAATACAAGACTAAGTTTAGTTATGAAGATGGCCGATGTAATTGCACAAAGTATAAAAGAAACCGATCAAAAATTATCTGCATTAAAAAAAGCAAACCATCTATAAACAATAAGATGGTTTGCTTTTTAATTTCCCTTTGATAATAATTCTAAAATTCGATTTAAATCTTCTTTATTAAAAAATTCGATTTCGATTTTACCTTTTTCTTTTTTCGTTTCTTTAATTTTTACATCCGTACCAAACTTTTCTCTTAAAAACGTTTCACGCTCTACAAAAAATATATTTCTTTCTTTTTTCACTTGTTGTGTTTCACGTGAAACACGTTGATTAATTTCCTGGACAATTTGTTCCAATTGGCGAACATTCAGTCCTTCTTTTTCAATTCGCTTCAATAAAGATTTCAACTGTTCTTCATCTTTTATTGTAAGTAAAGTTCTTCCATGAGCCATTGAAAGTTGACCGTTTGCAATCATATCTTGAACGAATGAAGGGAGGCTTAACAAACGAGTATAATTTGCGATATAAGGCCTGCTTTTACCAAGACGTTTTGCTAATTGTTCTTGTGTTACATTTAGCTCGTTCATTAACATCTGATATGCCATTGCCTCTTCCATAGGATTTAAATCTTCTCGTTGTAAGTTTTCAAGCAAAGCAAATTCCATCATTTGCTGCTCATTTAATTGCCTTACGACAGCAGGCACTTTCTCAAGTCCGGCCTCTTTAGCAGCACGATATCTTCTTTCACCTGCAACTATTTCATATCCTTTAATACTCTTTCGAGCAATTAAAGGTTGCAATATACCGTGCTCTTTAATAGAAGCCGCTAATTCCTGAATCGCTTCTTTATTGAAATATTTACGTGGTTGATATGGATTCGGCCTTAATTCAGTTACTATAATCTCCTGAATTGTTTCTTCTTCTTTCACATCTAAATCTGGAAAAAACACGTTGATTCCTCTTCCTAATCCCTTAGCCACCTGCAATCACTTCCTCTGCTAAATCTAAATATACTTCTGCTCCTCTTGATTTAGCGTCATACTGCATAATTGGTTTTCCATGACTTGGTGCCTCACTTAAGCGAACATTACGAGGAATAATCGAACGATATACTTTATCTCTAAAGTATTTTTTCACTTCATCTATAACTTGAATTCCTAAATTTGTACGAGCATCCAACATCGTTAACAATACACCTTGAATTGCTAAATTTTTATTTAAATGCTTTTGCACAAGTCGAACTGTATTTAATAGCTGACTTAACCCTTCCAGCGCGTAATATTCACACTGTACAGGAATAATAACAGAATCTGCTGCTGTTAATGCATTAATCGTTAATAACCCTAAGGATGGGGGACAGTCAATAATAATATACTCATATTCATCACGAATTGGCTGTAACGCTCTTTGCAAGCGTACTTCCCGGGAAATGGTTGGTACCAATTCAATTTCAGCACCAGCCAATTGAATTGTAGCGGGTAGAACATCTAAGTTTTCAGTTGCGGTTTTCCGTATGGCACCTTGAACATCTGCATCTTCTACAAGAACATTATAAATACATTGATCTAATTCAGACTTTTCAATCCCTACACCAGTCGTTGCATTTCCTTGAGCATCAATATCTACGAGAAGGACTTTTTTTCCTACTTGTGCCAATCCAGCCCCTAAATTAACGGATGTTGTTGTTTTTCCAACACCGCCTTTTTGATTAGCAATAGCAATGATTTTTCCCATGATGTCACCTACTTTCAACCTTTCTTTCTTATTCTAGAAACAATTACGTTTATTGTAACATGAAATAAAAGTTTTTCTTTTACGTCCTTATTAAACTTCAAAATTTATTTCTAAACTCCTTCTTGCTTTAACAAGAAAATATAGTAAAAGAGACCTCTCCAATAGGATAAGGTCTCTAGCACGTAATTATTTTTTCTTCGGAATTTTAATCGTAATTTGATAGTATTCATCAAACTCTTCTTCCGCAGAATTAACATTCAAACCACTATTAGCAACCATTTGTAATGATTGTCTAATCGTGTTCATAGCAATTCTCGCATCTCGACTTACTGCTTTTTGCTTCGCTTTGCGCTTTGGTTTTACTTCTTCTAATAACTTTGCAATTCGTTCTTCTGTTTGCTTTACATTCAATTGCTTCTCCACAATCTCTTGTAAAACCTTCAGTTGTAATTCCTCATTCTTCAAAGGAATAAGGGCGCGAGCATGCCGTTCTGTAATACTTTTTTCTAATAATGCACTTTTGATTTCTTCAGGCAATTTTAATAATCGCAATTTATTTGCGACTGTCGATTGTCCTTTTCCAAGTCGTTGTGCCAATGCTTCTTGTGTTAAATTATGTAACTCAATCAGCTTTTGATATGCCACAGCTTCCTCAATTGCTGTTAATTCCTCACGTTGCAAATTTTCAATTAACGCTACAGAAGCTGTCTCAGTATCATTTAAATTCTTTATTATTGCAGGAACTTTTTCCCACCCTAACTTTGTTGCTGCGCGGAAACGCCTTTCCCCGGCAATAATCTCGTACTTATCATCCTCATATTGTCTCACAACAATCGGCTGGATAAGCCCATGTGTACGAATCGTTAATGCTAGCTCCTCAATACGTGCATCGTCAAAAACTGTTCGTGGTTGATAACGGTTAGGGGTAATGTTTACTATCGGAATTTCCTGTATTTCTTCATATACCTTTTTAGCTATTTCTTCATGGCTTTCGTCTTGTAATTCGAATTCGCTCTCTTTATCTCCAAAGCCAAATAAACGAGAAAACGTATTTTTCATACATATTCCACCACCTTTTAGGCCTATTGACTGTTCTACATAAAATGTTTCCTATGAAACATTTACGTTTTCATTTATATAATTTAATCTTACGTCTAATAAGATTTATTTTTCAATAGGTAATTTATTGGGCGTTCCCGGTTTGCGTGGATATTTCTTTGGTGTCTTGCGCTTTTTCTCGATTAATAAAATATTACGCTCGCTTTCTTCAAACGGTAATTGGAACGTAGACATTTCTTTCAATTCTCCGCCAAGTACCTCTAAAGCATATTTGCCATTTTCGATTTCTTCGTTCGCCGCTGCACCTTTCATTGCAATGAATGTTCCCCCTACTTTTACAAGTGGTAAACATAGCTCACTTAATACAGAAAGACGTGCAACTGCACGTGCCATTACGATATCGTATGCTTCACGTACACCTTCTTTTTTTCCAAATGTTTCAGCACGATCATGACAAAATGCAACATCACTTAATTCTAACTTTTGCGCTAAGTGATTTAAGAAATTAATACGTTTTTGTAATGAATCTACAATTGTTACTTTTAAATGTGGGAAACAGATTTTTAAAGGGATACTTGGGAATCCAGCTCCTGCTCCAACATCACAAATAGAAAATGGTTTCGAAAAATCATAATAAAAAGCCGCTGTAACAGAATCAAAAAAGTGTTTTAAGTATACTTCTTCTTTCTCCGTAATAGCCGTTAAGTTCATTTTTTCATTCCACTCTACTAATGTTTCAAAATAGATTCCGAACTGCTCTAACTGTCTAGAAGAGAGGGAAATACCCTTCTCTTCTAGCATAGATTGAAATTGTTCTATGTTCATCTAGCAATATCTCCTTACTATGTTATTGGTTCGATACTCGTGCAATTTTTCCTTGTTCAATGTAAATAAGCAAAATTGAAACATCAGCTGGATTTACACCAGAAATACGTGAAGCTTGCCCCATTGAAAGCGGACGAACATCTTTCAATTTCTGTCTTGCTTCTGAGGCAAGGCTAGAAATCGCATCATAATCAATATCCACAGGAATTTTTTTGTTTTCCATTTTCTTCATACGTTCTACTTGCTGTAAAGATTTCTCGATATATCCTTCGTACTTGGTCTGAATTTCAACTTGTTCCGTAATTTCATCACTTAATGCTACTTCACTTGGTACTAAAAGATGAATATGCTCATATGTCACCTCTGGACGACGTAATAAGTCACTTGCACGTATTCCATCTTTCAATTCACTTCCGCCAATACTACGAATTAATTCTTGAACTTCAGGACGCGGTTTAATAAAAATACTCTCTAACCGTTCCTTCTCCTGTTCAATTTGTAACTTTTTATTTGTAAATCGCTCATAGCGATCTTCTTTAATTAAGCCAATTTCACGACCAACTTCAGTTAAACGAAGGTCAGCATTATCATGGCGTAATAATAGGCGATATTCTGCACGAGACGTTAATAAACGATATGGTTCATTTGTACCTTTCGTTACAAGGTCATCAATTAAGACACCAATATAAGCATCAGCACGACCTAAAATAACTTCTTTTTTACCTAAAGAACGACACGCTGCATTAATCCCAGCCATAAGCCCTTGTCCTGCTGCTTCTTCGTAACCAGAAGTTCCGTTAATTTGTCCTGCTGTATATAAATTTTTAATTTTTTTCGTTTCAAGTGTTGGCCATAGTTGAGTTGGTACGATCGCATCATATTCAATTGCATAACCCGTACGCATCATTTCAACATTTTCCAGGCCAGGAATTGTTCTAAGCATTGCACGCTGTACATCTTCTGGTAAGCTCGTCGATAAGCCTTGTACATATACTTCTTGTGTATTACGTCCTTCTGGCTCTAAGAAAATTTGATGACGTGGTTTATCATTAAATCTTACTACCTTGTCTTCAATTGAAGGGCAATATCTAGGCCCTGTTCCTTTAATCATACCAGAATACATAGCTGAGCGATGTAAGTTTTCATCTATTAAACGATGTGTTTCTGTACTTGTATACGTTAACCAACATGGAATTTGATCCATAATAAATTTTGTCGTTTCAAAAGAGAAAGCACGTGGCTTATCATCACCTGGTTGAATTTCTGTTTTACTATAATCAATCGTATTACTGTTTACACGCGGAGGTGTACCTGTTTTAAATCTAACAAGATCAAAACCAAGTTCCTCTAAGTGTTCAGATAATGTAATAGATGGTTGCTGATTATTTGGACCACTTGAATATTTTAAATCGCCCATAATAATCTCACCACGTAAAAATGTTCCCGTTGTAATTACAACTGTTTTCGCTGTGTATTCAGCACCAGCTTGCGTAATTACCCCTTTACATACACCATCTTCAATAATTAAACGCTCTACCAGACCTTGAAACAACGTTAAGTTTGGTGTTTCTTCAATTGTTTTCTTTAATTCATGCTGGTAAGAGAATTTATCAGCTTGTGCACGAAGCGCGCGTACAGCTGGTCCTTTACCCGTATTTAACATACGCATTTGAATATGTGTTTTATCAATATTGCGTCCCATTTCTCCGCCTAATGCATCAATTTCACGAACAACAATCCCTTTTGCTGGTCCACCAACAGAAGGGTTACATGGCATGAACGCTACCATATCTAAGTTAATTGTTAACATTAATGTTTTTGAGCCCATTCGTGCTGCCGCAAGACCAGCTTCACATCCTGCATGACCTGCACCGATTACTATGACATCATATGAACCGGCATTGTATCCCATTGTTTATTCCTCCTAATAACCTCTATCTTACTAAATCATCTCTGATTAAAGTTTTACTTTATTTTCCTAAACAAAATTGAGAGAACAATTGGTCAATTAAACTTTCATGGACAGTATCACCAGTAATTTCACCAAGTATTTCCCACGCTCTTGTTAAATCAATTTGAACCATATCAATCGGAACACCATTTTCTATCGCTTCAATTGCATCGTTAATTGTTCTTCCTGCTTGTGTTAATAATCCGATATGTCTCGCATTAGACACGTATGTCATATCCGCAGAATCAATTGTTCCTTCAAAAAATAAATCAGCTATCGCCTTTTCAAGCTCATCTATTCCTTGCTCCTCAATTAAAGATGTTGTAATAATACGATTTCCTACCGCTAAATCTGTAACACGTTCCATATCAATTTCTTGCGGTAAATCTGTCTTATTTACAATAACAATGAAATCTTTTCCTTGTACGGCACGGAATAGATCCTCATCTTCATTTGTTAAAGCCTCGCTATAATTCACTACAATTAACACTAAGTCTGCTTGGCTCATCATTTCCTTCGAACGCTCTACACCAATTCGTTCAACAATATCTTCCGTTTCACGAATTCCGGCTGTATCTATAAGTTTAAGTGGTACACCACGCACATTAACGTACTCTTCAATAACATCACGAGTTGTTCCTGCAATATCAGTTACAATTGCCTTTTTCTCCTGAACGAGACTATTTAATAGCGATGATTTCCCAACGTTAGGTCTACCGATAATCGCGGTGGAAATGCCTTCACGTAAAATCTTTCCTTGCTTCGATGTTTCTAATATCTTTGCAATTTCAGCACGGACATGTGTAGCTTTCTCAATTAAAATATTATGCGTCATCTCTTCTACATCATCATATTCTGGGTAATCTATATTCACTTCAATATGAGCTAATGTTTCTAATATTTCTTGACGCAGATGGCCGATTAATTTAGATAATCGTCCTTCCATTTGGTTAATCGCTACATTCATAGCACGATCTGTTTTCGCACGGATTAAGTCCATAACAGCTTCTGCTTGTGACAAATCAATACGTCCATTTAAAAAAGCACGTTTTGTAAATTCACCAGGCTCTGCCAGTCGTACTCCTTGCGCTAAAATAAGCTGTAATACTTTATTTACCGAAACAAGTCCACCATGACAGTTAATTTCTACTATATTTTCACGCGTAAAAGTCCTTGGTGCACGCATAATGGACACCATAACTTCTTCAATAACTTGATTTGTATCTAAATCGACAATATGACCATAATGAATTGTATGAGAAGAAACCTGTGTTAAATCCTTCCCTTTAAAAATACGATCGACTTTCTCAATCGCATCATCCCCACTTACTCGAACAATGGCAATTGCACCTTCCCCAAGTGCTGTGGAAATTGCGGCAATTGTATCAAATTCCATGTCCTTTCACCTCACTTGCTTATTTATCTCTATTTCAACATGAATTTTTTCCGTCACTAAATTATTAGGATACCATAACGAACCTATCTACAAAAGAATAATAACTCATTTTATTATGTCCTTATGTAAAAAACACTAAACTTATTCACAGTGGATAAGTTTAGTGTTTTTTAGTTATCCACATTTATTTTCTCCTCAAAAAAACCGGCACTCAATTGAGTAACCGGTCACTTGGAAGATATTACAACATACCGATGTGGTTCTTTTCCTTCAGAAGTTGTAATGATATTTTGATGATTAGATAATGCTTGGTGAATAATTTTTCGTTCGAAAGAAGGCATTGGTTCTAGAACAACTCTTTTTTTAGTACTCACTACTTGTTTTGCTAATCGATAGGAAAGAGATTCTAACGTATTTTTTCTTTTACTACGATAGTTTTCAGCATCCAGTGTAATACCAATATATTGCTTTGTATTACGGTTCGCAACAAGCTTTGTTAAATACTGTAAATAATTCAACGTATTCCCTCTTTTGCCAATTAAAACACCAATATTTTCACCAGAAATTGTAAATTCAACTTCGCGTCCTTTTACAATTTTTCTAATCTCAACTTCCACACCCATATTTTGAATAACATTTTTTAAATATTCTTCACATTCTTGGATTGGATCTTTTTTCAATACAACTTCTACAACAGCAGGGCGATTCCCAAATAAACCCAGGAACCCCCTCTTACCCTCATCGATAATATTTATATCTACTCGATCTTTCGAAGCATTTAATTGTCTTAAAGCATCTTGTACTGCCAGCTCGACTGTTTGTCCTTTAGCAGTAATCATACTCACTTGCTTGATCCTCCTGCCTTACTAGCCTTAATTTCAGGCCCTTTGATCATATACATTTGAGCGATACCAAAGATATTACCAACTACCCAGTACAATGATAGTGCTGCTGGGAAGTTAATTGCAAAGACTAAAATCATAATTGGCATAAGCCAAATCATCATTGCCATTTGCGGATTTTGTCCAGCCGTTCCTGCCATTGCAAGCTTTTGCTGAATAAACGTCGTAATAGCTGCAACAACTGGAAGGATATAGAACGGATCCGCCTGTCCTAAATCGAACCATAAAAATGTATGTTCACTAATTGCTGTTGTTCTCATAATCGCATGATAAAACGCGAATAAAATAGGCATCTGAACAAATATTGGTAAACATCCTGCTAATGGGTTTACACCATTCTTTTGATATAACTGCATCATTTCTTGTTGTAGTTTTTGCTGTGTTGCTTGATCTTTAGAACTATATTTCTCTTTTAATTTCACCATTTCTGGTTGTAACGCCTGCATTGCTTTCGTACTCTTCGTTTGTTTAATCATTAATGGTAATAATGCAAAACGAATGATAAGAGTTGTAACAACGATTGCTAAACCGTAATTACTACCAAATAATTCTGCAAAATACGTGATTAACTGAGAAAGCGGGTATACGAAATATTCATTCCAAATCCCAGTGCTTTTCGGTGTAATCGGTTGATTTGTTTCACTACAGCCGGTAGCAATTGCCATTAGCATAATAACCATGGCTAATAAACCTATTTTCTTTTTCAAAGCCTGCTCCTCCTTGTTTCGGTATGTATATAGTGTAATTCATTTCCTTACGCTACTTTTTTATTCTTTTCATACCAGAGCGTTTAAAGACATGAATTAAGCTTTTCTTTAACTCTTCATATGTCATCTCTGCACAAGGCTTCCTTGCTATTATAACAAAATCTTTTCCAGAATCTATCTCATCTTTTAATTCTATAATCGATTGGCGAATCATACGCTTAATTCGATTACGCACTACTGCATTTCCTATTTTCTTACTAACAGAAAGACCAATGCGAAAATGCGGCTGTTTTTCTTTATCTAATTTGTATACAACAAACTGGCGATTGGCATTCGATTGTCCTTTTTGGAAAACAGCCTGGAATTCATCATTCTTTTTTATACGATTTTTTTTCTTCATATCATTTGACACTCCTGTATTTCATCAGCGGAAACTCATTATTATTAGAAAAAAAGACCACTGAACGATCAGTGGTCTACGCAGATAATACTTTTCTTCCTTTACGACGACGAGCTGCTAGCACTTTACGTCCGTTTGCTGTGCTCATACGGCTGCGGAAACCATGTACTTTGCTGCGCTTACGTTTATTTGGTTGGTAAGTTCTTTTCATTATATGACACCTCCCTGAGGAATATCTGTTAAAGACAGTCTAATAAATTATAGTAAATCAAATAGGAAAATGTCAATGGTTCTCGAAATTTTCATCAAATATTCATTTTTAACCTATTCACACACTTTTTCACAGTCCCTATATTTCCTTGTGGATAAATATATTTTCTCTTTTTTGTATCCACAAACTCTTTTTTTACTTTTACACAGTATATCGTATTGTGGACAAGTTTATTCCACAAGGTATTGATTTTGTGGATAACTTTCTTAAATTCATTGCTATAGCTGCTTTTTTTTGATATTATAGTTGTGTTTTCACTTTGAATAAGTTTTCCACACCTTTATTTTATCCACAATTTGTGTATAACATGTGGATAGTTTAAATCACATGTGAGTAAATAGTTGTCCACATGTGTTATTTTGTCGAAAACTCTATCTCGGATACTAACGACGTTTTTATATTTTAAAATACGTTTCGTATAAATATGCATTAGAAATATTTACAGGTTGTACAATTGTTGCGCAACCTTATTCTTTTACCATCTTTGTAAAGGAGGGACACCTTTGGAAAATATCTCTGATTTATGGAATAGTGCCTTAAAAGAATTAGAAAAAAAGGTAAGCAAGCCAAGTTATGAAACCTGGTTAAAATCAACAACTGCTCATAACTTAAAAAAAGATGTATTAACTATTACAGCTCCAAATGAATTCGCTCGTGACTGGCTAGAATCTCATTATTCGGAACTAATCTCCGAAACACTTTATGATTTAACAGGGGCAAAACTAGCTATTCGTTTTATCATTCCCCAAAGTCAGGCAGAAGAGGATATAGATCTCCCTTCTGTTAAGCAAAAACACGCGCATGATGAGTCTAATCACTTACCACAGAGTATGTTAAACCCAAAATATACATTTGATACATTTGTTATTGGCTCTGGTAATCGTTTTGCACATGCTGCTTCTTTAGCTGTAGCTGAAGCACCAGCTAAAGCCTATAATCCGCTCTTTATTTACGGGGGCGTTGGACTTGGAAAAACACATTTAATGCACGCAATTGGGCATTATGTAATTGAACACAACCCAAATGCAAAAGTTGTATATTTATCATCTGAAAAATTTACAAATGAATTTATTAATTCAATTCGTGATAATAAAGCTGTCGATTTTCGTAATAAATATCGTAATGTAGATGTCTTATTGATAGATGATATTCAATTTCTTGCTGGAAAAGAACAAACACAGGAAGAGTTTTTCCATACATTTAATGCGTTACATGAAGAAAGTAAACAAATTGTGATTTCAAGCGATAGACCACCAAAAGAAATCCCAACTTTAGAAGATCGCCTTCGTTCTCGCTTTGAATGGGGGTTAATTACGGACATTACGCCACCAGATTTAGAAACTAGAATCGCAATTTTACGTAAAAAAGCAAAAGCAGAAGGTCTTGATATACCAAATGAAGTTATGCTTTATATCGCAAATCAAATCGATTCAAATATTCGTGAACTAGAGGGTGCACTTATTCGAGTTGTAGCTTATTCATCTTTAATTAATAAAGATATGAATGCTGATTTAGCGGCTGAAGCGCTTAAAAATATTATTCCAAACTCTATACCTAGAATTATTTCTATTTCTGATATTCAAAAGGCTGTTGGGGGCGTCTATCAAGTAAAATTAGAAGATTTCAAAGCAAAAAAACGGACAAAATCCGTTGCATTCCCTCGCCAAATTGCGATGTATTTATCACGAGAACTTACGGACTCATCTTTGCCAAAAATAGGTGAAGAATTTGGTGGCCGCGATCATACAACAGTAATCCATGCTCACGAAAAAATTTCGAAGCTATTAAAAACGGATACTCAATTACAAAAACACGTTGAAGAAGTTAAGGATATTTTAAAATAGTAGTAGCTGAATAGTGTGAATAACTTAGCTTATTTTACGCACAGTCTATCCACATGTAGATAGACTGTTTTTACATCTTTAAACAGAGTTATCCACATATCCACAAGCCCTATTACTATTACTACTACTTTTTTATCTTTATTAAATAAATAAAATCTTATACTTACCGGAGGGTTTTCGTTATGCGTTTTACAATACAAAAAGACTATCTTGTAAGAAGTGTACAAGATGTAATGAAGGCAGTTTCTTCTCGTACAACAATTCCAATTCTTACAGGGATTAAAGTTGTAGCAACTGAAGAAGGAGTTACTTTAACAGGTAGTGATGCAGACATCTCTATCGAATCATTTATCCCAGTCGAAGATGCTGGAAAAGAAATTGTGGAAATTAAACAATCAGGAAGTATTATTTTACAAGCAAAATATTTTAGTGAGATCGTAAAAAAAATACCTAAAGAAACTGTCGAAATTTCTGTGGAAAATCATTTTATGACAAAAATAAAATCTGGAAAATCAGAGTTCAACTTAAATGGTTTAGATGCTGCTGAATATCCGTTATTACCACAAATCGAAGAACATCATGTATTTAAGATTCCAACAGATTTACTAAAGCACATGATTCGTCAAACAGTATTTGCAGTTTCAAGTTCTGAAACAAGACCAATCTTGACAGGTGTAAACTGGAAGGTATATAACAGCGAGCTAACTTGTATTGCAACAGATAGTCACAGACTGGCACTTCGTAAAGCAAAAATCGAAGGGTATAATATTGCCGATGAATTTCAAGCGAATGTCGTTATTCCTGGTAAGAGCTTAAGTGAATTAAGTAAAATTCTAGATGAATCTGAAGAAATGGTAGATATCGTTATTACGGAGTATCAAGTATTATTCCGTACAAAACATTTATTATTCTTCTCAAGATTATTAGAAGGAAATTATCCAGATACAACGCGTTTAATTCCAGCTGAAAGTAAAACTGATATATTTGTAAATACAAAAGAATTTTTACAAGCGATTGATCGTGCGTCGCTGTTAGCAAGAGATGGTCGTAACAACGTTGTTAAATTATCGACATTAGAACAACAGATGTTAGAGATTTCTTCGAATGCACCAGAAATCGGAAAAGTAGTAGAAGAGGTTCAATGTGAAAATGTAGATGGGGAAGAATTAAAAATATCTTTTAGTGCAAAATATATGATGGACGCATTAAAGGCTTTAGACAGTACAGAAATTAAAGTTAGTTTTACCGGAGCGATGAGACCGTTTTTAATTCGCACAGTAAATGATAATTCCATTATCCAATTAATTTTACCAGTCCGTACTTACTAAGTAAGGATTAAGGGTTGCTAGTGTAAAGGTACTAGTGACCCTTATTTGATTTGTGGGGTATTACTTTCCTAATGCTAGTTTATTTAGTACAATGAAAGAATGAACACTTTCAGAAAGTGAGCGATTTTATGAAACTTATTAAGATTTCAACAGAATACATTACACTAGGACAATTTTTAAAGTTAGCTGATGTAATTGATACAGGTGGCGCTGTGAAATGGTTCTTACAAGAATATGAAGTATACGTGAATCAAGAACTTGAAAATAGAAGAGGCCGAAAGTTATATGCAAATGATATTGTTGAAATTCCGGGAAGCGGAACTTTCCAAGTTCAGGCATAAAGGGGGATCCCTTTGTTTATTACAGAAATACAATTAAAAAACTATCGCAATTATGAGAATTTAGAGCTTTCCTTTGAGGATAAAGTCAATGTAATTATTGGTGAAAATGCGCAAGGGAAAACGAATCTGATGGAAGCTATTTATGTATTGGCGATGGCGAAATCTCATAGAACTTCGAACGATCGTGAACTCATTCGTTGGGATGAGGATTATGGTAATATAAAAGGTAGATTACAAAGGCGAAATAGTTCAATATCCTTAGAATTAAACATTTCAAAAAAAGGTAAAAAGGCAAAGTTAAATCAGTTAGAACAACAAAAATTGAGCCAGTATATTGGTGAAATGAATGTTGTTATGTTTGCCCCAGAAGATTTAAATCTTGTAAAAGGAAGCCCTCAAGTACGAAGACGCTTTTTGGATATGGAACTTGGACAAATAGCTCCGGTCTATTTGTATGAATTAAGTCAATATCAAAAGGTACTCACGCAACGAAATCATTTACTTAAGAAGATGCAAGGGAATAGTAAAAATGAGGAAACGATGTTGGATGTATTTACACTTCAACTTATTGAGCATGGTGCAAAAATTTTGCGAAAACGTTTTGAGTTTTTGCATTTACTACAAGAATGGGCTGCTCCAATTCATCGCGGAATTAGCAGGGGATTAGAGGAGTTAGAAATCGTTTATAAACCAAGTGTAGATGTATCAGAATCAATGGATTTGTCGAAAATAAAAGAAGTATACTATGAAAGTTTTCAATCTGTGAAACAACGTGAAATTTTTCGGGGTACAACTTTACTTGGTCCTCATCGTGATGATTTACAATTCTTCGTTAATAGTAAAAATGTTCAAGTCTTTGGTTCACAAGGACAACAACGAACAACCGCACTATCCCTAAAATTGGCTGAAATTGAATTGATATACTCAGAGGTTAAGGAATATCCAATTCTTTTACTAGATGATGTGTTATCAGAATTAGATGATTATCGTCAATCGCATCTGCTAAATACAATTCAAGGAAAAGTACAAACCTTTGTGACAACGACGAGTGTCGAGGGAATTGAACACGAAACATTGAAAGAAGCGAAAACAATTCATGTAACGAACGGCACGGTAGATTGTGAAATAGACAGAAAATAATTTCTGTTTAAATGGAAAAGTAGGTGATCTTTGTGTCAATGGAACAAAAGCAAATGCAGGAAAATGCATATGATGAAAGTCAGATTCAGGTGTTAGAAGGACTGGAGGCAGTTCGAAAGCGTCCTGGCATGTATATCGGTTCTACAAGTGGAAAAGGTCTTCATCACCTCGTGTGGGAAATTGTTGATAACAGTATTGATGAAGCTTTAGCAGGATATTGTGATGAAATTAATGTCAGTATTGAAGAAGATAATAGTATTGTTGTAACAGATGATGGTCGTGGTATCCCTGTTGGTATACAAGAAAAAATGGGACGTCCCGCTGTAGAAGTTATTATGACGGTACTCCATGCCGGTGGTAAATTTGGCGGTGGTGGTTATAAAGTTTCTGGTGGTTTGCATGGTGTAGGTGCATCTGTTGTAAATGCTTTATCAACAGAATTAGAGGTATTTGTACATCGAGATGGAAAAATACACTATCAAAAATATGAACGTGGGGTCCCGGCTGCAGATTTAAAAGTAATAGGTGAAACTGATCGTACAGGAACGATCACACGCTTTAAGCCAGATTCAGAAATTTTTACAGAGACGACAGAATACGAATTTGATACATTAGCGACTCGTATGCGTGAGTTGGCGTTTTTAAATCGTAATATTAAATTAACAATTGAAGATAAGCGTGAACATAAACAAAAGAAAGAATTCCATTATGAAGGTGGAATTAAATCATATGTTGAACATTTAAATCGTTCAAAACAACCGATTCATGAAGAACCAGTATATGTTGACGGTTCAAAAGATGGGATTCAGGTTGAGGTTGCTCTTCAATATAACGAAGGCTATACAAATCATATTTATTCATTTACAAATAATATTCATACGTATGAAGGCGGTACACATGAGGTAGGTTTTAAGACTGCTCTAACACGTGTAATTAACGATTATGGTCGTAAAAATAATATTTTAAAAGATGCGGATAGTAATTTAACTGGTGAAGATGTTCGTGAAGGCTTAACAGCAATCGTGTCAATTAAGCATCCAAATCCACAATTTGAAGGACAAACAAAGACGAAACTTGGAAATAGTGAAGCGAGAACGATTACAGAGTCTGTATTCTCAGAGGCGTTTGAAAAGTTCTTACTAGAAAACCCCAATGTTGCACGTAAAATTATAGATAAAGGGACTATGGCAGCACGTGCACGTGTAGCGGCTAAAAAGGCTCGTGAACTAACGCGCCGAAAGAGTGCTCTAGAAGTTTCAAGTTTACCAGGGAAGCTAGCTGATTGTTCTTCTAAAGATCCAGCAATTAGCGAAATTTACATCGTGGAGGGTGACTCTGCGGGCGGATCTGCAAAACAAGGGCGCGATCGTCATTTTCAAGCGATTTTACCACTGAAGGGTAAAATTATTAACGTTGAAAAGGCACGTTTAGATAAGATTTTATCAAATGATGAAGTTCGTACAATTATTACAGCAATTGGTACAAATATTGGTGGGGATTTTGCTATTGAAAAAGCTCGCTATCATAAAGTTATTATTATGACAGATGCCGATGTTGATGGTGCACATATTCGTACCCTATTATTAACGTTCTTCTATCGTTATATGCGTCAAATCATTGAGTGTGGATATATATATATCGCACAGCCACCGTTGTTTAAAGTACAACAAGGTAAAAAAATTCAATATGCTTATAACAATAAAGAACTTGAAAAAATACTAGCTGAATTACCAGCTCAACCTAAGCCTGGGATTCAGCGTTATAAAGGTCTAGGGGAAATGAATCCAACTCAGCTGTGGGAGACGACAATGGACCCAGAAGTACGTTCGTTACTTCAAGTTTCCCTTCAAGATGCAATTGAAGCGGATGAAACATTTGAAATTTTGATGGGTGATAAAGTAGAGCCGCGTCGTAACTTTATCCAAGAAAATGCAAAATACGTGAAAAACCTTGATATTTAAGTGAGTAATGACAGGAATCTAAGTATTCCTGTCTTCTACATATAAATCAATGTATGTGTAACGGAAATGTAAGAGGAGGTGCTCGTTGATGTCAGACAATCAACAACAAGCACGAATTCGAGAAATTAATATTAGTCATGAAATGCGTACCTCATTTTTAGATTACGCAATGAGTGTTATCGTGTCTCGTGCATTACCAGATGTTCGTGATGGATTAAAACCAGTTCATCGTAGGGTTTTATATGCGATGAATGATTTAGGAATTACAGCTGATAAAGCATATAAGAAGTCGGCGCGTATTGTCGGCGAAGTAATTGGTAAGTATCACCCGCACGGTGATTCAGCTGTTTATGAAACAATGGTACGTATGGCACAAGATTTTAGTCAACGTTACATGCTTGTTGATGGACATGGTAATTTCGGTTCTGTTGATGGAGATTCAGCGGCAGCAATGCGTTATACAGAAGCAAGAATGTCTAAGATTTCTATGGAATTAATACGCGATATTACAAAGAATACAATTGATTATCAAGATAACTACGATGGTTCTGAAAGAGAGCCAGTTGTATTACCAGCGCGTTTCCCTAACTTATTAGTCAATGGTACGACGGGTATTGCGGTTGGTATGGCAACAAACATTCCACCGCATCAACTTGGAGAAGTAATTGATGGTGTGTTGGCATTAAGTCATAACCCTGATATCACTATCGCGGAATTAATGGAATATATTCCTGGACCAGACTTCCCAACTTCAGGTTTAATCTTAGGGCGAAGTGGAATTCGAAGAGCTTACGAAACAGGTCGCGGTTCTATTATACTTCGTGCTAAAGTTGAAATTGAAGAGAGAGCAAATGGTAAACAAACTATTATCGTAACAGAACTACCTTATCAAGTTAATAAGGCGCGATTAATTGAAAAGATCGCAGAACTAGTTCGTGATAAGAAAATTGAAGGTATTACAGATTTACGTGATGAATCAGATCGAAATGGTATGCGTATTGTTATGGAAGTACGTCGTGATGCCAATGCCAATGTACTATTAAATAATCTATATAAACATACAGCACTCCAAACAAGTTTCGGTATTAATATGTTGTCTCTTGTAAATGGAGAGCCACAAGTCTTAAATTTAAAACAAAATCTATATTATTATTTAGAGCATCAAAAGGTAGTGATTCGTAGACGTACTGCTTATGAATTAGAGAAAGCAGAAGCGCGTGCTCATATTTTAGAAGGCTTACGAATTGCTTTAGATCATCTTGATGAAGTTATTACTTTAATCCGTAGTTCAAAAACAGCTGATATTGCAAAACAAGGTTTAATGGAACGTTTCGGCTTAAGTGAGAAACAAGCGCAAGCGATTTTAGATATGCGTTTGCAACGTTTAACCGGATTAGAACGCGAAAAAATCGAACAAGAATATCAAGATTTAATGAAGATAATTGCAGAGTTAAAAGCAATTTTAGCAGACGAAGAAAAAGTTCTTGAAATTATTCGCGAGGAATTAGCTGAAGTAAAAGAGCGTTTTAATGATAAGAGAAGAACAGAAATTACAATTGGCGGTATGGAAGCTATAGAGGATGAAGATTTAATCCCAGAACAAAATATCGCAATTACACTTACTCATAATGGTTATATTAAGAGGTTACCGGCTTCTACGTACAAAACACAGAACCGTGGGGGACGTGGTGTACAAGGAATGGGTACGAATGATGATGACTTTGTCGAACATTTATTAACAACGTCTACTCATGATCATATTTTATTCTTCACAAACAAGGGTAAAGTATACCGTACAAAAGGATATGAAATTCCAGAGTATAGTCGTACAGCAAAAGGTATACCGATTATTAATCTATTAGGGGTAGATAAGGGTGAGTGGATCAACGCTATTATTCCAATTCGTGAATTTGGTGACGACCAGTTCTTATTCTTTACAACGAAACAAGGTATCTCTAAGAGAACACCACTTTCATCATTTGCCAATATACGTACAAATGGTTTAATTGCAATTTCTCTTCGTGAAGAGGATGAATTAATCTCTGTACGCTTAACATCTGGTGATAAAGATATTATCGTTGGGACAAGTAACGGTATGTTAATTCGTTTCAATGAGCAAGATGTGCGTTCAATGGGACGTAATGCGGCTGGTGTAAAAGCAATTACATTAGGTGATGAAGATCAAGTTGTAGGTATGGAAATTGTCGAAGAGGATGTAAATGTTCTAATTGTAACGAAAAATGGTTATGGAAAGCGTACACCGATTGATGAATACCGCCTGCAAAGTCGTGGTGGTAAAGGTCTGAAGACTTGTAATATTACAGATAAAAACGGTAAGTTAGTAGCGGTTAAGTCTGTAACAGGCGAAGAAGACATTATGTTAATTACAGCAGCAGGCGTTATTATTCGTATGCCGGTTGATCAAATCTCTCAAATGGGACGTAATACACAAGGTGTTCGTCTAATTCGATTAGAAGATGAGCAAGAGGTAGCGACAGTAGCAAAAGCGCAAAAAGATGAAGAAGAAGAATCTAATGAAGAGGATTCTTCTGAAGAGTAAGAGTGGGGATTTCTCCCCCTCTTATTTTTTTATAATAATACTTGCATAGCAATAGGAAAGTGTATATAATAGGAAAAGTCAGCAAATGAGAGATACAAGTTATCGAAAAAAACTTGTTGACGAAAATAATATACTATGATATATTATAAAAGTCGCTGAAACGCGATATTGAACTTTGAAAACTAAACGAAACAAACAACGTGAAACGTCAATTTTTATTTTTAGATGCTAGACAAACTAACTTTATTGGAGAGTTTGA
>NZ_PCOH01000040.1:0-26093 GCF_002976445.1 Bacillus sp. MYb56
GCTTTTTCATACATTTCTAAGCTTGCTACGTCATATTGACTTAACATGCGCTTACGAGCTTTCATTTCTTGATTTAATCGTTCTACCAATTTTAAGCATTTTTCTGTTTCGTCAATTGTAATTGTATCCGCCACATGAGGTAATCCTTTTAATGGTAAAAGACCATTTGTTCCAAGATCGATTAAGTACACATGCAAATGCTCCGGACTATGCTGACGTGTCACATCCATAATAACTGTTTGTAAGAACGTTGATTTTCCGTATCCTGGACTTGAGAAGACTGCAACGTGACCGTCTTTACTTATGTCTAACGTAAGCGGTGTTTGTGCTTGTAGTTCAGGCTGGTCTAGTAAACCAACTGTTGCTTGTAATGGTTTCTTTTCACCTGACCATGCTTCTTTAAAGTTTACTGGATGTAAGTCTTGCAAGAATATTTTCTCTGGAAGCGGTGGTAACCACGGTCTTGGTAATGCTTCAATTCGATTTTCTTCTGTGTAATCATGAATATAATCGATAACCGCATCAAGTTCAGTCGGTACAGTTGTGATTTCCGTTTTGTTTCCGAGTCCACTCAAATCCTCACTCAAAATCTCATACTGCCCAAGCTCATTAATCGCATAGATCGTCGTATCTAGCTGTTCTTGGTCCTCTTTGTTTTCAATATAATCCGCTCCGCTCCATGCACTTTGGAACAGTTCATAGATTTCGTTATTTCCGACTTGTAAGTACGCGCGGCCTGGCAGTGTAATTTCTGCGGCATCTGGTGTTTTTAAGATTTCGTTACTGTCGGATGCGTTTTGTACTTTTAGTGCTAATTTGAATTTGGAGTTACTCCAAATTTGGTCATCTACGACCCCGCTCGGTTTTTGCGTTGCTAGGATTAAGTGGATTCCTAGTGAACGACCGATACGTGCCGTTGATACTAATTCTTTCATAAATTCAGGTTGTTCTGATTTTAACTCAGCAAATTCATCTGAAATTAAGAATAGGTGCGGCATTGCTTCTTTCGCTTTGCCTTGTTTGTATAGTTTTTGATATTGGTTAATATGGTTTACATCATATTCGCCAAATAGACGTTGACGTTTTTGTAATTCTGCTTTAATCGATGCAAGGGCACGCATACTTTGAGCGCCGTCTAAGTTCGTAATTGTTCCTAATAAATGCGGTAAGTTCTTGAATAAGTTCGCCATTCCGCCGCCCTTATAGTCAATCAGTAGGAATGCGACTTCATACGGATGGAAGTTTACCGCTAAAGATAAAATGTACGATTGAATAATTTCTGATTTACCAGACCCTGTTGTACCTGCGACTAATCCATGCGGTCCGTGTGCTTTTTCGTGTAAGTTCAAGTTGACGATGTCATCTTTACCACGTAAGCCCAGCGGTACAGCTAAACTTTTAAATGTTTCGTTTTTCGCCCAGCGCCCCTTAATGTTTAGTTCATGAATTTTTTCGACGCCGTACATTTCAAGGAATGTAACACTTTCTGGAATACTGTTTCTTAAGTTTTGCAAGTGATTCAGCGGTGCTAATGCACGAGAGAGCTCTTCTTTGTTGAAACCATCTGGGAAGTAATCGAGCGTAAAGTGGCGATTCACTAGTTCACCTTTTTCTAAGATAACATTCCCGTTTTTCGCATCGCGAATATCAATAACTGTTTTCACATGTTCCGGTAAACTTTGCATCACATCTTCTACAAAGATGAGAGATACACCAAGTTCGCTCGGGTCTTCGTTAAAGAACTCCATTACACTATGATCTAAAATTAGTTTTTCATCTGTAATCAATACAACGTAATGAGGTGCAAAATACATTTTTTCATTGGAATTGCCTTTCTCATCTAATGCTAATTTGCGTTCCTTCAGGATTTGATACAAACTGTTCAATACTTGATCTCGGCTTCGGTCATGATACACGAACCCGCGAACATTAATATCTCGTAAACTCGCATGCGGTAACCAGCGCATCCACTCCCAGCTTGCTTTTTCTTCTTCTGGGAAAATCGTAATGAATTGTAAATCATAATAACTATGAAACAGAGCTGTTTGCATAACGAGCATTTGCAGCTGTTCGATTACTAATTTTCGTTGTCCGATATAACCTACCGGGCCATTCACTAAGTCGGTCACAACTGGTACATTCTCTAAACCCATATATTGCGAACGTAAGCCGCTTGCAGCTTCTACTAATTCATCTTTGTTTTGCGTAAACTCTTCTTTGTTAAACTGAATTTCAAAACTAGAATCAACGCGGCCCAATCCAACCCGATATGTCAAGAAATCATGGTGGAACATTGTTTTTTCATAGATTTGCGAATCTACTCTTACTGCCATATCACGAATTTGTTCAATGTTTGGATAGTGATAATCTAAAGCGTGCCTTTGCTCTTCACTTGCGGCATACAATTCTTGCGTTTTCTGCTTCAAATAATTTTGATAACTTTCATTCCGTTCTTTCGTATCAATTCTGTATTTCTTTAAATTCTTTAAATATGTGGTTAATGCAATAATTACTGTTACCACTGTCATCCCGAGTGATGCGATAATAAAAATCCCGCGGGGCTGAAAGATTGAAACGACTACAGTCAACACGATCATCACAATCGGCGGGACGATCATCTGTGCCAGTTGTTCACTTGGTTTTGACGGTAGGTGAGATGGCTTTCCAATCGTGAGTTTTTCCTCTGGCTCACGGTAAATAATCCGCGGGGAACGATGATAATTCGGATATTCATCACCTAAATCATTATCAGCTTCCATTAAAGGTGTTAATTTTGATGTAATGCGATTAGGTGAAGCTAATATTTGAATATCTTCTTTCCCAACTTTGATTGTTACACCATCAAAATACAGTTGATCGCCTGGTTCAAGCATTGCCTCACCAGTCATGCGAAAAAAGTTGTGATATACATAGCCGTCATTCACAACGACTTTAAAACAATCTCCCAATGTTTCACGGATAAACAGCAAGTTAGCAGCTGTCATATTTTTAATTGTCACATCATCGCGATCCGTTGCGCCAAACGAAATACTATACTTGGACGCCATGTCATACACATACTCTTCTCCTGCATCCGTTAAGTAAAAATGCATTTGTTTCTCTTTCGTAATATCTAGAGTCACATGTTCATTTGCACGTAATGCTTCATCCTCAAGTTTCCATGCTTCGCCGTCCCACTTCACCACTACACGCGTTTCCAAGTCCGCGTAAGTAACTGTGTCGGACCATTCATTTCCGATTGTGACTAATTCACGTTTTTTCGGATTAAGATGACATTTATGTAGTTGATTACCGTAACTAATTGTTAGTAGTTGTACCATCTCTATCTCCCGTTTCTTTTATTTTTATTTCGTTTGATGTCTAGTTCTCTTTATTTCCTGATGGGTTCTTATTTGATAAGTCATCTGAGGAATTTGTATTATATTTTTTTTGGTAATCTTCCAATTGTTTCTGATATTTCTGTACTTTTTCTTCACGCGCTGAACCAGTCAACTTCGGATCATTTTTCACTTGTTCAATTTGTTTAATTAATCCGTACATAATCAATTGCGGATCATCGATATATTTCGCAAGATCTAAAGACTTAGAGAAATCTCCGCGCCCATTGTAAATCCAATATAATAAATAATTTTTATCACTTTTTAGACTCACATTCTTCATAATTGCTGCTTTTTGATCATCTGTTAGTTTTTCTGCCTTTACGTATGAAGAAGCTAAAACATATTTAGATGCATCCGGTAGTTTTTCAGGATCTTGCTCCTTTAAAGTGCTAATTACTTTATCGTAGTCTGTCGCCAAGAAATTCTTATCTGCCTCTAACAATTTATTTTGATACGGCATTTTTACAAAACTGAAATAGCCAAGCGGTACTGCGAGAACAATCGAAGCAACAATCATAAAAATGGATAATCGTTTAAATAAACGGAATCGTTTTTTCGGCACAAGCTGCATATTTTTCTCTGTTGTCGTTTGTTCTCTTCTGTAATGCTCATTTAACAACTTTACAAGGTCATCAAATGTACCAACCTCAACGACATTACGTTCGAATGCTGTATCTTTTGCATTGTTCAATGAACCAGAATACAATTCATCAAAACTATATTTTTTCGAGAATATTGCGACAACTAAACATTTATACTGACGTAAAAACTTCTCATCATCTAAGCGATACGGTGGTACAATATCACGGATACCACGATAAACTAGATAGGGCATATAATTGTCATCAAATACTAGATTGTCTGGATGAAGGAAGAAAGTTTTTCGCGTTTGTAAGCACTCTTGAAAACGAGCAACATTAAGCAATAATCGTAATTTATCGTTCTTTCCTAGTTTGTGTACATCTTCCCATTCCTTTGTATATCCCTTAACGTTGAACTCAAATGTAAACATATCTTCATGATCTTCTACTGTAGCCGGTACAAAGAAGTTAGATTTTTCTGTGATTAACTCCAGTTGCCGCATGTCCTTCACACGCGTCTGTGATTTCGATAATTTCAATGTCCGTATATGCTCAGTCGTTTCAAATAGATACTGCATCGAATCTAGCTGAATCGTTCTCTCTGTCATAGTCTCTTACTCCTCTTTTTCATGTTCTTTTCTATATAAATTCATTTTGATTTTTCAACATATAAGTCGCTGCTATGTTGAAGTGATCCACTCTTGCTTTCTAGCTTTGTTTTTTGGCAAAAGCAGTAACTGACCGCTTCTATGCACGGTCAGTTACTCTCACCTAACTAAAAAGAAAGATTTTAATTCTACAAAACTTTTAATATATCCCCGTCCGTTACCTGATAATCAATTAACCGATCATCGTCAGTGAGTAACAGTTCTTTATTAACAACCTTAATAGCGCAGCGAGAAACTTCTATCACATCAAGTTTTAGTGCTTCAGCAATGTTCATGAGCAGCTGTTTGACGGGCTGGTGGGTCGGGATACGCAGATCATATAATCTGCTATCCCATTTACTAAAGTCAATTGTGACATTAATATGTGTTTGTCCTGCCATACTTCCTTCTCCCTTACTGCCAAATTTTCCGTATTACAACATAAATGCCGCAGCAAATTGCTAGTACTACACCAGATAGGATTCCTATCATTTGTGTACTGATAGGCTCCGTTTCTAGTTGATTAGTGTTTTGGTCAGCGTTAACAGCGTTGCTAATCGTATAATTTTGAGCAAACAAGCTGTTTTGTCTGTCCTTCACAGTTGTATCCTTCTTGTCTGATGTTACAAACAATGAGTCATTTAATGCTTTCGTTTCGCCCTCTATTTGTTTCTGCTTCTCTTTAATTACATCTTTTGTTTGTTCTTTAAACAAGTCTGGTGCGTGTTTTTCAAGCTCAGTTTCTTGGGGTTCCTTTTGTTCCTTTTCGACTTTTTCCTGTTGCATCTGTTCCACACGATCCGTTTTCAAATCCATCTTTCCGTTATGATCAAGATAGCTGCCCGTATCAGCGTGAAGGGACGACGGAGCAAGAAAAAGCAACAAAAAAACAGTAATGAAACTAGCTCGTATGAGAATCAGCTTCATATTCATCCCTTTCTTCTGCCCGGTATTTGCGTATGACGAATAAGTTTACCACAAGGCCAATAGCGACAGCTGCCATTAAACTATACATAATAGTCGACCAATTTGCTCGGTCGTTTGCAAAACCAGTAATCATAATCTCAATATATTGAAGCGGTGAAAATTCACGTATTTTAGCAGCAGTCGACATTTTATCAAGATTCAACCCAACTGCATCTGTCAGGAACAGATACAGGCTAAACGTGGCTAGCAAAATAAACATTCCGACCATTTTCATTTGGCGTAATAAGTAGCCTGAAATGAGAACTAGCACTAACATAATGCTGGTAAACATGCTGATCCATACTGGGAATTCTGCATGACTAATTTTCAATAAATAGCCTGAAATACCGCCAATTAGAATCCCTTCAACTATTCCAATACCAACTTGAACAGCCGTAGTTGGTACGTTTTTCAGTACCAATGACATCTCTTCCTCAAAAGCACTTTTTTCTATACGTTTTCGTTCTTGGTTTGAAATTACATAAGCTGTAAATAGAGAAACAATGAAGCAAATCAGTACTAATAAATATGGTGTAAACGTATCTGCGGCTACAACAACACCATCGTTTTTCTTTTGCACTGGGTTTGCAAGGAAGCTATATAAATTTTCGTTTTGTCGATCGCCAACGCGACTGTTTGCGAGAACTTTCGTGAAATTTTTCAAGTAATCTTTATCATCAATTAGTTTCTTACTTAGATCACCCGAAAGCCTTGTCGCCTGACCAACTAGCGAATCTCCACTATCTTGAATCGTTTTCGCCTGGTCATCAATATTATCAAACGTTTTATACACATCGTCAGTTGATATTAAGTTACCCTTTGACTGATCAGCGAGTGTCTGACTTTGTATAAAAATAGACTTGAATTCCCCGTCTAACGCAAGCGTCGCCGTTTGTTCACCATCACTATTTGTCACAACTTTCCCTTGTTGATCGATTAGTTTATTGCTTGTTTCACGCCATGTTGCTAAATTTTTTAACGTTTGCGTAAGATTCGTATTCATCGCGTTTGCTTGCTCAGTTGTCTGCTTAATTACTTCTGTTAAATGTGTAGAATTTTTATCTGCTTCATCAACCAATTGAAGATAAGCATCTACTTTGTCTTTCAAATCTTTTGTTTGTTGCTGTACTTCTTCTGTCGTTTGCTTAGCAATGTATTCCGCTAATAAGTCAAGCACATCGCGTTTGTTGAACAGGTAGTATAATGAATTTTGATGTGATTCTGTTAAATCCGTAAGTGATTTTTGATTAAAATTCTCCGGTAAATCGGCTGATGCCTCAAACCCGTAATACAAGTTATACATGTTAGATAGTTTTTGATAATTTTTAATCGTATCTTCAACTGCTTGTATAAGCTTATTAGTCGCATTCGAATCTAACGACGACATAACTTGGTGAGTAATGTAATTATTATTTACAGGTTTCCATTCCCCTTCTGTATTCGTCTCTTCATCTTTTTTAGGGGGCTGCTCTGTTTGTGTCTCTCCATCACTTTTTCCTGGCTGTTCTGTTTGTGTCTCTCCATCACTTTTTCCTGGCTGTTCTGTTTGTGTCTCTCCATCACTTTTTCCTGGCTGTTCTGTTTGTGTCTCCCCATCACTTTTTCCTGGCTGGCTACCACCATTTTGCGTTTGACCGCCACCTTCACCTGGCTGGCTACCACCATTTTGCGTTTGACCGTCACTTCCACTTGGCTGGCTACCACCATTTTGCGTTTGACTGTCACTTCCACCTGGCTGGCTACCACTATTTTGCGTTTGACTGTCACTTCCACCTGGCTGGCTGCCACTATTTTGCGTTTGACTGTCACTTTTTTTTACCTTCTTCAAAGGATTTTGATAAGTAATCGTACGTGATTCACCTAGTATAGGCGGTTCAGTTGGTTTTGTTTTCATGTCAGATGATGGATTATCAATGACATAATCTGTATCCTCTTGTGTCAAATTCCAACTCCAAGTTACAGGCTCAAAGACAGAAATATTACTTTTAGCATTTTTTAAACGTAATGTCGCTTTAATTTCGAAATCGCCTTTGTCTGTAGCTGGCAAAACAACTTTTTTATTTTCAAGGTACTCCTCTGTGTAATCTGCTTCATTTCCGATAACCAGTTTTACACTTGTCACTTCATAATCGTCTGGTACATTTAATGTGATATATTGCCCTTCTTTTTTCGTAGCTGGCAATACTGCTTTATCGTTTACTTCAACACCAGATGTCGTCAAATTATCTTTAATTTTTTTTATCATTTCCACCATTGGAATAGTATCTGTACCTCGCGCAGGTGTGTAAAGTTTTTCCGCATTATATTTATTTGTGATATCAATAACATTTTCCAGTTCTTTCTTCGTCCCATCTGATAAACCAATGTTTTGAATATCATCTTTATTTAATGACGGTAACTGATTAATAGCCTCTTGAATCTTTTGATTCGCACGATTATCCGGTGCATCAAAGAATTTATTTAAATACACGTCTTGATGACCCTCAGAAGAATTTGAAATTTCCCGCTTTAGCTTTTCAGTTATTGATGCCGTAAGCTCTGGTCCTAGTCTATTTGCTAACTCAGTGTTGTGACTGCGAATTTTCGCACTGTTATCACTCAAATACTTTTGCATACCAGCTGAATCCGATAAAATATTAGGCTGCTCTTCTTTCAACTGAAATTGATCGTAAATTACTTTATTCGCTAATTCTAAATTAGCAAATTGTTGCATTATATCTGTTGTATTCATACTTTGGTCAAACTGAGTCAACTGTGTCGAGAAATCCTTTAAGACAAGGCCATTTGCTTCCTTCATTTTATTAAAATCACCAAAAGCTGTCTGACTGGTCTGATTGGATTTCATACCTTCATTCAAATTGTTGCTAAACCCATTTAAAATCTCTTGTAACCCTTTAAAACTGCCTTTCGCCACACCTGTTTGATCTTGAACACTTTTAAACTGCTGTGTGTAACCAGCTAGCGGGCTATGAACCTCTTTATTGTACACATCGGTGTAAGTTTGTTCTTTTTTTACAAAAGTTGTAATGTTATCCTGCGCATTTTGCAAGTTTCCGATAATGCTAGCGAAATAAACATCGATAATTCGGCTGTTGAAATCTCCAAGTATCGAACTTGCTGTTTTTTCTGCTTCTGCTTTTATATCATTATTACCAGTTGTATTTACCTTGTAGTTAAGCGTCACCTTTTCCGGCGCATTCGACTCAATTGATAATGCTTTTTTGGAAAAATCGTTCGGAATAACGATCATCATATTATAGACGTTACGTGATAGTCCGCTTTCTGCTACCCCGCGGCTAACTACATACCAATCGTGCTTATTATCTTTTTCCACACTCGTAATAAATTCATTACCAAATTCAATCTTTTTGCCACCCAGGTTTGCACCTTGATCTTCGTTAACCAGCGCAACCGTCATCTTTTGTGTTTCTTTATCACTCTTTCCTTTCTTCACTTGATTCAGTGCTAGAAAGGATGTTCCAGTAGACAGCGCAAGCGTCAGTATAATAAAAAATACTATGCTCCACTTTATTTTTTTCACACATCACCACTCCTGCTAGTAAAACTCTTTGTCTGTATACTGTTATTCGCTTACTTCTAGTAGTCGCGAAAACGGATACTCCTTTTCATACCCACAATAAGGTGAAACTTTCATTAGTAGGAGCTTTACTATCCGCTAATGCGGGAGAGATGCAAACAAACTTCAAGCTACCTTATACTTTTTTTACTAAGCATTTATATTTATTTTGTAGTATAATCCCAAGAAAAATGGCAGCATCTCTCCCTTTTTTACAAATAACCCCAATAAATAAACCACGCAGCACTTGCTGCGTGGCTCACTACTCAGAGAATTTACTCGCGCCCGTTACTATGTAAAGCATGAAAAATCCCCTAATCTACTAACAAACATCACCGTAATTAGCTAAGTCCAAAATTACGGGATAAGTCTTGATCATGTCGAGCCACAGCATCTGCTGTATCCTTCAATTGTCTTTCGATGTCATGTAGTAATTGGGCAAAATTTCTTACCTTCGGTGCTAATTCGATAAATTGTCGGTCAAACCCTTCGAATGCACGACCTTCCCATTCTCCACGTAAGTCTGATTGTAAGTTTGTTAAATCGCGTAGAATGTCCTCAATTTGTTGACCACCGTTACCATAACGAGCTGCTTTTGCTTTAAGCTCCTCTGGGCTCATACGAATTTGTCCAGCCATTTATATTCCCCCTATCAATTTGTGAAAATTGTAAAACAAACTTTTATTTTACTTACTGAATTATAACAATAAGTAGAAAAATTGAAAAGATATTTTTACTTTTTTGGATATTCTTATCATATATTGTCGTTTTTTTCTTGTCTATGTATATAAATAAAGGGGTTCTGGTGCAAAAACTTCAGGACAATTGCAATAAATTCACAAATCTTAGACATGCTGATACTACTAATCTAAAAAAGGTGCGTGATGGATATGAAAAAGGAAAATGCATTCAAATGGCTGGATACCAGGAATGGTTAAAGTTCGTAATTTGGGGCATTCAGGAATTTTGGCCAAGAAACATTATTCGTGTTTTAAATTTTATTTTTTACTTGGATAACTTTGCCCATCCCCCTTTTTGGGGGATGGGCAAAGTTATCCAAGTACTGATTTAGGTACATATTTCGTAAGAAATCTATTCAAAACAAACCAGACGGTATCCATTTAGCGAAGAAATTAGGCATAAATTTTTCATCATCGATTCTTCTTCTTAATATTCCTATAAGTATGTGATGGTTTATATTATCAAAGAATCCCTTTATATCTCCTTCAACAAACCATTTCACACCAGTAAATCGCCTCTGAATTTTTATTATTGCTGTATGACAGCTTCTTTGTGATCTAAAACCATGTGATGTTTCCAAAAATTGTGGCTCGTATATACTTTCGAGTATTAATCTCAATACTTCCTGTACTAGTTTATCATCAAAAGACGGAATTCCTAACGGTCTTTTTCCTTGCTTTGCTTTTGAGATATACACTCTTTTAACAGGGTGTGGTCGATAAGACTGCTCTCTTAATTCTTCAATTATGTTTTGTATTCTTTCGATACTCACTCCATCAATAGTTTTTCCATCTGCACCTTTAGTCAGACTTCCTTCTTTGGCATTAATCTTGTGGTAAGCTAAAAGATAAAACTCTATGTTGTATAAGTTCCTATACAGTCTTTTGTACTTATACTCAGTATTGTTTGCCTTAGACGCTAGACTGCTTAATACATCATTTGGATTTCTCATGAAGCCTCTCGCTCCTTCCATAATTGTATTAAACTAGATAAGCTGTTCCCCTTCGCCATGTGATAGGCTTTCCCCACTTCAGACTACTACGGGAACTCCGTTACCTTATTAGATTTTCATGGGCCACATATCTTGCTTATTACACTTGATATCATCCTCGATAGCCATTTTCTATGGCACTCTAACTTAGGTAATCCCCATTTAGTACTTCTGCGGACATAGCAGTATTGTGATATCGGATGTGACTTTCGTCCTTTTCCATTTATTATGGCTAGGAAACCACGGACACCTACTATACAAGGGTTATCTATCTGAACCCTGTACCATGGTTTTATTTCGTATCAGTCACCTTTCGAAATAGGCTTCGATATGCCCCCTTGGACTGTCATTCAAGCAGTTTAGCTTTCATCCTTGTTCACAACAGTTTCATCTTGCCATAAGTTGCCTTTGGTTTCCCTCATGGATAAGTTGATTGATGATAGGTTTGTTGGGTGTCTATACCTACTACTTGCTAAAGCAGATTCCCCAGAAGCCCTTATGGGCGCACATACACTTCGAATTGATGTCCGTCCATTTTGTCTATATAGCGAATGCCGGACTTCACCATTCGCTTCAGCATTCTACGCTCCTGGATCTTCCGGTACATAAACTTACAAATACGAAAAAGAACATAAAAGATAAAACCACAAATCAAAATCTGTAGTATATTTGGCATTGCTGGTAGATTAGACACTTCTCTCCACCTCTTTGATTGGTTTCATTTTCTTTGGTTGAGCTGTTTCTTTTGGTTGTTGTTCATTCACTTGTTTCTTCCGAACATCGTTCCAATCTTTTTCATGCATTGGAACATCCTCTTTAAGATCTACAAAGCATTTCATCGTCTGAATGAAGTCTTTCCCGGCCTTATCATTATCAACTGCCATAATGACCTCTTTAATATCGTGCCCTTCTTTTTTCGCATCCATTAAAGATTCAATCACTGTTTTGGACTTCAAACCATGCATAGAAACCAGGCGAGCGTTTTGGATATTATTTTGTTTAATGCTCCAATGAGATAACATGTCGATTGGATCTTCATAAAAATAGATCTTATCCGGCTTACCCACATCAACCGTAAAACCTGCATTGATTTTTTCATAATTCGGGACGATTTGTTTAAAGCTGCCTCTTTTATTCTCCATTTTTACAGTGCCTTGACGGTTCATTCCAATTACTTGCCCTTTGCCACCTTCTTCTCTCCATTTGAACACGACATTGTTTTTCTTATCCTGGACGATGAGATCCTTTTTAATCAGCCAGTTCACCAGGCGAGGTTCTATTTTTCTTTCATCAATTAGGTACTGCTTGATCTCTGTTTGTTTCTGCACCTCTAAGTGTTTCGGATAGATGAAAGGCTGCTGTCCTTTTTTGTGTTCTTCTTCAACTTTTAAGCAATCAAACTCTTTATAATCATCCTTATTGATGTCTAATACAGCTTGCGGAAATGTCATTTCATAGTACATCATCGCAAAGCTAATCGCTCCATAGCCCTTTTCGCCACGACTATTCCAGGCGTATTGATTTCCTTTAATAATGAGGCTGTCATGTTCCGTATGACGATAATAGTTTCCTTCTTTCTTAAACGTTTCTCCCTTTGCTTCTAGATATGAAATCAAGTCTATGTTTCTTGCTTTCATCGCATCCTCCGTACTGACATGTGCCATTACGGAATCCCCCCTTTACTCTATAAAATGAAATAAAAAAGAGGACTATTCCGTTTCATAGTCCTTTCCTATTAATCTGCAATTTCAGTTTTATGGTTCCGTTTCTTGATTCTCAGCTTTTTCACGATTCTTTGCCCAAATAACAACAATACGTTCAAAGAGACAGCTACAAGAAACATACAGTCCGCAAACAGCCATACATTCATGACATGACCTTCCATTCTAGTTCCTTCTGTAAGAACACATATAATGGTTTTTGCTCTAACAATATTTCACGAACGGCTTGAATTTCTTTTTTAGATAATGAGATAAAAATGAGTTCTTTTGGATCTTCTTTTTCTGCCCAAACACCCCTGTAATCAATGTCTACGATTTCCACAATGTTTCCCATTCCTTTTCACTCCTTTCGTTCTAAAAACAAGAAAGAGGGCTTTTACATGTATCCTCTTTCACTTGTAGACATAAAAAAATCACTTTCCGTTTTCTCAATTGAGTAACAAAAAATGATTCAATCTGGTTTGCCTGTTATAAAATTTTTCATCGTTCTATTTCCATTGTTTCTTTTTTCCTACTTGATTTTTTTGTAGCCCTTGGCTGCTCCACATTACCTTGTGCAATAGGCTCTGGCTTCTTCAAATTGACTCTGTATTAATGAAATATTAGATGGTGAATAGTGATAAAATTTTGCCATAAAAGATAAATAATCTTTCAAATCTCCCGGTGTACGAAAATAGCCTTCTATGCTTTTTTCCATCTTTTTGGTTAAAGCTTGCACCGCTTCTTTCTTTTCTTCCGGTGATTTTGTTTGATACTTTTCCTTATAATTTTTACTCATGATCTTCTCCTACTCTTTCGCTAGCTCTTTGCAATTCTTCCATGTCTTCTTCATTCCATCTTTCAGTTGTATCAAAGAAAAGCGCATGAGTTTTTACGTTAACCGGAACTAACATATTCTCTTGATTCATAACATGAACTGCAAGTTCTTCCTCTTGTTCTCGTGTAATTTTAATTGTTAATTCTTTATCTTTTACAAGTAAAATTAGTTCACCTTCTCCAATTGCTTTAATGACTCCTAATGCGATATCTTCATGAAATAATAACATCCTACTAACCTCCTATTTTTTTATAAAAAGAAACAATGTAGCTTACGTTACATTGTTCTTTGATGCTTCATGATCTAGACGTTTTTGTCTCGCATGACTAATTCGTTCCGCTACGACTTCCTTTGCCATTTTCACGCCACCGACTTCTATTTTATCCGTAGTAATAATACTCTCTAAATCTAAGTCATTGGCAAAAAAGTACCCATTCATTAATTCAATTAAAACTTGTGTATTTCTATCCGCACTATTTGCACCAAGACGAATTTTTGTTAGCTCACTTTTTAATATGTCATGAAGATTTTTAGAAACAACTTCTGAAATATAATTCAATGACCATTCTGTATTTTTTGATGCTTGATGTTCCATACAAATTTTCGATATGGCATCACCAGGATGTGTAATATTATTCTCCTCCATATACTCTTGAACATAATGATGGACGTTTTCACTCAATGATAACTTCATTCTTACTTTTTCATTCCCCATAATCTAACCCCTTTCGTTTTCATATGCATTTTCCCTTTGCATCCGCTCTTAATACTTTTGGTTTTTCCAACTTTCATATTCACTTTTAAAAGCACGCTCCACTTTCTTCATGGAATACTGAATAGATACATTCTGTTGGAATTTTTGATATGGTTTTGATTTCTTCATATGATGTATTCTCTTTTGTTCTTTATCATATGTCTTCATTTCTTGTAAAAAGGCGTTCCCTATTCTTTTATACAAATCATTGATTTTTTTCGTCATGTAATTTTCATATTGCTTCTTATCATACTTTCCTTCTCCACATGCTTCTTTAAAAACTTGAACTCCTTTATCTAATTTTTGGAGAAACTGATCGTAATCTTTTTTATGATGATGTTGAATATATCGCCTGCTTAATTCATCAATTTCCGGCTTCAATGGCTGAATTGTATTGTAGCTATATCGCCATTGCCTTTTATTATTTGGTAACTTTTTGTATATTTATAAAAAGAATGGCTTCAGATGATTGTTACGCCAATCAAAAACCGAATCCTCTTTTTTACTTCTCACCATATTATTTCGTATCAAATCATTAGTTTATTTTTGTTCTTGTTTACGATCCAATAAATTATTTACCACTTTCCCCTTCATCGCATCTAATGTTTTGGGTTTTCTTTTTCCTCGTTCTCTCGTTGGAAATGGTTCAACAGTTGCCACATGAATATGAATGTTATCCGTGTTAAAATGAATGGCTGCCGACCAGGTAGAACTTTTTTCTGGCCCTTCTCTTTTATGCATTTCCTTCATCGCAAGCCGTTTCACATCCATTAACTTTTTTTCATCCGATTTTTTTGTTTTCTCATCATAAATGCCTTGTTTCTCTAGCCAAGGATTATGAAAAGAAATGACATCTTGCCACATAATACTTCCATTTTCATGATCAGTCTTAAACATTTCCTTTAAGGATTTTTTCTCACTTTCCGTTAAACGATTTGCGTGTTCCGTAAACAGTGCCGATGTCTTTTCTGGATTCACCATATATTCTTGATACGTCTCAAACATTTTCGGATTCAACTTCACTTCACTTTGTGCTTCTTCCCGGTCTACATACTCAATATAGTTCTGAAAGGCATCTGAACTTGATAACACAAATTTTGTTTTTAAAACAAAACCTGGCGTGCTGGAAGATTGAACTGGAACCGTACTACTCATTTTCATCATCCTGCATCATCATTTGAATAAACTCATTCATTTTTTTCATTTCGCTATAACAATCATTCATCATATGGATGTTCTTTTGGATGATATTTTCTAATTCCATTTCTCTTTTATTTTGTTGCTGAAAAAAAGCCAGCATTTCAATTTGGTCTTTCAAAAATTTCTGCCTGGATAATCCTTTCCTCTTTGCAATTTCATCTATTTTCTTTACGGCAATTGGATCTACTTCTCTAATTCTGATTTCCACTTTTCCCTCTCCTTTCTGCAATTGTGGGTAGAGATCAAAAAATAGTGAGAAGAGCATAAGGGGTTTTTGTTCCCACCCATGGTGTGAAGCTAGGCGGAGCCTAGCGAAACGATGGGAACAAGAAAAGAAACTGAATGTCCCCCTTATGTCCCCATATTTTCCGTTAACGTCTCCATCACGTCCCGTTATTTTTTCTACATGTCTCGTTCATGTCCCTCTTTTTCTTCTCAATGTCTCCATCGTGTCCCTATGTCTTTTTTCAATTTTTATTAATTTCTTGTGCCTTTTGCTCTAATTTTTTGATCTTATCTCTCGCATTTTTTTTACTCTCCTTCAAACAATTCAACGTTCTTTTCTGATGATTTTATTTTGGATTCTAAAGATGATATTTTCGATTGGGTTTTCGTTTTTTCCGCTCCGGTTTGGTACTTCATTTCATCTTTTAGTTCTTTTACTTTCTCATAAACTGTCTTCCCATTTTCTTCTTCAAGCTTGATTACCTTCCCATAATATTTAATCTTTGTTTCTAAATCTTTCTTGTCTCTTTCTATAAAATCTATCTCATATGTTTTTTTATCTTCAGCTAACAATTCATCATTTGCTTTTATTTTTCTTTGATCGGTAAAAATCGTCTGAACAAGTTTATTGGGACTCTTTGTACTTGTATTTTCATCTTCATATTCGTTAACATCTTGTGTGAATTTGCGAATATCCATTTGTTCTTTTTCACTGTTTTTTATTATATATATCTAAAGTTAACGCTCTCCAATTTGGAGATAATTCTTTGACTTCTATCACGTAATTTCCGTTCTCTTCATACAACACTTTGACAGGTAATTGAACACCTGGTTTTGCTTTTTCTTGTGCCTGAAACGTAAATTCTGTTTCCTCATATCCTTCTATCCGAAATCGAATTTCAATGAAGTTTTTATGTGGATTATACTCCCTTTGTTCTACAATCAATTTCCCCATTCCCGACAACTTGATTACTTTATTTGTTGCCGTATGGAATAGTCTTTCATCGTTCGGCATGTGAATTTTAGATGTGAAGAAAGCGGAAAAACCTAAAAATAGAAAGCTGATAATTGCTAGGTAGATCCACGACTTATTTCTTCTCAAATTGATTCTTTCACTCTTCCTACTGATTGTACCTATCACACTCTCACCTCACCTTTTTTTGTTATAAAACTTTCATATTGAGTTTTTCTACACTTGTAACTCGCCATGTTTCCTTTTCTTTTTTTTAGATGATTCGTAACACACTATTGACTTTTTCTTCTCGATATTACATGACTTAAACGATTACTTAAGTGATGATCAGAAAAAAGCATATTATTACATTTTGAGTCAAGAATTAACATACCTTTCCGAAAATGATGCGTACATAATTGCTTTAAGACTGCCATCTGATATCGATCGCTTCACAAGATGGGATTTTGAAGAATGATTGCAATGGTTTCAGTTTAATAAAGCTGAAACCATTGCAATCCTGTGCATTTCATAAAGATTTTTAATCAAAAATCTAAACAGAATTAAGAACGTAGATAACGTAATACCCAAAGGACAAACTCGCTTTTGGATGCAAATAATAATCGTAAGTTTGTTTTCTTTAATTTTTTAGAAGAGAACAGATAAATTTTAAAAAATCCAATGAAAAATAACCTTGTTTAAAATAATTATATATAGCAAGGTTATTTTTCATATCTTCTTATAGTTTTCTATAATCTTAGTATTTTTCAACAAAAAAATCTTCAATAGCCGTACTCGTTTTCTGTAAACTATTATCAGTTTCCAGGTAACTCTACTATAGAAATTACATTTGATAGATACTGAATATTCATTTATTTACCAATGGATTAACTTTGAAATTTACTAAGCTTAAATCTTCAATAGCTTGCTGTAGTAAGTATGAAAGGTGAAAAATTAATTCTAATGTTTTTATTTATTTTAATTTCTAAAACAAGATTTATTAAATATAATATTCTATATTTTTTGTCATTTTTTCAGGAAGCTTAGCATATTTTCAATATATAAAAAGAATCCTGTGAATTTCTAGCATATGAAGCTAAACCAAACATTTTATGAATAAAGTGTTTTTGATCTTAGACAGACTTGTTCGACAAAATAAGTTTTCTTTTTACTCTAATATAGGTTTTATCGACTCCTCATGAGTTGTTTGTTCATTTAAGATGATATTGTATTGTCTCTTCTAATTAAGGCCTATATGGATAAACTCAGCGTATAATTGTTGTCTGAGCAATTAATATCTCTCTTCCCTTTAGTTCATACTGATAATGCTTCTATTTAAACTAATTTTCCTTTTCATACTGATTACACATCTTTTGTAAAATCATACCATCAGTATCTTCAAGTATTTAAATTTATTTGTTACTTAGTGAAAGACTACTACCTTTTAGATAATCAAGAAATGCGCATTTTTCGGATAGTACGTTAAAACCTAATATAATATATATCTTTTATATAAAAAGAATATAAAGATAAAACTATTATACTTATGAAAAATGGCTTACAAACTCAGTAATAACAGTGTCTGCAAAGTTATAGAACCATAAAAAATCGAAAAGAACACTTATTGGAAATGTATTTATTGCGTTTTACGCCGCTCTAAATATACAAAATATCATAAAGTTGAATTACTTAACCTACATATAATCAGCATTATTTTGATGCGTAAAAGTGTATATAAGATTAATGGCAGTCTTGCTTAAATTAATAACATGATTTCCACATACGCTATAAAATAACCCACATTTTATTAACATTTAGAAGTAAGTTATAGACATAATTCAGTAAATCAACATTATTAACAAAAAACATTCTGATTTTAAGTAGATTTATATATAAAACGTTTATAAATAAAGCTTTGAGCTATTTTATTGTACACATTTGGACAATATTATTAAGATATCCACTGAATTTATATATATATTTACGATTTTTAGTAGATTAAATCCCAGTAAGAGAACGAATGTTCAGAAAAAAGTAAAGTAAAATTGTGAATTACTGATTATATTTTAGGAATTTTGTATAAAAGTGTATAAAAAAAGAGAGGTATTCTAACTCAAATTTAAGAATCTCTCTTTTTTATGTTTGGATAGTACGAATTTAATTTCTAATTTCAGCACGAATAGCCCTCCGTCTTTGATTTTTCAAAAAAGGAGAGCATGTAATTTTACATTGCAGGAAGCAGCTGATCTACCGTGCATGGTGTTTCACTATTTTTACGGTAATAAGCTTCTAAGGAATGAAGAAAATCGATCAAATTAAAGTCTTTAGGAACTTCAATTACGCGGATTTTTTCCTTAGGCAATCTATCTATTTTTTCAATGAACAGTTCGCGAATATCACTTGGAATATGATGTTCTTTATGGCCATGAGATTTTAATAATTCACGAATTTTAATTTCTAATGCAATATATGCGTTAACATTTACTCCTTGCTCAAAAGCATACTTCCTAAATAGTGTTTCTTCTTGATACTGCATATAATTACGATGGTATGCTTCTTCAGTCACAGGAACCGCATATGTAGCATGAAGAAGGTCATGCGCTTTACAGAATAACTTCTTAACATTTTGTAATGAATATATAGCGAAGTGAGTACCGAATTTAAATACCGCATCTTCTTGTTTCTCTCTCGGCACATTATGTGTAATCAGAGAATAAATACCTGTTTTAGCAGCTGTATCTAATACGCGATATTGAGAAGACTGCTTTAATAATTTGCTTAGTGTATAAACAAGGTTTTTAGGGAAACCCTCTTGTCTATCAATCATTTCACGTAATCCACGAATCACTTGGCGGATTTGACGATGACAGGAATGTTTTAAGACATTTACAAATTGGTTTATATCTTTTGTAAATTCTGCAATATTCATTTCAACTAATGATTCTTCAATGAACTTAGCTTTACGTTTATATGTAAGTCTTGGTGTAAATGGATCGCGATACTCTTCCCCTATTTCCTTATTACACAGGAAATCAGGGTGTACAGATAAATGCAGTGTTGTATACTGCTTTTTATTCTTTTTCCCTTTTTCTAATTTGCAAATTTTAAACAAAGAAGATCCAGTAGCAGTTGATTTAGTTGTTAATTCAGCCATTACAGAACGTATCTGATGTGGGTATTTCTTATGTAAGAAGCGATACATACCGCCAAAATGAGTCTGTTGTCCTTGTTCATCAAATTTGTATAGTGAACGTTTCAAAGTAGTTTCTCGTTTTTGCTGCATTGCGATATCAATAAATAGCTTTTTAGCAGCAATGGATAAATCGAAGAACTCTTTTGTAAATACAATTGGGCTGATAAACGTGTAAGGATTCGCTTTATTCGTTTCCTTGTTCATAAAATCAGTTAATGTAATTTTATATTTACCACTGTATTCATTCTCAATTTCAATGATGTTGTGTAAGCTAAGCTTTTTCAACGCAACATAGAATTGCGAATGATGAATATGTGCAAATACTTCTTTATAGTTTTTGTAGTCCTCCCAAAGCATGTGAATGGAAACATGAGAAAGTTCACCATAGGTATTACATTTTTTATGTAGAAATAGAAATACTTCTAGATCTGCATTAGTAATACCATATAGCTTATGCTTTCTACCATTTGCTTTAGTGAAGAGATTTTTCATTTGAAGTGAAAAAGATGGTTTGGCTTTTTCAACAAACCCTTCTTCATCTGCAATTCGTTCCTCGTAAGACATTGAATTTACGATATCTTCTAGATATGTATCTTTAAAGCTATAGTATTTGCCTTCTAAAGCTTCCACTAATTTTTGCCATGCTTTAATTGTTACTAATACTGGAGTTGTTGTTTCACCATTTAAACTACGTTTGTTCTTTATAACGAAAGGTTTAGCCATCTTTTTCACCCCCTCTTATTATGAGTTTCAGTTTTTACCTAAATAGGATATAAAAATTCAATTTTGATTATATCAAATCGAATCTTGGTGAAATGTGTCTCTTTAAGAGGAAAATCAAAAATGTGAAACGCTGCCTCAGCCTTAGAGGCACAAGGGATTCAACGTTTCACAAAAAAAATCTTTTGGCCACCATAAAGCTATAAGGTATTTTGAATATGAAACGTATCTGAAATGAATGAAACAGCACATAAACCTTGATATGATAGGTTTTTTAGTACTTTTGTCTAAAAGTTGTTGCCATCATATAGCTATAACGTTTCATATTTTGAAATGACTAAATAATGTGTAGAATTCATTCATAAATGTTGTGGTATAGCGTTTTCATGTTAATTTACGTCAAGGGACTATTGCCATCATATAGCTATATACGTTTCATGTTTTTTTTAGATTGTTGCCATCATAAAGCTATGGCGTTTCATGTTTGAAATCAATGTTTCATTGCGCTTGAAATGTACCTAAACCCTTGTTACATATGGATTCATAGGTTTTTTTTTAAAAAAAGTTGTTGCCATCATATAGCTATAGCATTTCATTGGGACTTTTTAGTTTTTTTAAAGAATGGCTTTATATCAATGTTTAGCACTAATTTAAATAAAAAATATTTTTTTTATATGAACAGATTTTAGTGCGTTTATGTTTCAGATTTAAAGAGTTGTTGCCACCATATAGCTATAACGTTTCAAGTTTTTAATAGTAACTGCCACAATGTAGCTATGATGTTTCATAAAAGTAAAGGTATTCGTGCCGATATATGGAATAACGTTAATTCTTGTTAAATGAAATCCAAAAATTCATTGGTATTTCTTGTTCAGAATATACTTGCCATCATAAAGCTAAAGCGTTTCAAGTCTTCAATAGTACTTGCCACAATGTAGCTAAGGGGTTTCATAAAAGAGAGGCATTCGTGCTGATATATGGAATAACGTTAATTCTTGTTAAATGAAATCCAAAAATTCATTGGTATTTCTTGTTCAGGATATACTTGCCATCATAAAGCTAAAGCGTTTCAAGTTTTCAATAGTAACTGCCACAATGCAGCTATAATGTTTCATAAAAGTAGAGGTATCTGTGTCGAAGTATGAAATAACGTTAATGCTTGTGAAGTGGAAATCAACAGTTTATCGGTATTTTTTGTTTCGAATATACTTGCCACTATAAAGCTAAAACGTTTCAAGTTCTAAGGAGTACTTGCCACAATGTAGCTATGACGTTTCATAAAAGTAAGGGTATTTGTATCATTGTATAGAATGATACAAATAATTTTTTAGATGAAACCAGCAAATCATCGATGTTTCTTGGTAAGAAAGTAATTGTTATCATAACGCTATAATGTTTTATTTCATTTGTAAGAAAAGGGACAATTACGTTTCACTTTAAAAGTATGATTTACACTATTTAATACCGAATGGGTTTCCCGCATGGAGATTGTAGTGTAAAGTAGTAATTTTACAAATAAGTACAGTCTTATATAATACAAGTACAAGAATGTTTACTTGATAGGACAAATACTGTTCGATAAATCATTTCTCGATATAGATTATTCTGATAACGTTTCAACTTATATGCTATGTTGCCACCATATAGCTATAACGTCTCAAGTTCTATAATTTATAATTCTAATTGGTGGGAACTTAGTAAGGAGGTTTTTGAATATGGAGAAAGTATTAGTGTTGTTTAGCGATGCCCTTTTACTTGCTGCACCAATGTATGAAAAGAACACGCAGCTATGGGAAAAGTGGAATAGATATTATGAGGAAGTACAGGGAAATCATGACAAAGTAGTAACTTCAGCTAATATATCCCCTTCATTTTCAGCTCTTGTCTCTTGGTTAGGCCAGAAACAAGAACAAGGGATTTCATTATTGCATATATACGCAAATCTAGATAAATATAAAATTGAGATTCGAAATGTACTCGATAAAATAATAGAGCAAGAATTTGGAGGTACGTCTGAAGAAGTTGAAACGTCTATAATATCTAATACAACCGATGAAAAGTTAAAAGAGCATTCAATTGACCTACAAGAGGATTACTATCCTGTAAGTAATGATGCGGTATATTATCAACTACGAGATGGTATAGCCAAGAATCACTTTGAAGAAGATGAAGTAGGAGCAGTATCTGTTTTACCATTAGAAACTAAAAATACAAGCGGAGTTGCTCAGCTGTCGTCACATAAGGATGAAGATTTAAGGCTAGTAAATACTAATGAAGCAGAAAGATGGTCAATACTAGTCGATGGTGTTATTAGTAATATGGATGATCTTACCGCAGACTGTTTAGATACAATTACAATACAATGGTTGAATCAAGCGAAATCTCCAGATGATTTTATTGATTTCAGCTATGAAAATGTACTAGATATGTGTAATATTCCAAAAGCATCAGCAAATGGTATAGAGTATTATCGTGCAGAAGATAAAATTAAAATTGCACAACGTATAGCAGCTTTGGCGAGTATCTTTATTTATTTAAATGACGATAATGAAGTCGTGGTTTTAAATGATCGTGCAGAAACTGGTGAGCAATTTGAAATGAAACGTGAAATAATTAAAAGACTTTTCGTTTTAGATTCTGTAGTTCTTTGGAGAGATAAAAATACCAATGATTACGTAGGTATTGAATCTTGTAGAATAAAGCCAGGTAGCTTTTTGTCGATGTATTTATACGGATCTAGTAGCACAACAGCGTTATTATCTAAAAAAGCATTGGAGTATAATAGTTATCGACACAAATTCCACAAGCGACTAATTCGCTATTTATCTTGGCAATGGAGAATTCGACAACAGTACAGTAATTTAAAAAGACCATATTCAATTGATGGAGAAAAAGGACTATTGTCTGTTATGGGGATTAATATAGCTAAGGGACGCCCCCACCGTATTCGTGAGCAATTAGAAAATGTATTAATAGATTTAGAAAAAGAAAAAGTTATTTCACATTGGGAGTACGCTGAGGAAATTGATGAATCAAGAATTGGAGAACGGAACTGGTTTAAGAATTATTACTCAAAATTAGGAATCATCATTTTACCACCAAAAGAGTTAATGGATAATATCGGGAGTTTGGCAAAGAAAAAGGTAATTGATACTCCGGATAAGCAAGAAAATAATGTGATTATAAATACGATAGCTCATAGTACAGTAAGTACTGAGGAGCTAATTAGAGAGAAAATTATGCACCAACATATGCATCAAAATAGAACAATGCGCGAAATAGCAGATGAGTTAGGCTTATCCCCTGCTACACTATCGAGATTCTGTAATAAGAAAATGAAACGGATTTCAAACAGTGTTAATGATAAGTTAACAAAATGGTATGAAAGACAAATGATAATCGAGTCTATGTAAGCAAAAAAGAGGAAACCACTTTGAAAATGGTTTCCTCTTTTTTAATGAATCTTATTGACGGAAAATTCAAACACGTTATATAATTTTTGGTATTACCAATATCTTCAACATGTATTACCAAAAAATAAAGGGGACGATGGCTTGAAAGAAAAGGAACGCTCCTCAGATAAAATTGAGAATGAATTAATTAGATCCATATTGGCTGGTGTTTATTCTGTAGGAAGTACTTTACCGCCGGAAAGAGAACTTGCGAAAGAATTTGGTGTTGGTCGCCCAACTATTCGGGAGGCGCTTCAACGTTTAGAAAGGAGTGGATGGATAACAGGAAGAAAAGGAATGCCAGCGATTATTAATGATTATTGGAGCAATGGGAATCTAACGACACTTATTAATATTGTTGAGAATCATCATACCATTACAGATGAATTTATAATGTATTTATTAGAATTTAGAAGTTCGTTGACTCCGACTTATATTCGTGATGCTGTTACGTTTAATCAACCTAAAGTGGTTGCTCTCCTTGCTAATCTTGAGCAACTTGAAGATAGTGCAGAAAGCTATGCAGCATTTGATTGGTATTTGCAAAAAAGGTGTGCTGGGCTTGCTGCCAATCCGATCTTTCTACTCATTTTAAATAGCTTCGATTCCATTTATGTAGATATGGCGAAAAGATATTTTTCTGTAAAAGATCATCGTGGGTTGTCCTTCAACTATTATCACGACTTATTAAAAGCTGCATTAAAGGGAGATGCAATTGAAGCGGAAAGATTGTGTAAGACAACATTGGAGAAAAGCTTGGCTCTCTGGAAAGATAGAAAAAAATAAAGAAAGCTGGAGGCGTGATAAATGAAACTAAAATATTTTAAAGAATATTTTTCCTATCCTGATATTTTGATCATGAGCTGTCTTTTCTTCGCTAGTTTTGGATTTATGATTTTACATTTAACCTCTATCGGAATTTGGGGTGCTTTTATTTTGGGAATGATTATGTATTCCTTAGCTGAGTACGCTACTCACAGGTTTATTTTTCATCTAAAGCCACCAAAGAATGCATTCTTATTAAAAATACTTAAGCGCCTACATTATGATCACCATACAAATCCGAATGAATTACATTTATTATTTTTACCCTTATGGTATAGTGTGCCAAACATTGCAATTTCAGGAGCGATTTTTTATTTTCTTTCATCCAGCTTTGTCATGACAAACGCATTTATTGCAGGTATTATGCTCTTTTTATTATTTTATGAGTGGAAGCATTATATCGCGCATCGCCCCCTTCAACCAATATCACCATGGGGGCGATGGATGAAAAAGGTTCATTTATGGCATCACTTCAAAAATGAAAATTACTGGTATGGTGTCACGAACCCAGCCTATGATTTTCTCATGGGCACCTTTAAAGACCAAAAGGATGTTGACCAAAGTAATACTGCTAAAAACCTAGAAAAACGTGGTGACCAGAAAATAGAATTATAAAAAATAATCCATTGTCATCATCCTGGAAATGTCGAATGAATTTTGTAGCTTCGACATTTCTCAGGGAGTGACAGGCATTTTTTCCTATTGAATAGTAAGCATGATAATAGATTGCATAAGGCTCGTTTTAAAGTTTTTCTTACCGAAAAATGCACCCGCTTTTTTCTCTATTTCTCTTAGCATTGCTTCATTTTTCACGAAGTGTTTCGCCGATGCTATCTACAATCTGTATCGCGTTTGCCCCAGTGATTTCTTTAGCGACTCATTCCAGAAGAATCTTCGTATCAAAAGAAAATTTTCGCGCAAAGCTATGGCACCTGAAAATATTATTGCGGAGAAACTCGGAATATTCAGGCGTGAAAGCACGACGAATACAGCCCCTCATCATCTCTTTCATCTAGATACCTTTTTAACCAAATGGTGCAACACATCCCTTTCTTTATCATCTTTCCCTTGTACAATGACAGAATTCGTTAAAAAAGAAGAGGTGAGACTAACAGTATGCTTTCTCCATTGAACTACCCCCACTTTCACTTCGTTTAGAAGTGAGGGATTCCTAAGTAAAGAGTTCTAACGAACTCTAATTGATTAGGCTAGCTCCACAGTCCTTGTGGTTAGAAGCCTTATCGCTTCATTCTTTAGATTAATACTTGCGTTAATATCCCTATCATGGTGTGTACGACAAGAAGGGCAGTCCCATTTACGTAGGTTTAGATTTTTAACGTCTTTGTTTTGA
>NZ_PCOH01000041.1:0-23405 GCF_002976445.1 Bacillus sp. MYb56
GCTTGATTTTTCAGGGCTTTTTTATTAAACTGTCCATTTTATAGGGTACAGTTCACAATTAGAAGCGTCTTTTCTATTACATCTCTTCTAAAGCCGTCACATCCACGTGAACGCTCTCTCCTGGGTTGGATACGTCATACACTTGAGCACTACCCTTCTGCTCATCACAGCTCTCAATCCATACGGGGACTCCCTCGTATGTAACATCAATTCTACTTGAAGAAGATAATATCTGTTTCACACGTTTTACATCCATTATATTATTCCTCCTTTGGCTTACAACACTCCTTTCTATCTTTTCATATCCCTTCAGAATATATTCCGTCAATTTAGCACTTCAACCGATAGTTTGTTTCTTTCTAACACGCTAATATATACGCTCTCAAATCTTCCTATTATTAGATTCTTTCCAAATAAAAAAAGACGTATATTTCACACGTCTTCTTTCCATAATATTCAAAAATTAAGAAAATAATGTTTTTACTACTTCACTTACTTTATCGTTATGAATTTGATAGTACACTTCTAACCCGCGTCTCTCAAAGCGTACTACTTTATTTTGTTTTAATTTCGTTAAATGCTGCGAAACAGTTGATTGCGGAATTTCTAATACCTCTTGTAATTGTGTTACATTACATGTTCCACGCTGCATCAGTTCCATTACTAAACGTAGACGAAGTGGATGAGCTAATGCTCTTAACATCTGTACGTCTTCTTCTGAAATACGACAGTCAAATTGGTTTTGGTTCATAAAATTCCCCTCATTTTCATTTTTTATTTTCTCTTTATTTATTTATATATCTGTTCTTATATTTCCTGTTACGACATAACTTTATCAACCTATAATGCTGAGAAAATTTTCCGACTTTTATCAGCACACAGTTCAAGAAAAAATCCCACCTGATTTTGAATATTATACTATATGATACAATAAAAAAGCAAAACAAAGGGCTAGCAATACTTTGCTTACAAACGTTGTTTTATCAGGCTTTTTGTTATATTTTCACCTTACTGAAATGTACAGTAATGATATTGTAAAATATCGTCCATAATTGATAACCTATCGTAAAGTAATTTGACCATATTTAACCACTTTGTTACGATAAAAAGGAAATTTAAGTAAGGAGGATGATGTAATATTAAAAAATGGTTTATTTTTGCGTTAATTAGCATTGCGGTTGGCTGGACCATTATCAATCACTTCCTATACAAAAAAGAAGATATAGCTTCAAAATCAAACATCCCCATTGGAACTGAAGTTGGCAATGTTGCCCTCGATTTCCTTCTGGAAACAACCACTGGTCAAGAAGTTCGTCTTACAGACTATAAAGGAAAAAAAGTAATATTGAATTTTTGGGCAAGCTGGTGTGGTCCATGCAAAATAGAAATGCCTGATATGGAAAAGTTTTATCACGATACTAAAGATATGGGGATTGAAATTGTTGCTGTAAATGCGACAGCTACTGAAAAAGACCCGAATAATGTAAAACAATTTCTTGAAGAAAACAAATATACCTTCCCCGTCCTATTAGATCAGAAAGGCCAGGCAAGTGCCACATATCAAATCATCAGCATTCCAACATCTTTTGTCATCGATACAAACGGTGTCATTCAATATAAGCATGTAGGACCAATGACATATGAAAAAATGAAAGAATATGTAAATAATTTATAGAAGCGTAATCAAATCAATTTGATTACGCTTTTTGTCTACTTTATGAACAAAATGTTACTTTTAATACTATTATGGAATAATTATACTTTTTCACGTTGACAATAGTGTTGAAGGAGAATATACTAAGCATGTAAGTTGATTGTGAATAGTTTCACAAATAATGTGAATTTCTTCACATATAATAGATAGGAGTTGTCATTATTATGAGTACTTGGACACAAATTTATGACCCATTAAACAATATTTGGTTATCTGCACTAATCGCAGCACTCCCAATTTTTTGCTTCATTATTTGTTTAGTGGGATTCAAAATGAAAGGTTACATGGCTGGGCTTTATAGTGTGATCGTCGCTATTATTCTTGCTATATTTGTTTATAAAATGCCCGCAACTGTAGCTGTAGCATCTGCCGGATTCGGTGTTTTATCTGGATTTTATCCAATTTGTACTATCGTTATCGCAGCTATCTTCCTTTACAAATTAACTGTTAAAACAGAACAATTCAATGTCATTCGTGATAGCATTTCAAGTATTACAAATGATCAGCGTTTACAAGTATTATTAATCGCTTATTCTTTCGGTGCTTTCTTAGAAGGCGCAGCTGGTTTCGGTGTTCCAGTTGCTATTACAGCTGCATTACTTGTAGGTATGGGCTTTAATCCATTAAAAGCAGCAGGTATTTGCTTAGTAGCTAATATCGCTGGTGGTGCTATGGGTGCTATGGGTATTCCAGTTACAGTACCTGCACAATTAACTGGGATAGATGCATTAACTGTCGGTCGTCAAGCTGTTTACATTTTGCCATTCATTAGCATTGTTTTACCGTTCTTACTTGTTTCAATGGTAGATGGATTTAAAGGCATTAAAGAAACTTGGCAAGGTATTCTTGTAAGTGGTGTTTCTTTCGCAATTACTCAGTTCCTTGTGACTTACTTCTTAGGCGCTGAACTTACTAATATTTTCGCAGCAGTCGTAAGTATGGTCGCTCTTACATTATTCTTACGTGTTTGGCAACCAAAATCTTCTGCTAAAGAAGAAAAACAAGAAGAAAAAGAATCTCATACATTCAATCAAATTTTATATGCTTGGTCCCCATTCGTATTCTTAACTGCATTTGTAACAATCTTTAATTTAAAACCAATTAAAGCTTTATTTGCTCCGGATGGTCCATTGGCAAACTTAGTATTTAACATTCAATTCCCTGGTCTTCATAATGCGGTTATGAAAACTGCACCAATTACAAAGGCTGATACACCTTTCGCAGCGATTTTCAAACTAGATGTATTCTCTTCTACAACTACTGCGATTGTATTAGCAATCATCGTTTCACTTATCGTCTACCGTGTAAACGGCAAAATGATTAAAGAATTAATGATCGAAACAATAAAAGAACTAAAAGTTCCAGTATATACAATTTGTAGCGTTATCGCTTTAGCTTACGTAGAAAACTACTCTGGTATGTCATCTACACTTGGACTTGCATTCTCTTCTACAGGAAATGCATTCCCAGTTCTTTCTCCAATCTTAGGATGGATTGGCGTATTCATTACAGGTTCAGTCGTATCAAGTGGTTCATTATTCGCACCACTTCAAGCAGTAACTGCCGATCAGTTAAACATCGTACCATCTACTCTCGTTTCATTAAACGTAGTTGGTGGTACAATCGCAAAAATGGTTTCACCACAATCTGTAGCAGTTGCTTGTGCAGCAGTTGGACTAGTTGGTCAAGAATCTGCTCTATTTAAAATAGTAATGAAATATAGTTTAATCTTCTTAGCTATTATTAGCTTACTTCAACTTAACTCTGTATTTAATATCTTCTAAAAAAAAGCACCGATCCAAATGGATCGGTGCTTTTTACATTACATTTTTTTAGTCTTTAATAAAGAAGCACCAGCAATTTCAGGATGCGTCATTTCGTATGGATCCAAAATAATATCAAGCTCTTCTGCTGTAAGTACACCATGTTCTAAACATAGCTCCCTAACAGATTTTCCTGTCGTAATTGCTTCACGTGCAATGCGAGAAGCTGCTTCATAACCAATATGAGGATTCACTGCTGTAATAACTCCAACACTTTTTTCAACATATTGCTTAAGCAACTCTTCATTCGCTGTAATTCCCTTTATACAGTATTCACGGAATACACGGAAACCGTTATTCATAATACTGATGGATTGAATTAAATTAAATACTAATACCGGCTCCATTACATTTAACTCTAATTGTCCAGCTTCTGACGCTAAGCAAATTGTATGGTCATTTCCAATTACTTGGAAAGCAACTTGGTTAATTACTTCTGCCATAACTGGATTTACTTTCCCCGGCATAATAGATGAACCTGGTTGACGAGCTGGTAATTGAATTTCCGCCAACCCAACACGTGGACCAGACGCCATAATACGAAGGTCATTTGCAATTTTAGACATATTCATCATACATACTTTTAGTGCTGCAGATACTTCTGTATATGCATCTGTGTTTTGCGTCGCATCAACTAAGTGCTCTGCACCAACAAGAGGGAAACCACTAAAAGTTCGTAAATGCTTCACAACTTGTTCTATATAAGTAGGGTTTGCATTTAATCCCGTACCGACAGCTGTCGCACCCATATTAACTTCGTATAAATGTTGACGAGACTGTTTAATTCTTTTTATATCACGCTCTAGCACTCTGCTATATGCTTCAAATTCTTGTCCAAGGCGAATTGGAACTGCATCTTGCAAATGCGTACGCCCCATTTTAATAACGTGATCGAACTCTTTTGCTTTATCATGAAAAGCAGAGTGAAGTTCTTCCATTGTAACAAGAAGTTCTTCCAGCATCATAAGAGTTGCTATATGAATCCCAGTTGGAAACGCATCATTTGTTGATTGGGCCATGTTCACATGAGTGTTTGGGCTAATTTTCGCATATTCACCTTTTTCGTATCCCATACGTTCTAGCGCTCTATTAGCAATTACTTCATTAGTATTCATATTAATTGAAGTACCTGCTCCGCCTTGAATCGGGTCTACGATAAATTGATCATGGAACTTTCCATCAACAATCTCTTGTGCCGCTTCTGCAATTTCTTGTCCGATATCTTTAGCTAAGTAACCTGTATCTATATTCGCAAGCGCTGCCGCTTTTTTTACAATTGCCATTGCCGTAATGAGTGACGGATGAATGCGGTATCCTGTAATAGGAAAGTTTTCTACGGCACGTAATGTTTGTACACCATAATAAGCTACACTCGGTACTTCCTTTTCACCTAAAAAATCTTTTTCTATACGTATATCCTTCGTTGCTATCATTTTTCATCACCTATACTTTTCATTCTAAATCCTTATCTAAAGAATTCGCCCTATAAAATACGAGTATCATTAAATGAATTCTTCAGTATCCACTTTCACTATATAGCACCTTTTTTGAAAGCGCAAACATTTATTTTTCTATATATACTTTTTATTAAAGTTTATATAATAGAAAATCCATTCATTCTTCTACTTTCTTTATTTCAACTCGCTTAATTTGATGCATATCCTTTTCAAGAACTTTAAAAGAAAAGCCGTGTTTCTCAATAATATCCCCCTCAGCAACGATCTGTTTTTGTACCATAATCCAACCACCAATTGTATCAACATCATCAGCGACCAAATGTATGCCAAATAAATCATTTACTTCGCTAATAAGCACTTTCCCCTCTACAATTTTACACACTTCACTTATATGTTCTATAGGTGGATGCTCATCTTCATCGTATTCATCTCGGATTTCTCCAACAATTTCTTCTAAAATATCTTCCAATGTAACAATCCCCGCTGTACCACCATATTCATCATATAATACAGCTAATGGAATTCGTTTTCTTTGCATTTGTAATAGTAAATCATGAATAGGTATATTTTCTAACACTTCAATAACTGGCCTTGTATATGGCGTAATCGAGCACCCCTCTTCTCGATTACCATCCATATAACGAATAAATAAATCCTTTACATTAACCATCCCAATAATTTCATCTTTATCTTCACCAAATACGGGATATCTCGTGTACTTTTCTTGTGCGATTATTTTAATATGTGTTTCAAATGGTTCGTCCTCATATAAACCTACAACTTCCGTACGAGGTACCATAATTTCCTTTGCGACTCTATTATCGAATTCAAAAATATTATTTACATATTTAAATTCCCTTTGATTAATCTCTCCACTCTCATAACTCTCAGATAAGATTAATCGTAATTCTTCCTCCGAATGAGCTACTTCATGTTCAGAAGCCGGATGTAATCCGAATAACCCTGTTACAAGCCTTGCAGAACCATTTAAAGCCCAAATAAACGGATACATTACTCGGTAAAAGTAAATAATTGGCTTCGATAATAATAAGCTAACTTGCTCTGCCCTTTGTATAGCGAGCGTCTTCGGAGCAAGTTCACCAATGACAACATGTAAAAACGTAATAACTGCAAAGGCAATAATAAATGAAACTGTACTTGCAATTGCAGGAGATAGGTGTAGTTTTAAAAACAACGGCTCGAGTATATGTTTTATAGTGGGCTCTCCTAACCACCCAAGCCCTAAAGCAGTAATTGTAATACCTAACTGACATGCTGATAAATACTCATCTAAATTCGAAGTTACTTTTTTAGCTGCCAATGCTCCTCGGCGTTTTTCACTAACGAGTTGATCAATACGACTGCTACGCACCTTAATAATTGCAAACTCAACAGCCACAAAAAATGCTGTTAACGCAATAAGAATGGCTACCATCAGTAATTTTAAAATATCCACATATGTCCTTTAGCTTTCTTAGCTAAAGTTACACCTCCTTTAAAAAAGAAGTTTCACTTTAGTTTCTTCATTTATTTGAAAGCAACCCTATATAAAATTCACCAATTTCAAGCCTCATACAATTCTAAAGGCAAGCCATCAGGATCTTGGAAAAAGACAAATTTTTTATCCGTAATTTCATCCATACGTATCGCTTCAGTCTCCACACCGCATTGTTTTAAATGGTTTACAGCTTCTTCTATATTTGTAACAGCAAATGCTAAATGTCTAAGTCCAGCTGCTTCTGGAAAACTTGGGCGCTCAGGTGGACTAGGAAATGAAAATAATTCAATTTGATACTCTTCCCCTACACATAAATCTAACTTATAAGAATCTCGTTCTTTTCTATATACTTCATTTATCGCTTTAAAACCTAATATCCGAGTATAAAAATCCTTTGACAGTTCATAATTCGAACAAATAATTGCAACGTGGTGCACTCTACATATATTCATGCTCTCTCTATTCCTTTCTTTACCAAAGATGCATATTCTCCCTTGAAATGAAAAACATATATAGCAGAATATCTCTTTTAGGGGGCTTACTATGAAATTTATTACTTTTTTCGTGGGACTTATCGTTGTTTTCTTCCTTGCTTATATTGCTAGCAACAATAAGAAACATATTAAATTTAAACCAATTTTTATCATGCTTATTATACAATTAATTTTAACCTATTTATTATTAAATACAGAAATTGGTCTCATACTTATTACGGTAATTTCTAGCCTGTTTACGAGGCTACTTGAGTATGCTGCCAGTGGTATAAATTTTGTATTTGGCGGTCTTGCAAATAAAGGGGAAATGCCATTTTTCCTTAACGTATTATTACCGATTGTCTTTATCTCCGTCTTAATTGGTATATTACAACATTTCAAAATACTACCATTCTTTATTCGTTGGATTGGTTTCTTTCTTAGTAAAATAAACGGTCTTGGGAAATTAGAATCTTACAACGCCATCGCTTCCGCTATTGTCGGCCAATCAGAAGTTTTTATTACGGTAAAAAAACAATTAGCCCAAATTCCAAAACATCGACTATATACACTTTGCGCCTCTGCTATGTCAACAGTATCTATGTCCATTGTCGGTGCCTATATGACAATGATTGAACCAAAATATGTAGTAACCGCACTCGTTCTCAATTTATTTAGTGGTTTTATTATCGTACTCATTATTAACCCTTACGACGTTAACGATGATGAAGACATTTTGGTAATAAAAGGGGAAAAACAAAGTTTCTTTGAAATGCTTGGAGAATACATTCTTGATGGTTTTCGTGTAGCAATTGTCGTCGGTGCTATGCTCATTGGATTCGTCGCATTAATGAGTTGCATTAATGACCTATTCCTCATTATATTCGGCATTACTTTCCAACAATTAATAGGCTATGTATTCGCCCCTATTGCATTTCTTATCGGCGTACCAAGTTCTGAAATTGTCACAGCGGGTAGCATTATGGCAACAAAGCTTGTAACAAATGAATTTGTAGCAATGATGGATCTTAGTAAAATTTCCAGCACTCTCTCTATCCGTACAGTTGGTATTATTTCTGTCTTCCTCGTTTCTTTTGCCAACTTTTCTTCCATTGGAATTATTTCCGGTGCGGTAAAAGGGTTAAACGAAGAACAAGGAAATGTTGTTGCCCGCTTCGGCCTAAAATTACTATACGGCGCTACTCTTGTTAGTATTTTATCTGCGATTATTGTAAGTATTATGCTTTAATTAGGTAAAATTTTATCATTTTCTTATCCCTGTCTTTTGTATACAATAACGAATAGATGTCTTATAAAGTGAAACTTTAATCAGAGGGGGCTATCCCCCACTGATTATTAGTTGAACCAATCGGGCATTTACGGGCAGTTATCTCCCACCTAACTTCCTTGCATTCGCTGGACTTTGAGGTGGGAGTTTTACTGCCCGTTAATGCGGGATAAATAATCAATACATCTATTTTTTATACATGTACAATACCTTTTATTTAGCGTAAAATATTTTTTATGTGTTTTAATACGCTTCTAGATGTATACACTTTGATTGTTTTAAAGGAGAAAAAATGATGAAATCCGACATTAACAACGAAACTCGAGCCAAAAAAGGACGCTCAAAGAAAAAGCGCCTACTTTGGTTCATTCTTATTCCCTTACTTATTGTAGCAATGGGAGCAGGAGGCTATTCCTTCCATATATACAGTAAAGCAAAATCCGTCTTAAGCAACGCTTATTCTGAACTCGGCCGAGGAGATAAATCCAGCAAACGTGAAAAAGCTGTTAAACCTATGACTGATAATATTTCTGTCCTGATCATGGGTGTTGATGAAAGTGATATCAGGGAAAAAGGTTACGGAAAAGCGACTCGTACAGATGCATTACTACTTGCAACAATTAATAAAAATGATAAATCTGTTAAACTAGTCAGCATTCCACGTGATTCACGCGTCTTCATTAAATCACGTGATAAATATGATAAAATTACACATGCACATGTATTTGGTGGTGTAGACAGCACAATTGATACAGTAGAAAAATTTTTAGATGTACCAGTTGATTACTATGTAAAATTTAATTTCAAATCCTTTATCAAGATTGTTGATTCTCTAGGTGGTATAACTGTCGACGTTCCAGTTGAGTTCACAGAACAAAATAGTAGCGACGAAGCAGATGCAATTCACCTAAAAAAAGGGCGTCAACATTTAAATGGAGAAGAAGCACTTGCACTAGCTAGAACGCGTCATATTGATAGTGATTATATGCGTGGTCAACGACAACAACTTGTTTTAGAGGCTATTGCTGAAAAAGCCCTATCTCTCAATTCCATTAATAAAATCGGAAGCCTATTAGATGCTGTCGATACAGACTTAAAAACAAATTTAACTTTTGATGATATGATGACTATTGCAAAAAATTCAATGGATTCAAATTTAAAAATGGATAAATTGCAAGTGGAAGGTACTGATAAATATATAGGTGGTATTTATTATTACGTTCCAAACGAAAAGAGTGTTAATGATATATCGACAACACTTCAAGAACATCTCGGTGTTACGAATAAAAATGAGCATAAAAAATTATAATAAAAAGGCTGCTAGATTTTTCTAAGCAGCCTTTTTATTATAATTTTCAACATATTTCTCATGCATATTGTGACAAAAAGAGACAATTATTACAGCAGTGTAACATTTTTTATGAAAACATTACACACGTAGTGAAAATAATAGTATACTAGGACGTACATAATGTTATTTTCATCATTTTTATACAAAAAATGTAATACATATATTTATAAAAATTTTTCTGGGGGGAAATAAATGAAGCTAAGCAAAATACTGATTGGTTCCGCTATTGCTGGTGGCATATTACTTTGTGTTGGTGGTATTGGTGGATATCAATATGTATCCAAATTAAATAATCAACTAAATACAACTGCACTACCAAACACTACATTTGAAGGTATTTCTCTTGATGGAAAAAATAAAGCAGATATTCAAGCCCTTGTTAATCAAAAGATAAATGAATTAAATCAAAAATCTCTTAACTACGTATTCCAAAATGATAAGCAAAATTACACGTGGAAAGATTTAGGAGTAGATTATAAAGAGAAGGATATTGTCGACAATATCTTTAAAGAACAAGAAGGGAACGTAATGAATCGTTACAACATGCGTAAGCAAGCTGAAAACGGTGAAGTAAAACGTGACTATAAATTAACACCACAATTAAATACAACAACTTATGAAACCTTTATAAAGGATAAATATAATGAAACATTAAAAAATCCTGTCAACGCCGAATTAAGTGTTGAAGGCTCTACAGTAAATATTAGCCAAAGTCAAAATGGAGAAAAAATTGATAAAGGAAAATTAACCGATTTAACAAGCGCAGCTATTACTTCTGGCACACCCGATGTTGTATTACCAGTTACACTAATAAAACCTGAACGTTCTACAGAAGATATACAACAAATGGGGATTAAAGAAGTGATTGCTGAATATTCTACCCCAATGGCTGGCCGTAATGGAAATCAATCCTATAACGTAAATAAGTCAGCTAATACGTTAAGTGGAGTTATTGTAGCACCTGATGAAACGTTTAGTTTTAATGGCCGTGTTGGCGTAACTGATGCTGCACATGGTTATAAATCCGCAGCAGTATATTCACAAGGTAAAGTTATACAAAGTGCAGGCGGAGGCGTTTGCCAAGTAAGTAGTACTTTATACAGCGCAGCTTTAAGGGCAGATTTAGGAATTGTTTCTCGAAGCAATCATTCTATGCCCGTAAATTATTTACCACTTGGGCAGGATGCAGCAGTGGCAGATTATGGTCCGGATTTAAAATTTAAAAACAATACAGGTAAGCATATTTACATTCAAGCATTTTCAAATGGCGGTAGTATTACTACACGTATTTTCGGTACAAATACTGGTAAAAATGTTGAAGTTTCTTCTCAAGTAATTAGTAATACTGGTGATAAAATAACAGCGGTTACGTATAAAAAAGTAACACAAAACGGTGAAGTACTCTCAAATGGAAAAATTTCAAAAAGCGTATATAAAAGTGCCCCAAAACAATGAGATAATATCAAACGGACAAATTTCAAAAAGCGTATACAAAAAGGCGTGATCTACTCATGCCTTTTTCTTTTGCAATAATAGTAAAAAAATTTCCAGATGATCTTTCGTTTCTTCTAAAGACCACACACGATTGCCTTGCTTCGCAGCTAATACGCACGCTTCTTCCCACGCGTTCTTTTTCTTCATATTTACTAATTCATCGCGTAATTTCAAAACAATCTCTTCGTCCTCTTGCTCTATAAACTCTTCCATTACGCTTACTATTTCATCCTCATGAATACTTAACGTACAGTACGATTTAAGAAAGTATTGTAATGTTGGATACATATATACTCCCCCCTTTATTTATCTGATGGATAAGAAGTAATAATCTTAAATCCTAGATTTCCTGATTTATCTCTCGCTAAAACAGTAACAGTCTTTACTAGTTTGTCTTTTACATTCATATTTTTCTTTATTACTGTTTTTCCAACTGGGAATGAATGAGTTGTATTCAATACAAGACGAGCCTCTTTAGAGTTTTTCAACCAATCCTGAATTTCTTTATCATGTTGTTTTAAACTATCTTTCACAGCCTTTGTCGCTGTTTCCTTATCATAGTATGTACTTGCCGCTGAAACTTTATCTGTCTTCAAACGATTCTTCAAATCCTCTTCTGATTTGCCTACATGCCTTTCAATCGTATGACCATTTTTAGGTGGCCCTTCCATTTCATCTAAAATATTATCACTAATTTTTTCTACTGATGTAGAATGATCCTCTTTTGGTTTTTCTGTTTTTTGTTCTTTTCCTGCACATCCACTTAAAATCAGCATTAGTGCCAATAAACTACTCAAGAAAAGACTACTTAATCGTTTCATCGTATCACCTCTTCCATGATTATTATCGTAACTCCACTAAAAGTCAATTTCACAAAGAAAAAATGTATACAGTTTTAAAATCCTCATTCATTTTGCTATATTTTCCACCCCCCTTTCATCAAATCACTGTTTTTCGCCCTTTTTTAAAATATACCCCCATGTTTTTATAATTATTTCCCAGATGAAAACACCAATCAAAACACTCCATAAACCCTTTAAATACAGGATTTATAGAGTGTTTTTTAAACAAACTAAATATACCCCTACTTTCATATACCTAATACCTATATAAGGTATACAAATCCCTTTCTATCAACTGTTTTCTACATTATGTAAATTTGCACTTGCCTATACAATGTAAATATGGTGTAATGCAAAAAAAGATAAAGGATTTTAAAGAATGGCTGAAACAATTCAAAACTTCTTAACAGACTATTATTCAAGCGCAATTCCACTTAGTATCTTAATCAACATCATCATCAGTCTTTTAGGTTTTATCCCTAGTATTTTTTTGACCGCCATTAATATACAGCTCTTCGGTGTAACAAATGGCACAATCATTTCGATCGCAGGTGAGGCATTAGGGGCTATTATCTCGTTTTATATTTATCGTATAGGCCTTCAAAAGTTCACTCACGATAAAGTAAATACGTATCCAAAGGTAGAACGCCTTCTTTACGTAGAAGGCAGAGAGGCATTTCTACTCGTCCTATCTTTTCGTTTTATTCCTTTCATTCCGTCCAGTATCGTTACTTTATTTGCAGCTCTAGGCAAAATGTCATTACTCTCTTTCAGTATTGCCAGCACAATAGGGAAAATACCGGCTTTATTGATTGAAGTATATTCTGCATATCATGTCATTAACGGAACAAATGAAGCGAAATGGATTATTACAATCGCAGGTTGTGTTGGATTACTTTATTTGTGGAAAAAATGGAGAAAAAAATAAAGAAGGAGCATAGGCTCCTTCTTTATTTTTGAGGTATTTTATTAATAACTATCCCTTAAAGCCTTAGTTTACACCAACAGCACTAAATGATTGCTTAACTGCTGCTACTTCTGCAGAGCTAGCACCATATAAATCAGCTGCAGCTTGTACTGCACCAGCACGTGCTTGACTAAATGTAGTAGATTGCGTGAAATACTGTGTATTTGCACGGTAGTAAATCGCACCTAATTTATCTTTACCGATACCAGTTACAGTTACACCAGAATGCGTACCACCATTTGCTAATAAATAAGCTTGTTTGTTAATAATACCACTGTTTGTATGAACGCCACCGTTATCACTTGAACCAGTGTAACGCTTAGAATAATGGTCTGGGTCACCATATTTCGCTGGATCACTCATAGAACGAAGTGCATCTCCCGCCTTACCAGGTGTATAAATATCTTCACCAATCTCCCAATCTGGGTTACGGTTATCATAGAATTCTACTAAAGTACCAAAAATATCAGAAATTGCTTCATTTAACGCTCCTGATTCATTTTGATAAATTAAATCCGAGCTATTTTCCGTAACAGCATGTGTTAATTCATGGCCAATTACATCAATGCCACCAGATAATGAAGTGAATGTTACACCATCACCATCTCCGTATACCATTTGTGAGCCGTTCCAGAATGCATTATTATACTTACTTCCGTAATGAACTGTTGATTTTAATGGTGCTCCTGCATCATTAATAGAGTTTCTGTTAAATGTAGCTTTATAGTAATCATATGTTTTACCTGCATAGTAATGAGCATCTACTGCCGCTGCATCATACGCTGCATTGAAAACATTATCTGCATCTGCCCATAATGTTCCTGGTAATGTTGAGCGGTTTTTCGCATCATATGTGAAAATTGTTGCTCCGCGCGTATTATCTTGTAAATAGTAAGACGATCCAGATAACGTTGTATTAAGCGATTTCGTATCTCCTAATACACCTTTACCAGTTCCAACTTTATTCGTCCCTGTTACAGGCTTTACAACCGCTTTCGCTTCCTGTTTAGGAGCATCTTGCTTAACTGGTGACTTATCATCATTCGTTACATGATCAAGTTTATTATATTTATTTAACACTTTACCGCTTTCCGCTTCAATGAAATAGTAATAGTTTCCTGGATTTGGCTCTAAGAAGTTTAAATTCACAACGTATGCATATGTCGTTTCTTCACCATTTTGATATACATATAAATCCGCTTTTGGATCCACTTCGTATTTAGGTGTTACTCCTAAATCTTGTTGCGCAATTTCAATTGCTTTTGCGCCTTCAATCTTATTTTTGTTTTTTAACTTTTCCTTCTTGTCTAAATCAGGCGCAACTGTTCCAGACAATACTTTTAAAGAACCATCTTTACTTACGTGAGCTACTTGAGTAGACCCCCATACAGGTACTCCCTCGTAAACTTGTTGCATACGTACTACTGTTGAATCAGTTACAGCATCTTTTTTCACTTGTTTTACTTTGAAAGAATCTTGTGCACTCTTTTCCCCTAGCTTATAATCACCTTTTGCTGCGTTTAAGTAATCAAACACCACAGATTCCGCTTTCTTACCAGTCGCTCCAGTTAGATCACCAGAAATAAACTCTGGTGACTGTACCGTCTCATTGTACTTCTTAGTAGAGAGTACATTTTTAGAATCCGCAAATGCAGAGCCTGTCCCTCCGAACGTAGTAACTGCCATTCCTGCCACTAACACTAACGCTAAACTCTTCTTTTTCATCTAACATTCCCCCTAATAAAAAATTTTTGAAAAAGAGTAGTTTCATATTATCATTATGTTTCCACTATTAATATACTAAAAATTCAATTAATTTCTTTCTCAAGTGTTGTAGAATTTTGAGGAACAAATATTGAAAAAAAACCCTTTCCGTTGGGAAAGGGTTTTTTTTATAAATTAATTTGTTCAACTGTTTTAGCTTCTTGCCCTAGAGTATCCGGCTTCCAAGCATACTGAATATCCAATACTACAGCTGCAATTGCCATAACCACAAATGTTCCTGCAATTAACTTTTTCATACTATCCCTCCTCTTTACTCTTCTAATAAAGTAATCGCTAATTTATAATAGCGATTACTTTCTTTAAAATCTGAGCATTCTTCTAAGTATTCAGCTAGTTCTAAGTATACTTTCTTTAAATCTTTTATATTTTCCTCTGTTTTAAAGAAAGGAACTACTTCTGTTTCTAGAAATTTTTTATAGAGGTCTCTTTCTTCAAAATATTTATATCTTAAATTTAACAATAAATATAACATCCCTTTGTATCTATCATCTTTCCTTGCAGCAAGGATACCTTTTTCAATCCATTCAGCCGCTTCCTCAAGTTCTCCTAATTGAATACACTGTAATGAGAGCTCATACATGGCATCAATATAATTCATATCCTCTTCTTTTTTATACTTTAAGCATTCTATATAATACTCTTTCGCCTTGGCATAATTTTTTTGTCGGTAGTACAGATAACCAATATTATTTAAAGCAATAGAAAGAATATTATCTTTATCAGCAAAAGAAGTTGCTTCTCTTATGATATGATTATAGATTTCCATAGCTTCATTATATTGTTTTTTTCTAGTATAACTAAACGCAATTAAAAACTTACAATTAATTATATTTCTAAATTTATATTCACTTTTAAAACCTTCTAATGCCACATTAGCAAAATATAATGTCATATGGTCTATTTCCATCTGACTATATGTCAATGCCAAATTATAATATATTCCTGTTTCATAATATCCTAACTCTTTCGCCATCGATTCCGTCTTTAACAGATATTCTAATGCCTGCGTATATTTGTACTGCACAGAATATAATAATGCCTTATTATACGTATATAACATCTTCTGAAAAGGCGAGTATTTCTTATACACTTTCTTCAATCCGTCCAATTCTTCTTCAACAGCAGGGAGATCCCGCTTCATCATTAAATAACGTGTATACAGCAGTTTATAATAATTTATAATTTCAAAATCCAACACATGCTTCATTTCACCTTGCAACTCTTCGTATATGCGCTCTACTTGTTGCTTGTCCAAATGAACTAATGCATTCAACCACTCGTCCAACTTCACTTTCACATCTTCTTCTACATCTCTCAAATCCGTCACAGCAATTTCTAGTCTTGTGCAGAGCAATTGTAGAATTTCTTCTGATGCTTCAATCTTTCCATTTTCGATCTTACTTAAGTATGAGACAGAACAAATGCCCTGACATAATTCTTCTTGTGTCATTTTTTGCTGTAGCCGTTTATAAAAAACTTGCTTGCCTATTTTTTCTAATGTTTGTTGCATTGTCCTCCTCCATTCTCATTACCCCCACTACTCTAATAATACATAAAATCTAGAGAAATATAAATTGATAAATGTAAATTTTCTAAAAAATATGCATTATTTCATTTTTTTCTCTCTTGACTTCAATCCCCTATTACTTCTTTGCTACGAAAGGGGAAAAATTGGTATACTATAACCAAATTACGGAGGTGTTTTCGCAATGAATCATTATAAAGACGATAGTTACGCCTTACATACAGATTTATATCAAATCAACATGGCTTATACATATTGGAAAGATGGTATTCATACTCGCCGTTCTGTTTTTGATCTATACTTTCGAAAGCTTCCATTCGAAAACGGCTATGCTGTTTTTGCTGGTCTTGAAAAAATTGTAGAGTACATAGAAAATTTCAGCTTTACCGAAAGTGACATCGCTTATTTAGCAGAGCTGCAATTTGAAGAAGACTTCCTTCATTATTTACAAAACATGAAATTTACTGGCACGATTCGTAGTATGCAAGAAGGCGAAGTTGTTTTTAATAACGAACCATTATTACGTGTTGATGCACCGCTTGGCGAGGCACAAATAATTGAAACTGCCCTCTTAAATATTGTAAATTACCAAACATTAATTGCTACAAAAGCTGCACGTATGAAGCACGCTGCAAATAATGATGAGCTTTTAGAGTTCGGTACAAGACGCGCTCATGAGTTTGATGCTGCCCTTTGGGGAACACGAGCTGCCTTTATTGGTGGTTTTTCATCTACAAGTAACGTTCGCGCAGGGAAACGATTTGGCATCCCTGTAGCTGGCACACATGCCCATTCTTTCGTTCAAGCATATCGCGATGAATATGTTGCATTTAAAAAATATGCTGAAACACATAAAAAATGTGTATTTCTTGTCGATACATACGACACATTAAAATCTGGTGTTCCAAATGCGATTCGTGTTGCAAAAGAGTTCGGGGATCGTATCGATTTTTATGGCATTCGCCTTGATAGTGGTGATATGGCATATTTATCAAAGGAGGCCAGAAAACAACTTGATGCAGCTGGATTTACAAACACAAAAATTATCGCTTCTAGCGATTTAGATGAATATACGATTATGCACTTGAAATCTCAAGGGGCAAAAATTGATGTATGGGGTGTTGGTACAAAGCTGATTACATCCTTTGAGCAGCCAGCATTAGGGGCTGTTTATAAACTAGTCGCTATTGAAGATACTGACGGAAAATTAAATGATACGATTAAGATTTCATCTAATCCTGAAAAAATTACAACCCCAGGACTTAAACGAATTTATCGTATTATTAACCGTGTTAACGATCATGCAGAGGGCGATTATATTGCTTTAGAGTCAGAAGAACCCGGAAAAGAAGAGCGTTTAAAAATGTTTCATCCAGTTCATACATATATAAGTAAATTCGTAACAAGCTTTGAAGCACGCGAACTGCATCAAGATATTTTCATTAACGGTAAAAGAGCGTATGAATTACCTAATATATTAGATATTCAAAAGTATAATGAACGCAGCCTCTCACTATTTTGGGAAGAGTATATGCGAACTTTAAACCCAGAAGAGTACCCTGTCGATTTAAGCCAAGAATGTTGGGATCATAAAATGAATTATATTCAAACTGTTCGAGAACAGGTTGAAAAAAACATACAAAAATAAAGTGAAGCTTTAATCAGTGGGGTTTTGTCCCTCCCCCACTTCTCCATTTTTCAATACTATATGGATATTTGTAAAAAATATATTAAAATAACAAGAAGAATATTATATTTTGTAAATTTATATATTACATTATTTAAAAACAAAATAATATTTGATATTATTTTCTTGAGTCAATTTCAACAAAATAACCAAATAAAAAGAGGACGCAATTGCGTCCTCTTTTTTATAAATCTTTTACTCGTAGTACACGCATTGCATTTAATACTGCAAGTAACGTCACACCAACATCTGAGAAGACTGCTTCCCACATTGTTGCAATACCAAAGGCGCCGAGTAATAACACTAACCCTTTTACCCCTAATGCAAATATAATATTTTGCCATACGATGCTACGTGTACGTTTTGCAATTTTTACTGCTGTCGCAATTTTTGAAGGCTCATCAGTCATAATAACGATGTCAGCAGCTTCAATTGCTGCATCTGACCCTAAGCCGCCCATCGCAATACCAACGTCTGCCCTTGCTAGTACTGGCGTATCATTAATACCATCACCGACGAATGCAATCTTTTCTTTACCGCGTTTTGCTGCATCAATTTTTTCGATTTCTTCTACTTTTTGGTGTGGTAATAATTCGGCATGAACTTCGTCTAAACCTAATTCTTTACCAACAGCTTCCCCGACTGATTTTGCATCACCAGTTAACATGACTGTCTTCTTAATACCTAGTTCTTTTAACTTTTGAATTGCTTGTTTTGAATCCTCTTTTACCTCATCAGAGATAACAATATAACCTGCATATTTACCATCTACAGCAACATGAACTAGTGTACCTACTGTATTTGGTTGCTTAAATGTAATGTTTTCTTTGCTCATTAATTTAGCATTACCTGCGAAAATTTCTTTTCCTTGTACTTTTACAACCGTACCATGACCAGAAATTTCACTATAGTCTTCAATAGCATTTTCATCGATTGATTTTCCATATGCATTTCGAATAGATTGTGCAATCGGATGATTTGAATATACTTCTGCAAATGCTGCATATTCTAATAGCTTTTCAGCTGTGATACCTTCACTAGGCTCCATCTTCGTAACTTTAAAGACACCTTTTGTTAACGTTCCTGTTTTATCAAAAACGATATATTTCACATCATTCAATGCTTCTAAATAGTTACTTCCTTTTACTAAAATACCACTTTTAGATGCCCCACCAATACCGCCAAAGAATCCAAGAGGAATCGATACAACGAGCGCACATGGACAAGAGATTACTAAGAACACTAAAGCTCTATAAATCCAATCGGAGAATGTAGCACCCTCTAAAATAAGTGGTGGAATAAATGCCATTATTGCTGCTGTTATAACTACAACAGGAGTATAATAACGTGCAAACTTTGTAATAAAGTTTTCTGTTGGCGCTTTTTTGCTACTTGCATTTTGTACTAAGTCTAAAATTTTCGATACAGTGGATTCACCGAACTCTTTTGTAACTTCGACAATTAATACACCATTTTGGTTTACAAAACCACTTAATACGTCATTACCAACTTCTACTTCCCTCGGTACAGACTCACCTGTTAACGCTGAAGTATCCATCATTGATGTTCCCTCAACTACTTTCCCGTCTAACGGTACTTTTTCACCTGGTTTTACGATAATATACTCACCAATTTGCACATCTTCTGGTGACACTTGTTTCGTTTCGTTTCCAACTTTCACATTCGCATAGTCAGGACGAATATCCATTAATGACGTAATTGATTTTCGAGAACGATTTACTGCAATACTTTGGAACAGTTCCCCTACTTGGTAAAATAGCATAACTGCTACCGCTTCTGGATATTGTTGAATCGCGAAAGCTCCTAAAGTTGCAATTGCCATTAAAAAGTTTTCATCGAACACTTGGCCGCGAGTTATGTTTCTTACCGCTCTCCAAACGATATCTCCACCTATTAATAAATAAGCAAGGACGAATAATGGAATTGTTATCATTTGCGGTAATCCGGCTAACGCAGCAATTCCTGTCAAAATTCCACCGACTACTAATCGTCCTATCATCTTTTTCACATTTCCATCACCATGATCATGGTCGTGTCCTTTTTCCTCTTCACGAACAACTTTTACATCAGGCTCTAACTTTTGAACAACATTTTTTATATTTTGTACAGTCGATTCAAGTTCTCGTTTATTTGCAACTTCTACTCGTAATTTCTTTGATACGAAATCAACAGTCGCTTCTGAAATTGTTGGCATTTCCTTTACCTTATTTTCAATCTTCATTGCACAATTTGCACAGTCTAAGCCTTCTAATACAAATACTTCTTTTACTGATTTTGTTTTTTGCTCTTCTTGCACTTTAATATGTGGCTCTAATTTTGTAACAAGTTGCTTCGCTTCCGTAACAACTTGATTTTCTTTATTTCGCGGTGTTTCTAAAAGCATCGTTTTTGTTGCAAAGTTTACGGAACAAGATGTTACCCCTTCTATATTCCCAACACCTTTTTCAATTTTCATTGCACAATTTGCACAATCTAAACCTTCTAGCATAAGTTTCTTTTTCACTAATGCTTCTGCCATCGTTCTCCCTCCTCGCTTTTTTATTCTTCCTCGTTTACGTGTTCAAACGCTTGCTCGAAGATATGAATTACGTGTTGATCAGCTAATGAGTAATAAACTACCTTTCCTTCTTTACGGTTCTTTACAAGCTTTGCTTGCTTTAATACACGAAGCTGATGTGAGATTGAAGATTGCGTCATTCCTAATAAATAAGCTAAATCACAAACACACATTTCAGCTTCAAATAATGCATGTAATATTCTCGTACGTGTACGGTCACCTAATACTTTAAATAATTCTGCTACTTTACTTAAACTTTCATCAGTCGGAATTGTTTGTTTTACTTGATCCACGATTTCCTCGTGAATTACCGTTTGAGAACATGCTTCCTGTTGCGTTTCTACTTTATTTTCAGCCATCACAGCTCACCTCTTTATTTGAACATATGAACAATTATTCATATGTATTATACCTTTATTATATGAGCGTCCATTCATATGTGTCAATGAATTCTCATACATTTTTTAAAACATTTCGTTCACATTTCAAAATAAACATATAAATATTCTCCGCATCTATCATGCTCTTCATACAAAAAGGATGCACGAAAACTACCGTGCATCCCTTCTTATTTATTAACTTTTACTGCATCCACAATTAACGAAGCAAATCCTAATTTACCATCTTGATTTCTATGATCAAAACGTTTCGATCGATAAATAAATCCACCGTTCTCTTCCCAATCACTATAATGAAACTGGCCATTCTCATCACAGTATTCTAAAAGCTTTACTTGAAAACCTGCTGCTTCAAACATAGATATAATCGTTTTGTAGTTATGTACAATTTTATGACTTGCAGCTGGATGATCTAACGGGCCAGGTCCTCCCACTTGCACACCACGCTGATACTCTTCATTTTGGAAAAATGCATCCGGCACTGCACAGCGAATATATCCACTATCTTCTAAAAACTCATAACAAACTTTAGCTGCTTCTATACCTTCTTCATATGATAAATGCTCCCATACGTGCTCAGCCAAAATTACTGATAAAGAATTAGGCTGAAATTTATTAAGCCACGTTTCTCTTTTTAATAAATGTAATTCTTTTTCATTCGTATGTAACCACCCTGGGTTATTATTATATCCCTCTGCTCCAACGACAACTTTCGTCTCCATCTTTCCACCCCTTCTTATATTCCGACATAAAAATTCGACAACATAACATTGGTCTCCTTTATTTCCCCAAAAGAAAAAGCCTTGCGCGCTCCCTAGACGCACAAGGCTTACTAACTTTATATCCCTTTAATTAGCTTTTTCTAAACTATCTTGCGAACTTCCATCGTCTTTTAAATGACTATGTTTTTTCGAATAAACAAAGTATACAACCACTCCGATTGCTAACCAAACACCGAAGTATATCCATGTTTTTAACGGTAGATTTACCATTAAGAATAGACAGCTTGCAACTGAAATAATCGGTAAGATTGGTACAAGTGGTACCATAAATCCACGTTGTAATTTCGGATGCGTTTTACGAAGAATGATGACAGTTACACCAACCATCGCAAATGTTAATAACGCTCCAATATTCGCTAAATTCGACAATTCTTTTAAATCGATAAATCCGGCAATTAAAGCACTACCAATTCCTGTTAACCAAACTGAAAATGTTGGTGCTTCTGTCTTCTTGTTAATTCTCGCAAAAGATTTTGGCAATAAACCGTCACGGCTCATAGCGAAGAATACACGTGTCGTAGCGTAGATGTATGCGAAAATTACAGCCATAATACCAATTACAGCTCCAATAGCGATTACACCAGCCACTTTATCTTGTCCTACAACTTCTAATACATAGGCCATCGCTTCAGGTACATCTAATTCCTTATAAGAAACCATACCTGTCATAACGAGACAAACTACAACATAAATGATTGTACAAATGACTAATGAAGCAATAATACCAATCGGCAAATCACGTTGTGGATTTTTCACTTCTTCAGCAGAAGTTGCTAATGCATCAAATCCTAAGAAAGCGAAGAATACTGCTGCTCCTCCGGCAAAGACTCCACTTAAGCCATACGGTGCAAATGGTATCCAGTTTTCTGGTTTCACGTAGAATACACCAACTGCAATGAATAAAACAACAATACCAATTTTAATTAATACCATTATGTTATTCACACGCTTACTTTCTTTTGTACCTCGCGATAATAACCAAGTTATCACCAACGTAACGATAACTGCGGGTAAATTCACCATACCACCTTGCGATGGAATCGTTAACAACGCTTTTGGAATTTCAAGTCCCAATCCACTCACTAAATTATTGAAATAACCTGTCCATCCGCCAGCTACTGCGGCAGTCGTTACGACATATACGGATAGCAATGTCCATCCCATTAAATGGGCAACAAACTCACCAATTGTTGCATATGAATATGTGTACACACTACCTGAAACAGGAAGTGCAGATGCAACCTCTGCATAACATAAAGCTGCAAATCCACAAACAATTGCTGCAATCATAAATGAAAAAATAACTGCTGGACCAGCATCTCTTGCTGCTACTAATCCAGTTAATACTAGAACTCCTGTACCAATTATCGCACCAATCCCTAGCATTGTTAGGTCAAATGCCCCTAGCGTTTTCGTCAAAGTTTTACTTTTACTTTCCCCTAACAATTGCGTAACGGATTTCTTTTTAAATAGGTTGGCCACGATGAATGCCCCCTTTTACCAAGAAGAGCTAAGAGGTATTATCTCTTAGCTCTTATCATGTTGTTTTATATATTGTTCGATTTTGTTTTGTATAATGCTTCTATTAGCAAGATACTGTTTCTGCTTCTAATAATTCTTTAGCACCCTTGTACTCTACACCGTGAGCTTCTGCAACTGCTTCGAATGTTACATAGCCTTCTAATGTATTAATACCTTTTAATAATGCAGTGTTGCCTAGGCAAGCTTCTTTGTAGCCTTTGT
>NZ_PCOH01000042.1:0-23375 GCF_002976445.1 Bacillus sp. MYb56
TCTTTACTTAGGAATCCCTCACTTCTAAACGAAGTGAAAGTGGGGGTAGTTCAATTCTAATATTGCTTGTAAATAATTTGTAGTTGTTTCCTTAACGCTATTTTCCGTTCCAATCATGTGAGCGGATTTAGTTTGAATAACGGTATTTTTCATTTGATAAAAAATCCTTTTAAATTAGTTTCAAATAGAAAAAATATAATCTTTTTCCATTACAGATGAAATGGAAAGTTGAATTAGGGTTTAGTATTATAAATGTATTCAGATATAGATATAAAATATTGTGTGATAAAAACTTTTAAAGGAGGAATTTATATTATGAAAAGAGCATCGGATGATCAAAAGTTATTGAGTATATATTTTCAACAAATTGTAAAAGCAATTATACTTATGAAATAGTATAACATTCTATCATTCATTAAGAGGCATATTATTGAAGAAATTTTAATGGATTTTTGGTAAATACAATAGTTTTCCCAACGCTAAAGAGCAGTAATATAAAACTGAAAATATTGAGAAATATGAAGATTAGTTCTATTAGTATTGGATTTATTACGCGAAATGTTATAATACATATATAAGCATTATTTAAAAAAGCAACTCGAACCCCAATCCGAGTTGCTTTTTTATTATCTGTTTAATTATCAAAAAGCAACTAAGTGAATTGTTATGTTAGTTTATAATATCCCAAATACCAATAATTCGTATTTAAGATATTTAATTTAAATATTTTATAAAATGCGGGTGTTTGAAAATTGAATTTTTATATGTAATATTGCATATAAAAGCTTTTGCTTATTATGTTATAATTCTATTAGTAAATTATTCATCCATTAATTTACTTCTATTCATATCGGTGGATATGAAAACCCTAAATTATAAATAAAAAGAGAAGAACTATGGTGGGTTCTTCTCTTTTTATTTATAATTTAGATTACTAGTCAAAATGATTATTATAATCATTTATTACTTTTAAAAAAGTTTATAAAACCCCAGTTATTTCAAATTCTCCAATATCCATTTTCAAGTATAAAAACATTTAGCTAGTGTGTATCTTAATCAAGTGTATCTCTGATAAAAGAAACTAAAGAATTAATAAGGCTATTAACACAGCTGTTTAATTTCTTATAGAAAAACAGACGGAAATTCTAAAGAAATGAGAAAGAGATAGCCTTGATATCTTAGGTGCTGTGTGAAATTTTTCTATGTTTCACAATCGTATAGCATAATTTTAAAAATTGAAACCAGGTAGAGTTCATTTGGTATGCAAACCTATGAAAAAATTAAATTGGATCTATAAAGAGCTGATTCGGGTAGTATTCAAGTAGAAAGTGAAAATACATAAATAATTGAAGGTACTATGATTGGTTATATCCATGTTTGGTATTTAAGACTGAGGGATTTGCTAGCTTATTAAAGCTGTATCTTATTAAAGACTTGAATGAGTTTGAAATAAATGGGGATGTTTATGGAAATTTAGGTGTATAAAAAATGAAACAAAACCATTATTTCATAGCAAGTGGGAAGAACAAGCATATAAGCATACTCTTAAAAAAGGTAGATTTCTATGGGTGGAAAGTCTTTATACAATAAAATATGCTATCTAGTTAAAAAATAAGAAGTTAAAAAAATTATCTTATTAGTGAGAAAATTAAGAAGGACCTGATGTATTAAAACAGGTCCTTAAACTAAAGCATTAGAAACAAACTGTCACCATTATAATACCAATAAAGAGAATTTAATTCAATATATTAAATATTGAGAAATAAATAATAATAATTCCATTTTATCGTAAATAAAAGAGCACTTGCTTCCTGTAACAAATAATACTGTCACCATTACATATATTATCTAATTACAATTTATATAGGGAAACCCTGTTTTTTTATTTAATTGAATTTATTGCTGTATGTAGTTTGGAATAAAACTTATTCAAAACTACAGGAAATCTATAGAAGTAGTTTTACTTGTTAAAATAAATTTCAGAAACTGTTTTTACAATAGGTTAAACCACATGCAAATAGAAATAAGTAATAGTGTAAAATAAAAAGAGAATTAAGTTAAAATTAATAAATTTAAAAAGCGTAGAAATAGACTTGATTTCTACGCTTCTTCTAATTAAAAAAATTTATTGCTGTTCTAAATTTTTTATATAAGATTTTACAGCTTGTAATAAGAATTCTTCCTGTCCTATACCAGCATCCGCTGCCATTTGAACTACTTTTTGTTTAAATTCATGATTTGCATGAAAAGTTAATGGCTCTACATTACTTTTAAAGTAAATCCCTTCTACATGTGGAAGTATTGTGCCGGATTTCATATGAGAATGTAAGTATTTAATTTCTTCTTGAAATTGCAATGGATCTACTTGTAATACGAAAGGTTTAATTTCTAATTTGATAGTATCTGATGAAATACTCAATCGCATATTTGTGACACCTAGCTCTTTATAAAATAAGTTTATTAGATTATAAGTGATGGAATTAAATAGTTGAGGTTTTTTAAATGAAAAAGATAAATACCCTCGTTTCGTAATTACCGCTTGTTTATGGAAAGGTTCAAAGGAATAATCATGCTCCTTATAAGTGGATAGAAGGATAATTTCTTCGTCCTCTGTAAGAATCTTGCCATCTGCTCCATTGATCTTTATTACCCTAGCTGTTCTTCCGGTATGTTGATGTGTTAATAATTGATATAAATATATATCTTCATCTTGAATCTTAGTAATGAATGTTTTTCGCTCTTTTGATGTAGTTTTTTCATAAGTAAGTTGAAAAGTTTCAAGGTCGCCTTTATCAATGACATATACTTCTTTTCCGCGTTTTTCAATCTTTGAAGCAGGTAATTTTCCAGATTTGATATATGTAAAGACTGTAGATGGTGCTACATTAAGAATTTCAGCAGCTTCTTTTGTGCTATAGCCCTCAACCTCTTCGACATTTTTTAAACGTTCAATATCCTCTAAATAGAAAATCTTACTACCGAATTGCTTCCAGTTATCTTTATATACACATTCTATTAATCCATCTTTTTCTTTCTTTAAAATTGTTTGTACCGTTACTCCTAATAAGTCGGCTGCCTCTTTTGTCGTTACAGTAGGTTTTGTAATAAACAATAAATCTTGTGTCATGAAAAGACACCTCCATAACCATTGATTGCTAATATTTTAGATATGTATATATCATATCAGAATCTGATTAATATTTAAAATAAGAAATAGGTTTTATTAAACCATATATACATTTTTGTGTTTTATAAATCTCTATAAAACATTTTATATATTAATAGATTTTTAATTGTGTTTTATTTGTATCTGTCTAATGAGAATTATTTTATTGACTTTTAAATAATATCTATTTACTAATAAATTATAAAAAAATATAGTTATAGGTAAATGAAGAAGAATATAGTGTTCTTACAGAAAGAATATGAATTATCATTTGTATAATTGATAGAAGTGAAATAAAATGATAAGTAGAGATAATAAAGAGAATTATATTCATAATCTTCAATAGGAGAGGTGAATTTGAAATATGGATAATGAAAGTGGAAGAGAAAACTTACCTAATATAAATAATCAAAGTGAATATATAGATACATATGTAGAGAATATAAGAGATATCGTTCCATTCCTGCATAACAATCGTTATGTAGATAAAGTGGAAGAGCAGATGGAGGTTGCAGAAAAAGAGGGAAAGAGTAAATATACATATTTAAGTGACATGGAAGTCATTTATCATTTCGTACATTTACAAAAAGATATGGATGAGAAGAAGAATAGAAAAGAGGATACGAAAAAGAGTTATGTGTCTGAAATCTTGTCATTTTGTCAGTGCATGGTGCAGCATGCAGAAGAGTTTAAATTAAATGGGGAAGAGGTACAGCAAAATACCTCTTTATTAAAAACCTTACAACCTTGGCATATTCGTAAATATAACTCCTGGTTGAAACAAGTAGAGAACGGTAGGAATGGGGACACATATGCAGTTGCAACACTTGCCAAGAAAACAGTATTAATTCGTTCTTTCTTAAAACACCTTCACGTATTTGCTTTTATACAAAAACCTCTTCATGAAGAACTGCAGCGCGCTAATGTAAATGAACAAGATCGGCCAAATCGAGACTTATCTTATGATGAGGTTATGAAAATCTTAGGGTTTTATAAAGAAAGAGGACATTTAGTAAACTATACAATTTTACTGGCCTTAGCAAGTACCGGTGCAAGAATTCAAGAATTGTGCACCACGAGAGTGAAAGATTTACATTATGACGGAAAGTACTGGTTAAAAGTCACTGGAAAAGGGGATAAAGTACGTGAACTTTTCATTTCAGAACATTTATATCAGTGCATTTGTGAAATGAGACGAAGAAGAGGATTCAAAACAGTATTGGATCAAGGAGATGAAAGTCCTTTATTTGTAAACCAAAGAGGATACTTTTATAATTCAAAAACGTTATCGAACCAGGTAACAGATATGATTAAAAAGACAAACTTAGAGTTTCTACAGTATCGTGAAAATCCTGTAACAGCACATACATTTCGTCATGCTTTTGCAATCATGGCAGTTGAACAAGGAAATGCTGATTTGTATCATTTAATGCAAACGCTGGGGCATGAAAACATTCAAACGACAAAGATTTATTTAGAAAAGCACATGAAACGGAAAAATAATGTGGGTACCTCATTTGCAGATCTTTTAGTGTGAATTCACAACATTAAAAGCCTTATTTAATTATATGTTTTTTACATAATTAAATAAGGCTTTATTCGCACGAAAAATAAAATAGGGGATGATCGAATACTGTAATGATATTTTAATTTCTCCTGTAATTAAATGTATTTGAGTAGATAAGTTTAGAGATGACTAGTGAATTAGGGGGGACACTTGGCTTAGATATCAGCACGTGAAAATAATTCTGTAGGTGGAGAAATTACAAAACGCTTAGTTCGAATGGCTGAGGAACAATTAACGGGGCAATATAGATTACACTAAGTTAAAGAGATAATAAAAAAGTATATAAACACAGATTATTTTTCCCTTTTATTTACATGAAGTTCAAAAAATGATTATGAATCCAAAAATCGTTCTCTCAGATTCCTTTGTAAGCTTTTTTATCGATCAGGGTAATACTATATGTATCGATCGAAATAGAGTCCTATAAGAGGGGTAAAAAGGTGGTTAAACGTACTTTTGTTTTCGTTCGTAATTTTAAGTGTATAATACTTAACCAATTTCATGTAATACACTTTCTATAGGTAATCTGATTATCAATTAAAAATGAAGTAAAAAATTCAAGTAGCCATAGATATTTATCAATAAAAAGTATCATACAAAGAATGCCTAATACAATAATGGATTTAAGGTAATAATCCCTAATTGACACTTCTTTTGTTATAGAGTGAACAAGTTCAGGTATTGCAGTAACTACTGTTTTGAGGTCATTTTACTGTGAACTAAGTGTCTATTGTCTACTTTTACTTTGGCTTTATATTGCAGCACCTCTTAATTAGAGGTGCTGTTTTTTGTTAATTAACAATCCTTGTACTCAGAAGATTAATAATATATTATGTTATGCGATAATAAAGCTAGGTAGCATAGAGACTGTTAATACAAAGATTATCAACATACTAAAGATCTATTTCATATATCTTGTCTCACTTGCTATTTCTATTAATTTTGAAATCTATTTATTTCTTCCTCTTTTGCGGAAAAATAAAACTAATGTTACGACCATTAATATAGTTCCAATTAGATAAAAAATAGTTGTCACTATACCGCCCGTATTGGGAATATTCCATTCATTTTTAGTGTTTTCTACTTTTATTTTTTATGCTGATGATGGAACCTCTACCTCAAATGGATCTCTAAATAACATATATCCATTTGGTGCTTGAATTTCTTCCAATGTGTACTTTCCCAAGCATAGTGGTTCAGAGGTAGCCTTACCATTTCCATCTATTGTTAATTCCTCAACCTTTTTACCATCTTTGTCTAAAATTTGGAACACAGCATTTTTTCAGTTTTACATTTGAAGCAGCATCCACTTTCTCAATCTAAATCTGTCCAAGTGATTGAATTGGAATTTTGACTGTTGGTACTTGTGATGGTACGGTGTCTCCTATGACTTTCGCTGTATTTTGAATCTCTTTTCCAGCTTGGCCCTCGCATAGACTACCACTCTGTATTTGTCACATCTCCAAATTTGCCAATTGCTTTTCTTGCTTCAAATTCACCCTTGTCTGTGTCGACTGTATCTGTCACTGTTTGGCCATCTACTTGTAATGTACCTGGGACATATTCAAATCCTTCTGGCAATGTATCCACAATGGTTAGATTTTTCACATGACTAGCAAGAAGCGTATTTCTTGTTCGAATCGTATACTCCAGTTCATCCCCTATTTCTGTATTTTTATTTTGAAGGTTCTTCACTGTTTTTTTTGGATTCTATGATAGGATCTTGTAGAATCCAAAAACGACCTCCGCTCATTTCTCTGTCGTTTAGAAAATTACAAGAAAAAGATCTATTTCTTTACACTCAGATAAAGTGTCTTTCACCCTTTTCCTATCTACTTCGATATTTAGATGCTAGTTACAAATAAATAATATATGATTTTCATAAAAAAATATAGTAATATTTTGTCGTGAATTGTACTATTTTGATATTTTATAGTAATATTTTGTCGTAAGTTATACCTGACGGAAAATAATTTATGAATCTATAAAGGAACAATGTAAAAATTTATCATTTAATCTAATTAAAAGGAGAAGGTAATGAATAATTCCATCGATATACAACACTTGTGTGATCTCGCACATAAAGCCTTTAATGTACCTGTTCACATTTTATCTACAGACAAAAAAATCTTATGTCATTCTACTTCTGATGATGTTTGTAGTCCTTTTTATTCTTCTAAAGAAGAACATCTTAGTGACATTTATCAAGAAAATGATCCCAATAATTTGCCCCTTTTCAGATGTAACAGTTATCTTGAAAATTTCGTCCTAATTCATATAGCAAATCATGATTATATAAAAGGGACTATTATAATCGGTCCCACTATACATCCAAAGGGCCCAGATGATATAACTTTTAAACTTCGGAAAGAATTTAACTCAAATAATAATATTCAAGAAAGACTAGCCTATTATCAGTGCCTACCTGAGATTAAAAAAACTACTTTAATTGATATGGGAGTTTTATTACATTACATGATATTCAATGAAAAATTAGATGTAGATATCGTTTTAGAAAAAAATAAAGTGCTAGAGGAAGTTCCCTATAAAATTGTGAAACCTGATCTATATATTTTAAAACGTCAACAAAATAAACCTAAAACTCACAACATGGCATTAGTACATAATTATTTTTCAGCAATCAAAGAAGGAAATAAAAAGAAGTTGTTGCAATATATGTATGCAGTTTCGCAAGAAGATGTTGAATTAATTTTAACAGCGGATCCACTCAGAAACCAAAAAAATCATGGAATTATTGCTATTACTTTAGCTACTCGATATGCGATAGAAGGTAACCTCCCACCAGACATTGCTTTTGCTCTTAGTATTTTGTATATCCAAACCATGGAGCAACTAGATAACGTGGACTCTGTAAGGCGATTGTCAGGAGATGCTTTACGTACTTTTGCAGATCGGGTGAAAGAATTCAATGCGCAAAAATTTTCAAATGCGGTTACTACATGTATGAATCATATTAGTAAAAATGTTTACGATGGAATATCTCTCAATGAACTCGCTAATCATTTGGATATTACCCCTACTTATTTATCTAAATTATTTAAAAAAGAAGTGGGGATTCCTTTAAGTGAATTTATTCAAAGGGAACGAGTTGAAGAAGCAAAAAAATTATTAACACTCACTACATATCCATTATCAGATATTTGTGCTTGGCTTAATTTTAACGACCAAAGTTATTTTACAAGGGTTTTCAAAAAATCAACTAACATGACCCCTAGACAGTATCGTGAAAAATATACCGTAATATAAGCTTAGTATTAGTTTCTCGTGCAAAAACTTTAATATATGCGCAAGTAACTCTAAAACTTTAGCATACTGTTTCTTTTACTCTAGAAAGGGTATGTGATTCATCTAGAAAAAGAATATGTATTCAAATAGATAATGTTATCAGCCTGATAGTATTTTGTTAATGGAATAGCTTCAATTTTCGTGAGTTGGTAAAAATAATGGAGAAACGGGGCTAATCTATTTTTCATATAACGATTATTTGCTTGATTTATTAGTATGGTTCTGAATTGGACAAATGTGTCTATCGACAACTCAAACAAATAGATCTTGAAGAGTCCATGAAACATATAGCCAAGCTAAAGGACAATGAAAAGATTTATACCAATTTGTTAATTTTAAAGAGTACACTAACCATTATTTTTCTAAGGAAATAAAAAAACAGAAGGCTGCAAAGGTTTTTTCGAGAAAGCTTTGCGGCTTTTTTATATTTTAAAACCTATAGTTATAACGATGGATAAGTTTATAGATTAATATCTTCATGTTAAGTATTAAAGTGGTTGGAATGTTAAGTGTTTATTAAAGGTGATATTAGAGACTATTACATAAAACTTAACAATGTAACATATATCACTTGATATATCTATATTATATGCAATTATACATAACTAAATAAAGGTAAAAAAGTATAAAAAAACCTATTAAATTATTCTATAAGTATTTTTTAAAAATTAAAAATGCTCGGTTAAGCTAAAATAGTTATTTATTAACCGTATACACTTTAATTTGTAATCATTACAATTACAGAGATGAAATCCATAATTAATTATATTGGTATAATATTTTCAGCTCGATTTTTTACTTAACAGTTAATTTTTCGGGCACAATCGACAAAATTTTGCTATTTACGCATCGAAAATTTAATGTTTTAATGAACAACATAACTGGTATGACCAGACAGAAAGGAGAAGATTACGCTAATAGGAGTATAGTGAAGTTGCAAGTAACATCATGTTAAGTTTAATTTTCTTAATAATCAGTTAATTTACCAGGAGGTCTAGAGTCTCAAAAGGATCAAGTTTGTAATAAAAGTGTTTTAAGTTACTGCATAACAAAAGTGAATTTATTCCGCAATAAAAGTATAAGCAATGTACAGTATAATTTCATCTTTTGTAGTCTTGTAAGGCTATTGCTGACAAAACTAAAAACCATATTATGAAATTGATATTAAAAAAAGGTCATGACAGGATTAACTCTAGAAGCAATAGTTTATCTATCTTCACGGCTCTGTAAGTTAGCAGCTCTAGGGGAGAAATAATATTTTACTACTCATTGGGCAGCTAATTCAAATATAGCTGATGAATTTTTATCGTTTCCTATTTGAAAAATAGAGTATCTAAATGAGAGGGAAGTAAAATCTTTAGATCTTATTAGAAGTAAATAATAACGATAACACCCTATCCGAAAGACTTCCCCTTCCTCATGCGTGTGCAAGGAGAGAGCCTAGCGCTAGGGCGTACAAGTTATATGAATCGAGTTATAAAAAACAATGGTAAAGGAGTGTACGGAATGAAAAATAAAATAATGACAGGATTTTTAATAACATCCATTGTAACTGGAGCAACTATTCCTATCAATACTCTCGCAACACCAATCGTTCAAGCAGAAACTCAACAGGAAAGCATGGATATTTCTTCATCATTACGAAAATTAGGTGCGCAATCTAAATTAATCCAAACGTATATTGATCAATCTTTAATGAGTCCTAATGTACAGCTAGAGGAAGTCCCAGCTTTAAATACCAATCAATTCCTAATCAAACAAGATATGAAGGAATGGTCATCAGAACTCTATCCACAGTTAATTCTATTAAATTCAAAAAGTAAAGGATTTGTAACGAAATTTAATAGCTATTACCCGACATTAAAATCGTATGTAGACAATAAAGAAGATAGTGAAGGGTTTTTGGATAGACTTGAAGTTCTTCAAGAAATGGCTATGACGAATCAAGAAAATGCGCAACGACAAATTAATGAATTAACAGAACTTAAATTACAGCTTGATAAAAAATTGAAAGATTTCGATACTGATGTGGCAACAGCACAAGGCATACTAAGTACAGATGGAACAGGGAAAATAGATCAGTTAAAAAATGAATTATTAAATACCAAGAAAGCAATTCAAAATGATTTACAACAAATTGCATTAATACCAGGAGCTTTAAATGAGCAGGGATTTGCTATATTCAAAGAAGTTTATAGTCTTTCAAAAGAAATTATTGAACCGGCTGCTCAAGCAGGGATGGCAGCGTATAACAAAGGAAAAGAAATTAACAACTCTATTCTAGAAGCAGAGAAAAAAGCAGCGCAAGAAGCGAAAGAGCAAGGTAAAACTGCTCTAGAAATTGAATCAGCCAAAAAAGCAGCTCGTGAAGCAATTGAGCGAAGCAAACAAGGTGAAATAGCTGCAGCTGCAGCCACAAAAACGCAAGAATATGACCTGATGAAAGCCATTGATACTGAAAAGATTAAGAAAACACTTGGTGTCTTCGCTGAAGTAAATAAACTAACAGCAGAACAGCAAGCATATTTAGATGATTTAGAGAAACAAAATCAAAAAATATATGATTTAACAACGAAACTATCAATAGCAGATTTACAAAAATCAATGCTTCTTCTTACACAAAATGATGTGCATACGTTTGCAAATCAAGTAGATGTAGAACTTGACCTACTAAAGCGTTATAAAGAAGATTTGGATCTAATAAAAAATAACATTACAAAATTATCTACTAATGTTGATGCAACAAACGAGCAGTCTCAAAAAGATACATTAAGACAATTAAAAAATGTAATAAGTTACCTTGAAGAACAGGTATATAAATTTTGATATTACGTTTTTGAAAAAACTATAAAGATTATAAGAATCTAGCGAAAGAAGGAGAATAGTTATGAAAAAATTCCCATTCAAAGTGCTAACTTTAGCCACTCTGGCAACGGTTATAACTGCTACTACTGGTAACACTATTCATGCATTTGCACAAGAAACGACCGCTCAAGAACAAAAAGTAGGCAATTATGCTTTAGGTCCCGAGGGACTGAAGAAAGCATTGGCTGAAACAGGGTCTCATATTCTTGTAATGGATTTGTACGCAAAAACAATGATTAAGCAACCGAATGTAAATTTATCTAATATCGATTTAGGATCAGAAGGAGGGGAGTTGCTCAAAAATATTCACCTTAATCAAGAACTGTCACGAATCAATGCGAATTATTGGTTAGATAAAGCGAAGCCACAGATTCAAAAAACAGCTCGTAATATTGTAAATTACGATGAACAATTTCAAAATTATTACGACACTTTAGTAGATACTGTACAAAAGAAAGATAAGGCAGGTCTAAAAGAGGGCATAAGTGATTTAATTACTACAATTAATACAAATTCAAAAGAGGTTACAGATGTAATTAAGATGCTACAAGACTTCAAAGGGAAACTATATCAAAATTCTACAGATTTTAAAAATAATGTTGGTGGTCCAGATGGGAAAGGTGGATTAACTGCAATATTAGCAGGTCAACAGGCAACGATTCCGCAACTTCAAGCTGAAATTGAGCAACTTCGTTCTACTCAGAAAAAACATTTTGATGATGTATTAGCATGGTCAATTGGTGGTGGATTGGGAGCAGCTATTTTAGTTATTGCAGCTATTGGAGGAGCAGTTGTAATTGTTGTAACTGGTGGTACAGCAACACCGGCTGTTGTTGGTGGACTTTCGGCTCTTGGAGCAGCTGGTATCGGTCTAGGAACTGCGGCTGGTGTCACGGCATCTAAGCATATGGACTCCTATAACGAAATTTCTAACAAAATCGGAGAATTGAGTATGAAAGCAGATAGTGCTAATCAAGCAGTTATTTCGCTTACTAACGCGAAAGACACATTGGCATATCTATATCAGACTGTAGATCAAGCGATATTGTCTCTAACAAATATTCAAAAGCAATGGAATACAATGGGCGCAAATTATACAGATTTACTGGATAATATCGATTCTATGCAAGACCACAAATTCTCTTTAATACCGGATGATTTAAAAGCTGCTAAAGAAAGTTGGAATGATATTCATAAAGATGCAGAATTCATTTCAAAAGACATTGCTTTTAAACAGGAATAGAACTGAAAATTAAAACCTATATTGGAGGAAAATGAAATGCTAAAAAAAATCCCTTACAAATTACTCGCTGTATCGACGTTATTAACTATTACAACCGCTAATGTAGTTTCACCAGTAGCAACTTTTGCAAGTGAAATTGAACAAACGAACAATGGAGATACGGCTCTTTCTGCAAATGAAGCGAGGATGAAAGAAACTTTGCAAAAGGCAGGATTATTTGCAAAATCTATGAATGCCTATTCTTATATGTTAATTAAGAATCCAGATGTGAATTTTGAAGGAATTAATATTAATGGATATGTAGATTTACCTGGTAGAATCGTACAAGATCAAAAGAATGCAAGAGCACATGCTGTTACTTGGGATACAAAAGTAAAAAAACAGCTTTTAGATACATTGACTGGTATTGTTGAATATGATACAACATTTGACAATTATTATGAAACAATGGTAGAGGCGATTAATACAGGGGATGGAGAAACTTTAAAAGAAGGGATTACAGATTTACGAGGTGAAATTCAACAAAATCAAAAGGTTGCACAACAACTAATAGAAGAATTAACTAAATTAAGAGACTCTATTGGACAAGATGTTAGAGCATTTGGAAGCAATAAAGATCTCTTGCAGTCGATTTTAAAAAACCAAGGTGCAGATGTTGAAGCCGATCAAAAGCGTCTAGAAGAAGTATTAGGATCAGTAAACTATTATAAACAATTAGAATCTGATGGGTTTAATGTAATGAAGGGTGCTATTTTGGGTCTACCGATAATTGGCGGTATTATAGTGGGAGTAGCAAGAGATAATTTAGGTAAGTTAGAGCCTTTATTAGCAGAATTACGTCAGACCGTGGATTATAAAGTAACATTAAATCGCGTAGTTGGAGTTGCTTATAGTAATATTAATGAAATGCACAAGGCACTTGATGATGCTATTAACGCTCTTACTTATATGTCCACGCAATGGCATGACTTAGATTCTCAATATTCGGGCGTTCTGGGGCATATTGAGAATGCGGCTCAAAAAGCGGATCAAAATAAGTTTAAATTCTTAAAACCTAATTTAAATGCAGCGAAAGACAGTTGGAAAACATTACGAACAGATGCTGTTACATTAAAAGAAGGGATAAAGGAATTAAAAGTGGAAACTGTTACTCCACAAAAATAGGGAAATATTAATTCTGTTGCAAAGTCACCTAAAAGATAGAGAATCTATGATTACGTTGTTAAATAGTAATGCAACAATTAATAAATCCTTATACCCCAGAAAGGCGGAGTCTCATTAATGACTTCTCCTTTCGTTTTTATAAAATTTTTACCCAGATACCAAGATAACCGTGCTGTATTGCTGATTTTCAAAAAAATTGAAAGACGTCGCTTTTAAAGAGGAATAGAATTAGAAATCAAAACCTATATAGGAGAAGTATAAAATGATGAAACAAATCCCTTATAAAATACTCGCTGTATCGACATTTTTAACTATGACAACAACTTATCCAGTTACACCAGTAGCAGCTTTTGCAAGTGAAATTGAACAAACTAACAATGGAGATATGTCTCTTTCAGCAAATGAAGAACAGATGAAAAAAATTGTGCAAGATGCTGGGTTATTTGTAAAAACTATGAATGAATATTCTTATTTATTAATTAATAATCCAGATGTGAGTTTTGAAGGAATTACTATTAATGGATATGCAGATTTACCTAGTAAAATTGTACAAGATCAAAAGAATGCAAGAGCACATGCAGTTTCATGGAATACGAAAGTAAGAAAACAACTTTTAGATACATTGACAGGTATTATTGAATACGATACAAAATTTGAAAATCATTATGAAACATTAGTAGAGGCGATCAATACTGGGAATGGAGATACTTTAAAAAAAGGGATTACGGATTTACGGGAGGAAATTCAACAAAATCAAAAGTCTGCAAAAGTATTAATAGAAGAATTAACTAAATTTAAAAGTGCTATTGGAGAAGATGTTAGAGTATTTGGGAGCCATAAAGAGACCTTGCAGTCTATTTTAAAAAACCAAGGAGCTGCGGTAGAGGATGATCAAAAGCGTCTAGAGGACCTTTTAGGGCAAGTAAACTATCAGAAAGACATAGAATCTAAGGGATTAGACATGGTAAAGATCCCCTTTCTTCCCACATTGATTGCTGGTGGGATAATGATAGGTGATGCAAGAGGTAAGTTAGGCTGGCTAGAGCCGGAATTAGCAAAATTACGTCAGAATGTAGATTATAAGATAACATTAAATCGTGTAGTAGGAGTTGCGTTTCATAATATTAGTGATATGCATAGTGCGATTGATAATGCTATTACTGCTCTTACTTATATGTCCACGCAATGGGATGATTTAGACTCTCAATATTCGGGCGTACTGGGACATATTGATAAAACTAATCAAAAAGCCGATCAAAATAGATATAAATTCTTAGCCCCTAACTTGAATGCAGCGAAAGACAGTTGGAAAACATTACGAACAGATGTTGTCACATTACAAGAAGGGATAAAAATTGCAGAGAAAAAAGAACAGGATTTTATGAATCAGCTTCGTCCATCAAACGTTTTCTATTTTTATAAAAAAATTCATAACGCATACACATTTGAAATAAAGACTGGAACAAATGCACCAAATGCGTCTTATAAAGTTATAAATTTAACTAAAAACACTGTTCATAATATGTGGGGTGGAGGACCAAATACAAACATGTGGGCTGACTGGCTTTCATTTAATCCAAAAGATGAATTTGCGGTGGTAGCAGTAGTGGATGGTAAAGAATATGTTGTGTATAAAGACAAAGTAGAAAATATAATGAACTGAATCCGAAAAGTTAGACAGAAAAATTACGCAGCAATTGGAGATGGTACACTAAGTTAAGTGAAAAAGATGATTCAGAGGGTACCAAATGGAGTATAAAATAAAGGTAACCATTGGGAATTACGTTCAATTTTCATATCGTAAAAATTCTAATTTGCAATTAATGGGATATGTAGTGAGTGTTCTACAGAATACAATTGTTGTAGATACTTCAGAGATAATGGGAATAGAAGTAGATGATGTTAGGCAAGTAGTAAAACATGGTTGCTATAATAAAGTGGTTCATAAGCAAATAAAAAATACTGTTTCATAAAAAATGCTCCTAGATAAATCTAGGAGCATTTTTTATGATGAAGTTACTGGATTTTTTTGAGAAGATCAATAGCAGCAGTTAGATAGTAATATATTCATTTAGAAAAAGCATCCAAATAGGATGCTTTTTCTAAACGAAGTCTCGCTTCATCACCATCAAGTTAAGAAATTTATTGTTATCTCAAACGAAAAAAATCTAAATTCTTATAAGTAACTAACTGTAGCGAGATAAAATTTCGTTTTTGGGGGTCTTCAGAATCTTAGCTTGATAGCGATGTGGTTCTACCCCGAAAAGAAGTTCCTTTTTTCTGAAAATGTATATAGATGCAAAATGCATCATGAATATCCGAAAAAGATTTTATATTTCATTAATTTATTCCTTTCCATCTACATTAATCATTTATTGCAACAGCTTTCACGTCTAAAATAAGATGTTTCAACAAAGGAAAGTATAAGTATCTTTATAATGATTTTCCAATATAATCAATGTGTTAATGAAAGGAACTCTGTGTTATTTTTGCTTTTCTACTAACTAATACAGCTTCAAACAATGGACACAATTGCTACATGCCAAGTGTAATTTATTATCCATTCAAGATTCTGTTTATTCAATCTTTCTAAAAATAAAAAAATATTAAACTCATAAATATACAAGTTATAATGAGGGCGTCGAGAGATAATCTATTACCTCTAGAGAAAATATCAAACCTAGTTCTGGTGCAAAAATTCTAAAGACCTTGCAAGTAACCTTCTAAAATTGGACATACTGATACGATTACTCTAAGAAAGGTGTGTGGTCAGAAGGGAAATTTATTAACACGAAAAATGAAAGCGTTATCAACTCGGTTTTATTTTGAATTGGTCATTCTAATAACTTAGATTCAACTGCAATTAAAAATAATAAATTATGGGGGTGCTTATATGAACATGAATGTAGCATCTATTAAAGAAAAAAAGGTTGTTAAATACAAAAGTTGTTTTGATGTGATTGGGCCGGTAATGATAGGTCCTTCAAGTTCACATACTGCAGGTGCTTTGGCTATTGGGACAGTTGCCAATAAATTATTTCAAGGTCTTCCAAAAAAAGTCGTGGTAAGGTATTATGAATCATTTGCTGAAACCCATAAAGGACACGGAACTGATTTTGCAATTATTGCTGGGATATTAGGATTTGCTGCCGATGACAGCAAAGTGCCAGATGCTATTAAAATAGCAGAATCTAAAGGAATTGACATTACCTTTATTGAAAAAGCGGGTGATAGTCCTGCTGGTCATCCAAATACGGCAGATGTATATGTAGAGGATGAAAGCCGAAGTATTAGAACGATGGGTATTTCGGTCGGCGGTGGATTAATTGAAGTCAAACATGTTGAAATTGACGGATTTAGCTTAGATCTGCAGGGGCCATTGCCAGTTATTATTGCGATTTCCGAAAGAGCTGACTTTGAATTTGTCTTACGCAGGATCTTTAAACAATATGATGTGGAAATTAACAACTTTCATAGTTTAGAAGAAAACAGAAAATATTTATATGCATTCGCTTTGGATTCGCTATTGCCTGTTTATGTTCAGAAGGAATTGGGAAATTTAAGCAATATAGCTAATGTCATTATTCTTTAGTTACTTTAAGGGGTGAAAAAATATGTATATGACCATAAAAGAAATTGTGGATGCAGCTAATAAAAGCCAAAAGCCAATTTATGAATTAGCAATCGAACAGGAAATCGAACAAACTAAAACTTCTTATGAAGAAGCTTGGAGTAAAATGGAAAGAAATTTAGCGACTATGGAAAATGCCATAAATAAAAGTATCGAGGGCGATGGGGTATTTTCTCCGACCGGTTTAACCGGAGGTGATGCTGTTAAAATTAAATACTATCGAGAAAATAGGAAAACTCTTTCTGGAGATTTGATGGTGTTAGGGATTCAAAGTGCTATCGGTGTTAATGAAGTAAATGCTGCATTAGGGGCTATTTGTGCAACCCCAACAGCAGGTGCGAGTGGGACGATCCCGGGAGTCCTATATAGTATTAAAGATACGTTGCAGTTAACTCATGAAGATATGATCCATTTTCTATTCACTTCAGCGTTACTTGGAACGATAGTCGCAAATAACGCTTGTATTTCAGGAGCGTACGGAGGATGTCAAGCTGAAGTAGGCAGTGCCTCAGCAATGGCGGCTGCAGCAGCGGTAGAAGCCGCCGGAGGAACGCCACAGCAATCTTCTGAAGCTTTCTCAACCGCATTACAAAATTTACTCGGTCTAGTTTGTGATCCGGTCGCTGGTTTGGTAGAAATTCCTTGTGTAAAGAGAAACGCCATTGGAACGGCAAATGCTTTGGCAGCAGCAGACATCGCATTAGCCGGCGTAAACAATATCATCAATGCAGACGAAGTTATTGAAGCGATGTATAGAGTTGGAAGACAGATGCCTCGCGAATTAAGAGAGACAGGTTTAGGCGGAATTGCGGCCACACCTACAGGGATTGCCATTAAAAATAAAATCTTTGGGGAGAAACAATCAAATTAATAAACAGTTATCGGAAATATTGTGAAATAGTTAACAATCCTATTCTCTATTGTTCTCCTAAGGACGTCTGTATATTGAGAGCCATTATCACTAAAATATACTACTATATAATTAAAGTGTTTTGTAAGAGCTAACAAACCCATCAGGTTGATGACTAGCGAATTTTTCGATTTTGATCAACTTAAAGAAGGACACACGATGTGGCGCACTTTGTAAGCAATTCATTTTTCAAGAACGGTCTATATTCCTAAGCCTTAAAAAGAGACGGAAGAATAGGACACAAGGAGGAATTATTATATGAATGGGAATACTGCAAAAAAAATAGAATTTCAGGCTGAAAATACTGCAGTAAAAAATGAGAAATATCCAGATCCTACAAAGTGGCATAAACAGGATACTACCTGGGCATTGAGCCTTTTTGGAACAGCCATTGGAGCAGGAGTACTCTTTTTACCGATTAATGCAGGTTCAGGGGGGTTATTATCATTACTACTAATTACATTACTTGCATATCCAGTTATGTATTACTCACATAGGGCGCTTGCTAAAATGATATATGCTTCCAATTCTGCTGAAGAGGGGATTACAGGTACAATAAGAGAGTATTTTGGAAATAAGGCAAGTATCATTTTTAACATAGTATATTTCGTCTCAATTTATACAATCGTGCTAATGTATTCTGTTGCACTTACAAATACTGCAAGTAGTTTTATCGTGCATCAATTGCACATGCAGGAGCCTCCAAGGGCCATTTTATCGCTTGTATTAGTACTCGGTCTTATCGCTATACTAAATTTTGGTCAAGATATCACTGTAAAGATAATGAGCATGCTTGTATATCCTTTCATAGCTTCTCTACTGTTTATCTCAATATCTTTGATTCCACAGTGGAATACGTCAATGCTTAGTTTTTCAAGTGTTTCTACTGCTTCAACAGGAACAGGATATTTGGGAACGATATGGATGATACTACCAATCATAGTATTCTCGTTTAATCATTCTCCTATGATTTCGTCATTTGTTATGAAACAGAGAGCTACGTATGGAATAGAAGCTACTGATGTCAAATGTGCTCAAATACAAAAGGTTTGTTATATCATGACATTCGCTGTTGTTATGTTCTTTGTTTGGAGCAGTACCTTGAGTTTGACTCCAAATGATCTTATGATGGCAAAAGAACAGAATTTGTCAATCCTATCATATCTTGCTAATGAGCTTAATTCGCCTGTAATCACGATTGCAGCTCCTATCATTGCTTTTGTGGCTATTACAAAGTCTTTCCTTGGCCATTATATAGGAGCATATGAAGTAATGCGTGACATGATTATTAAGTCCGGTAAAACACGCGGGAAAGATATAGGAGAAAAAACAGTTAAGACAATGATCCTTACTTTTGTCGTATTAACATGCTGGTATGTTGCTTATGCAAATCCAAGTATTCTTGGAATCATTGATGCCCTTAGCGGACCGTTAGTTGCTGCTATCTTATGTTTATTACCAATGTATGCAATTCGTAAAGTGCCTGTACTAGCTAAATATAGAGGGAAAATGAGCAATGTATTTGTCATTATTATAGGTATCCTTACCGTCCTAGCAAGTATTAAGTCATTATTCTAATTCACTATTGTTAGTTCTGATGCAAAAATAGTGAGATATGAAAAAAGAACGAAAGATTCCTAGCAGAACTGAATTTTATATTGTTGAACCAAAGAGATCATGGTTTTGGACAAACTTTTCATCTTGGAGAGTTTGTCCTTTTTTGATTATATGCATAACTTCTATTCTTACAATCACCTTTTTAGCTGTTTGCAATGATTTTAATCCAAGCATATTAGGGTGTCGTCCCATGTCCATCAAGCTAATAATTTGAAGTATTCCTTAAGGTTCTGATGAGATGTGGATTCAGTGTTAAAGGTGAAGACAACGGTTTTTCCAATGCACGTAGATATGATTTAGAAGAATTTGTTCTCACCCTAAGCTATGCAATTAGTATGAGGAGAGCTTCTTCTGTTTTAGAGGGCTATTCTACAATGTAAGTGCCGCATGACTTCTGCAAAACGATCTTCCATTATCGGGCGCATTTCTTAAAAAAGAATTGCATCTTTATTAAGAATCAAAAACCATGAGTGATTTCAATAGCAGCTGTCTCCATGGGAGGAAAGACCTCGATAACAATGGGTGAAACGAAGACATCAATGTTGTAGTCAGTATATTTAGGTAAAAACAAGTCTAAAGTTCCCTTTTTTCTAGGAATCTCGAGCATTCAACCTACTGATAAAGGGAAACCTAAAGGGCATACTAAGATTATATTTAAAATGGGAGGTTATAAATTTGAGTACAATAGAGAATGCATTATCTATCTTCGCCTTAGGCGGCTTGAATGAAATCGGAAAAAATATGTATGCAATAGAATATTCAAACGATATCGTGATTATCGACTGTGGCAATAAGTTTCCAGATGAAAGTTTATTAGGAATTGATTTGATTATCCCTGATATAGCTTATTTAGTAGAAAATGAAGATAAAGTCAGGGCTTTAATTGTCACACATGGACATGAAGATCATATCGGGGGGATCCCGTTCTTCTTAAAAAAATTGAATGTACCCGTTTATGCCACACGCTTCACACTGGGATTAATTGAAATCAAATTAAAAGAACATAAACTCCTAAGAGAAAGCGAACTTGTTGAAATCAACTCAAACTCAAACTTGACAATCGGAGAAATGAGTGTAAGCTTTTTCAAAGTGACCCATAGTATTCCTGATTGCTTGGGAATGGTCTTTCACACACCAGAGGGTAATATTGTACATACGGGGGACTTCAAGTTCGATTTAACCCCTGCGAATAATGAAAATTCGGATATTCATAAAATGGCTGCAATCGGTAAAGAAGGGGTCTTGCTTCTATTATCTGAGAGCACCAATTCAGAGCGTCCTGGTTTGACCCCATCGGAACAAATAGTAGGTGAACATGTGGAAGCAATTTTCATGAAAGCCGAACGCAAAGTTATTCTTTCTACCTTTGCTTCAAATATTAGTCGCGTTCAACAAGTCGTGAATGCAGCACAAAAAACAAATCGAAAAATTGCGTTGCTTGGACGAAGTATGGTTAATGTCATAGCGGTTGCTATGGAACGTGGTTATTTAACAGTTCCAGATGGAATGTTAATTGACCCACATGAAATCAATGAAATGGCTCCTGAAAGGGTGGCCATTTTATGCACGGGGAGTCAAGGAGAACCATTGGCTGCTCTTGCTCGCCTGTCCACAGGAAACTTTCGCGGTGTCGACATTTTACCTGAAGATACGGTTATCTTTGCAGCAGGTCCAATACCCGGGAATGAACGAAATATCACGAGTATCGTAGACAACTTATTTGCCCTTGGAGCCAAAGTGATTTATGGATCAGGAAGTACATCCGGAATGCATGTTTCTGGCCATGGTTATCAAGAAGATTTAAAACTAATGCTTACATTAATGAAACCAAAATATTTTATTCCCATTCACGGTGAATTTAGAATGCTGCACCATCACCGTTTGTTAGGGGAATCCGTTGGAGTAGAGCAAGGAAACACGTTTATCATCAATAATGGGGATGTCGTCGATATTGAACATACCATTGCCCGTCAGACCCGGAAAATACAGGTGGGGAATACCTACATAGACGGGGGGGATGTCGATAATATTGGGGAAATTGTGTTACGAGACCGCAAACAACTTTCAGAGGATGGGATGCTCATGATTATTTTAACTATGAGCAAAGCGGAAGGAACGTTGATTTCTGACCCCGATACCATTTCTCGTGGATTTGTGGATAGAGATTTCTCGGAACTCCGAAGAGACGTTAATCGACTTACTATAAAAACTGTTAACGAGCTACAAGAAGCAAATAGAAACTCATGGAATGTAATGAAAAAACAAATAAAAAAATCAATACGACAATATGTATATACACATACTAAGAAAAAACCAATGATTGTACCTATACTTATTGAAATTTAATAGGGGGAAGTTTAAAAAAAATGAATTAATTGATTTTCAACAATTGGGCACAATTCTCTAATAAGAATTGTGCTCTTTCTTTTGTATTGGACCATTTAATGGAATAAGAATCCCAAGCAAAATTTAATATTTGTGAAGGATTGCACTTAAACTAAAGGGCAGGTGTAGAGTGACTATATAGGGGTAGCACCACACATCCATCAACTTAAGGTATATTTTTATACAAAACGCGGTCTTTTCACGTAGTATTTTATTATCGTTTATAGATGTTATAAAAGTAGGCATATCAAATAAACCCTGACGGGTTTGAATTTTTTTACTATGCTGCCTGATGAGTAGAAGTGGTATACTCATACACAACACCCAAAATATCAAAGACTGTCTTTTTCTCGTATCGATGAGATTTTCGTCCGTTGCGCTGTAGGAGGTTAAACAGACGAAGGAGAACCTTTGATAGCTCTTGGGTGTTTTTGTGTAATGCCTGGTGAAAAAGTGAAAAATAATCTTTAATTATGTACATCGCTTTATATTCACTTAGCTCTTTCTGTTTCTTACGTAACAGGAGTTCTCTCATCTTAAACATTGTAGAAGAACATAATAGGATACTAATGAGTTGTCCATAAAGATGACATTCTAATCGCTCTTGTTTAATAGATTTACAACGATGAATTTGAAACCAGGATTTCCATATTTTAAATAACAGTTCAATTTGCCAACGTAGTGAATATAAATCATAGATTTTCTCTTTTGGTACCCATTCCGTAGGAATGTTTGTCATATATACCGTAATTCCTTGTAAAAGTTTCGTACGCTCTGTATATGTAATCCCTTTTTTCTTTTCACGAATAGCTCGATCATGTAGACGTTTCTGTTTTTGCTCCTCTGTACATCTATAAACCACAATGCGAGTGGGTAGTTTGTCTTTGCTCCCTACATATACATCATGTAATTCATACACTTGGCCAGGTTGTAATTGGTTCATGATGTCTTCCAAATGAATTTGTATATATACCGGCCTCATTTGAGCGGGTTTTGTTTTAAATACGACCGTTTCGAATTCTTTTCTATATATCTTAGTTGGTAACTTAAGACGTGATAAATAATATCCTTGCTTATCTTGAATAGACTTAAAGTCTTGTAAACGAAAATATCCTAAGTCACGAATATATAGTTCATTCTTTTGTGCCATACCTGTTCGAGTCGCACCATACGCCTGATCACTTCGTTTTCCTGGTTCAATTTTCACATCAGAAAATTCTCCACTCAACAAGTCATACTCTAGTTGAATTTTTACACCAGCTTTATGACTACATCCTCCGGCACCAGGATAAGTAGATGCAAATCGATCAGGCACTTGAAATGTTGTAGAATCAAGGATAAGAATACGCTCAAAGTAAGCAGAAAGAGCATGAGAAATCTTAGATAATCCCCAAATTTTAGCTTGTAGAAGTGTAGTGAATACAGTTCGAAAGAAGGCTACAGAAGCCGAGTTAAATCGCCGATTAAGTCCCTCAGGACTTAATAAAATTCCTGTTGAAGTTTCTAATTGACTACAAAGTT
>NZ_PCOH01000043.1:0-23050 GCF_002976445.1 Bacillus sp. MYb56
TAGTAACGTGCTTTTAAGTTTAAGAATAGTCTAAATCCTTAAGTTGATGGATGTGTGGTGCTACCCCATTATGTTGAAAAGGAAAAGAACATCTGTGGAACTAGTGGTGACAATAGAGTTGTTCCACAAATGAGACAGAAGAATAGTGTGCTCTATCTGATAAAATTGGGATATTATGATTATAGAAACTGCAGCTATTGAAAATAGAACAAATAAAAGCTAAATAACAATAATATAATATCTTTTCTAGATATGCCTTTATCAAGAATCAAAGAATTTAATACCACTTAGTACAAAAGCATCAGAACTTGGGCTATAACCAACTAACTTTCTTGTTCCTTCAATATCAATTCGTTTAAACCTGTTGTTAGATACACCATGTAAAATTGAAAATGGAGGTAAGTTCTTTGCCGTCATCGACTTTAAGAGAAGGTCCATAAAATCTTCTGGGCTTAAGTATGCACTCATATCTCTAGCTGTTAGTGGTTTACCATATGGATTATAATCATCATATGCACCTATACGAATAGCAAGACTTTGTAACCCTTCTTCATAAGCAAAATAAGAAGCAACAGCCTCTGCAAAACACTTACTTACCCCGTACATATTTTTGGGTCTCGTGGGTGAATAAGTATGTGGTTGATAATCCAAAGGATAGCCTTCAATTGTTTGAGCACTGGAAGCAACTATCACTTTGGATACATTATTATCACTAGCAGCTCTAAAAATATTATAGGTTCCCTTTATATGATTTTCTAATAAGGAGCCATAAAAATCAGCATTTGGCGAAGGATTACCTGCCAAGTGTATAACTATATCTATACCTTTCGTTAATTCTTGACAAGCAGCTAAATCAGAAACATCTAAATATATGATTTCATGATTTGTATCTTTAAAAGTTTCTAAAGCAGATAAGTTAATATCTGCTAGCCGTAACTGGTAATTCCCTTGCTTATCTAGGAATCTTGTAACATCTTGGCCAATCTTACCTGCAGCACCTGTAACTAAAATTTTTTGCATTTCACTTCATCCTTCCATAAAAAATACATCCCTTGTCAAGGGTCATATAATAGAGCATGCACTTATTGTATGTTGGTAATGGCATTAAATAAAACGAAGAAATATAATGGAGACATGAATAAAATTCATGAGGAGGACCATAGTGACTTTAACAAAATATGAAATATTTAACAAAGTGGCAGAACTCAATAGTTTTACAAAAGCTGCAGAAGTGTTAGGTTTCACCCAATCTGCTGTAAGTCATGCAATTAGCAGTTTGGAAAAAGAGTTTTCCTTTCCTTTATTTATTCGTAATCACTCTACTTTAACATTGACCAAAAATGCAGAGGAGCTTTTAATTACCGTTCGGAAAATTTTATACTATAACAACATGCTGAAGCAGGAAGTAGCCGCTATCAATGGGTTCCAAAAAGGAACAGTAAGAGTGGGGGTTTTTTCGAGTATTTCTAAAAACTGGATTCCTGGTATTCTTAAAAAAATGGAGGAAAAGTTTCCAAATATTGAAATCGAATTACTGGAAGGAAACTATGCTGAGGTTGAGAATTGGTTACAAAACGGGAGATTAGATTGTGGATTTATTAATAATGATACTTACTTTAAATCCTTTGAAAAATCCTTTGAAATCGTACAATTGAAGAGGGATCGACTTTTATGTGTTGTATCTAACCAATCCCCATTATGTAAGGAAAACCAAGTATCAATGCAACAAATAGAAAATGTACCTTTTATTATGCCAACATATCAGTGTTATGATGATATTCAAAAAATATTTAGGGAGAATAAAGTTAGCCCCAATATTCGATTCGAAAATATGAATGAATACTCAGTGATCTCCATGGTGGAGAATAATCTAGGAATTAGTATATTGCCAGAAATGATTATACCGACATCAAAAATTTCTTTTGCAGCAATTCCACTTGAAAGTGATAGCTATCGAACTATTGGATTAGCTATAAGAAAACCAACCTCACTCGCGACTAAGAAATTTTCTGAGATTACTAAAAGGTGGGTATCATTTGAATCAATTTAATTTTGCCAAAATCTGAGTTATTTAAACTGATATGGTTCTTCTTGAACGGAGCAGATTAATTCAATAAGCAATGAGAAAAAGTTATATATTATGTGTCGATGTAGAACTATAATATACAAAAATCAGGAGGTAATTATATAGTAATATATAAATTATATGACAGAACACCCTAATAACTTTGACTAATTACTAAACCTATATGAATCTTTATGATGGAATTCACTTAAATCAACAAGTAATGATTTGGAACGAATGTGCAATCAAAGTTGATACGCCATACGCATTTGATGAAAAATAATTAGTGGGTATGGGACGTGTTATTTCAGATGGTGTAATTACTGGAGTAGTTTGGGGAATATGTGTTCTATCAATCTATCTGTCCGAAGGAATCGCCGCCATGTACAAATCGTGCTGGGCAATTGAATCATTTTTCCGCTGGATTTAGCTGGATTTGAACGTTCCCGTATTGTTTGGCACAACATCCAATGCGTTGTTCAATCAGTTATTCACAGCTATAATTGCCTATGCTTTGCTGAAATTTCTTCGTGCACAAGGCCAAAAGACAAAATAAACGCTTGTCATTTGCAGGTTTCACATGCCTGTTTCTTTGTGAAGCCTTGTCAATTGAGTGGCAAATTAGTTTGAAAGAAACACTTGAATTCTACAGGTCGATAAATCAAGAAACTGTATTACTTTGGTTAATCAACATACGTGTTAATTTATAGTATAATGATTGCTTGAAATAATGCGGTGGAAAACAGGGAAAAGAGGGAACCGATGCCTACTATACTAGTTGCTGACGACGATGCGAACATTCGCGAACTCGTCTGTTTATTTCTACGCAACGACGGATTCGCAACAGCTGAAGCAGCGGACGGCAAGGAAGCACTGGCCGTCTACATCTCAACGAATGTCGATCTTGTCGTACTTGACATTATGATGCCGATTATGGATGGTTGGACGTTAAGCAAGGAGCTCCGAAGAGCCAATCCTGATCTACCTTTACTTATGCTGACTGCGAGAGGAGAAACATGGGAGAAAGTGAAAGGTTTCGAACTTGGGACGGACGATTATTTAACCAAACCATTCGATCCGTTAGAGTTGACGGTTCGTGTTAGGGCACTACTCAAACGATACAAGATTGGCTCCACGCAGAAGATCCATTTCGGGAACGTCATCCTTGATCGACAGACCTATAAGGTGATGAACGGGACGGAGTCGCTTAAGTTGCCGCTAAAGGAGTTCGAATTGCTGTATAAGCTCGCTGGAACACCCGGACAAGTCTATACGCGCGTGCAGTTGATCGACCAGATTTGGGGTATCGATTACGCCGGAGATGATCGAACGGTAGACGTACATATTAAACGGCTGCGTGAACGGTTCGCGACAACACCCGATTTTCGGATCGAAACGGTGCGCGGGCTTGGGTATCGGCTTGAGGTTTATGAATGATCAGATCCTTATATATACGTGTTGTCCTGACATTTTTAGTCTCCATCATCGGGGGCACGATCATTTCTTTTTTGGTGTCAACTTGGATATTCGAAGATAAATTGAACGAAAACGCTCAAATCAACTCACGTAACTTTGGCCAAGACATCGTCCGGATTTACAAGACCTTTCCGTTACGTGAAGCGGACTTGTTCGTAAGTGAAATGAAGCAGCTCGATTCTTATTATATTCGAATTTACGAAGCAACGGGTCAGTTCAAGTCTTACGGTAAACTTCACGGACACAAACCTGCGCCTGTGACGATGGAGCAACTAAAGAAAGTATTAGATGGAGGTGTTGTTCAGGACACTCCTAATGGTATTGCCACGGTCCTCTTAGGGTTGCCGTTGAAAACGGAAATGGGAACGAAAGCGATATTTTTGGAAGCGCTCGCCCCTCCTTCAGCCTCTTTTGTCACAAAGTGGGCATTGGTCTTTGCAACATGTTCGTTGATTGCAGGAAGCTTATTGATTCTAGTTGCCTCTGTATTCCTGGTAAGACCGATAAAAAAGCTGACAAAAGCGACCAAGCGGATAGCATCTGGAGATTTCAACGTCAAGTTGAATATTAAGCAAACGAGTGAGCTGGGTACTTTGGCTCGCAGCTTCGAAGAAATGATGCACGATCTGCAGCAACTTGAGCAGATGCGCAGGGAATTCGTAACGAACGTGTCGCACGAGGTTCAGTCTCCGCTCACTTCGATATCCGGTTATGCTCTAGTGCTTAAGCAAGTTGACCTTTCAGAATACGAACGAAGCCGTTATCTTGATATTATCATCGCTGAAGCGAAAAGGATGTCCAAAATGAGCGATAACCTGCTAAAGCTGAGTTTTCTTGAATCGCAGTCAAAGCAACTGCGGCTCGTCACGCTCAGCCTCGATGAACAAATCCGACGGATAATCGTGGCGCTCCAGCCACAATGGTCTGCTCGCGATATACATTTCGAGCTTGATTTACAGACAGTTAAAGTAACGGCTGATCATGACCTGTTAAATCAGGTATGGACGAATATCCTCAGAAATAGCATCAAATTTTCCGAGGATGCCGGCGTGATTAACGTAAGCATCAAACAAGATATCAAAAACGTGACAATCCTAATATCCGACACTGGTATTGGTATTCACCTTGACGACCAGAAGCGTATATTCGAGCGTTTTTTTAAGGCCGATCGTTCCCACAGTCGTAAGTATGACGGAAGTGGTATGGGACTCGCTATCGTTAAACAGATCGTGTCGCTTCATCAAGGTGACATCCGAGTAAAAAGTGAACCTGGTCAAGGAACGACCTTCATTGTCACCTTGCCAATCACTACACCAACAGATTAGTTAGATTCATTCTCTATGCTACGACTCATATGCAAGCTTACTTGCATATAGAGCCGTAGCATTTTTTTGGCAGTTCATATTCAGTTCATATTGTCGTCATGGTGAGTACATCTTCATTGGTTAAGTTTTCATTACAGGCACATGAAGGAAGGCAAACAGATCAGGACAGGAGAAGATGACAGTGACACAACAAGAGGAAAAGAAAACGCTGAGTGGAATGAAAATAAAGAAAGTGCGAAACATCTTACTTAAAATCATAGGAGCAATCGTTCTAGCCATTGTACTTTTTTTAGGTATTGTTTATATCGTAAATGTGATGAGTAGTCATTCGGAGCAAAAACGAATAGTCCCCTACGGGCAGCACGTATCTGTAGACGGGAAAAACATGAATGTGTTAATTCAAGGCGAGGGCGAGGAAACGATCGTGCTCCTGCCTGGTTATGGAACAGCTACTCCAGGGCTTGATTTTAAGCTTCTTATCGATGAATTATCTCCATTTTACAAAGTTGTTGCGGTAGAGCCTTTCGGTTATGGATTAAGTGATGAAACTGTAAAAGAGCGGACCACGGAGAATATGGTAAGTGAAGTTCATGAAGCTCTACAGCAGCTTAATATTAACAGATACATGCTCATGGGCCACTCCATTACAGGCATTTATGGAATTGATTATGTGAACAAATATCCAAACGAGGTGACTGCATTTGTCGGAATCGATAGCAGTGTTGCAACACAACCGGGTATGGATATCAATTTTCCATTAAAAACGTTTGCATATCTCAAAAAATCAGGTCTCTTAAGATTGGCTATGAAAATCAGTGCTGACCCCTATGCTGGACTGGCATTTGATGAAAAAACCGTAGAGCAAATGAAAATGATTTCGAATAAAAACATGTATAATGACACAACCTTGAATGAGATGGATCATATTTCGTCTAATTTTAAAGGGGCTCAAGGTTTAATCTTCCCTAAATATCTTCCACTTCTTCTCTTTGTACAAGCGAATAATGAAGATGTAGCAGGATGGATACCTCTGCATGAAGGGCAGATCAAAGACTCGGTACATGGAAAAGTAGTAACCATGGATGGATCACATTATTTACACCATACCAAATTCAAAGAAATCGCTGAAAACGTTAGACTATTTATGAAAGAAGTAAAGTAAGTGTTCAGAGAAAGGTTCATTCGTTATTTTATGCATTTGTCTACAGTCTGCACGACCATCATTTCGATGGTCTTTTTTATGTCCAAACAGTTGTATATTTCCAAACCAAGATTATACTTTCGCCTGAAAGACATTGGGTTTCATTTTCATATTAACTAACGAGGCAGGTGTGCGGCCGATCCTAGGTCGTATCATATAACGGGTGGGATTCCCGTCGAGTAAGAACTAGCCATTCGCTCGTAGCGAGTCTTGGAGGGCTAAAGGTAACTTTAGTCTTTAAGCGTAGACAGTTAGGTGGCGGATTTGCTTTACTGATCGTTCTATTCATCCTGTTAATCATTATAGGATGTAGTTGTTGGGGCGGCGGTAGCGGCGGATTCGGTTACTATAAAAAGGGGTACTCATAAGAGTGTCTTTTTTCTCAATATAAGAACTCTAAGAATATGATATTATTTTAATGCAAATTCCCTTTTGTGCAATGAGATAGTAATGCCTAACAAAAAAACCACCTATTTCCGTAGGTGGGCCTTATCTTTATTACACAATATCAAAGTATACTCTCTTTTTCTCGTGAATTTTATGTAATTATACATATTTGTAAAAATTACATAAAATAAATATTACATGTAGTAAAATATAAATTGTGGACACGTTCTATAAAGCTGATTCTCCGATTAGAAGGCGTAACACATCTCAACCATATAGGTGTGGTGTGGCGTTGCTTTAATCTAGCCAAACAAACGATCTCGATTCTCTTGTATTTGTACACTAACAATCTGTTGAAAATAAATGATTCTGTTTTATAGGACGTGTTTACTTAATGTCCAATACATATTATTAAATTAAAGTGGTTCAAGTCGGAGGAAGGCACCTTAGGGTGTCTTTTCTTTATGGGGTCTCACCACATCGGTATCTGACTTATTTTTTATGTTTATCATGCAATTTTTTGTTGTTGCATTTATTGAGGAAATCTTTTTTCGTGGATTTATGCTCAAAATGTTGTTTTCAAAGGGGATAAAAAAATCAGTTTTGATTTCAAGTTTTTTGTTTGGTATCACCCATTTATTACAACTAATTGGTGGGCAGTCTATTAAAGATACCATTTTACAAATCATATATGCATTTTTAGTTGGACTTGTTCTGTCCTTACTTATCGTAAATAAGCAATCAATTATTATCACCATTACTTTCCACGCTTTTAATAATTTCTTTAATTTTATGGGGAATGTTCAAGCCTCGTCGCTTTTTGCATATATTATTATTGCAATTTTATTCTTCTACACCATATATTTATGGAAACGTGCTAATAAAAAAGAGTGTATTCGACAGGAAATAAATATAGCAGTTTGAGTTGTGATATTACCTTTTCAGTATAGAGGGCAGCCTGGTACCACAATATTACCTTTAAAGGGGCTTGCTGCATGCTCATCAACTTAAGAGATTAATTATTCCCCTAAAATGAAAAAATACGGTATTCTTTCTGTAGAATCATAGGAAAGGATGGCGTTTTTTTCATTCTAGGGGGCATTTCTTTTTTATTAGCTTGATAGCGATGTGGCGGTACCCCATTAATAGAAAACTACTGCAAGAGTTATAGTTTTATGTTTTCATTTCCCTTTTGGCATTTATCTTTTAATCAGATGAATGCTTTTTTTAGTACATAATAAAAAAATAACCAGAAAAACTGTCACAAAATCCGTTTTTCTGGTTTCTCTATAATACAGGCATCAAATTGAAAGTGAGGTTTAAACTAACATGTTAACCATAGAAAATGAAGAAAGTCATGCTTCTGATATACCTTTTGAAGATTTATTTAAGCAGTACTATGCTTATGCTGTGAAACAGATTATATGGATTGTTAAGGATCAATCTATCGCTGAAGAGTTAGCACAAGAAGTGTTTTTACAATTATATCGTAGCGACTGGAAAGTAATTGAAAACATACCTGGATGGTTGATTAAATCTTCTACTTATGTAGCTTATAACCATTTGCGATCTGAAAAAAGGCAACAAGCGAAGATTGATAAAGAAATACAATACCATGAAGTACAAAATGTTTCATCATTAGACGATGATTGGATAAGAAAAGAAGAAATTACAAAGGTACAAACGATACTAAATAAAATGAATGATCGAGAACGAACCCTTTTACTAATGAAATTCTCTGGTTTTCAATATAAAGAAATTGCAGAAATACTTCAAATTGAAATATCTTCTATTGGAACATTATTGGTCCGAGCCAAAATGAAATTTCGCAAGATTTATAAACAAATGGAGGAGGCATAACAAATGAAATGTTATGATATCGGATTTATTCAAACATATATTGATGGAGAACTTTCTCATGATATAAGAAAGGAATTCACAAAGCACCTAGATACATGTGAAGCATGCCAAGATTTATTAGTAGAAATTAGTAAATTAAATCAATGGGAAAACGTAATGCTAGATGAAGAATCTGCAAGTTCACCACAAGAAATCAAAATTGATATAGAACAAGCATGGAAAATATTTGAAAGTCGTTCCAAGCTAGACAATGTTTCTAATATAAATCACAAAAAACAACAGAAGAAGGGACTCTTTACAAACATGAGTAAAAAATCAAAACGTTTCATGTATACAGCAGTAGCTGCAGCAGCACTGTTCACAACAGCAATGATTCCACAAGTACAAGTAGCGGCTACAAATGTTGCCTCATATTTTTCTGATGCAATTACAAATGATAAAGTTGTAAATGAAGGAATACAAGATGAAAATGGTGTAACACAAGATATGATGAAGAATGGTGAATATATTCCTATTGATGAAAAAATTACAGATCAAGGTATTACTGTACATTTCAAAGAATTATATATCGCAGATTCACGTATATCAGTTCATTATAGAATGGAAAAAGCTGACGGAAGTTTAGTACCATTTGAATTTGATACATCAGGATTAGAGCTCGAAAGTGATGGTAAAATTAATGGGCAACAAGAGGAAAACCCTGAGATTAAACATGAAGGGAGACTATCATTTATCCATGATTCAGATGACCGTCTTCCTTTTGAACTTATGGCAGCAGGTAAAAAATTAAATGATGTAGGTATTCGTGATAATGATAAACCCGAAGGTGTTGCTACATTTGTTATAGTTTCTGGGGGAAAAGACGATTTTAAACAGCCCCTTACTTTAGATGTAAATATAAATAGAATTGGAAAAGTAATTGGATCTTGGAAAGGTGAAATTCAAATTGATACTTCACATCTGAAAAATAATACTAATTAAAATGAAAAAAAGAATAGAACAATATGTATCTAATGCTCAGTTTATATGTTTTCTTGTTTTCGTTACATTTATTTCTTATATAGTTTTTACTCTATCTTTTATTTATGATTTAAGTTTATAACCTTAAATCAATCATTTAAGACCATTACAAGAAAAACCTCCCTAAAAAAGTAGGAAAATAAATAACCGGTCCCTTAACGTATAAGGAATCGGTTATTTTGTATCTAAAATGTGTCTAAACTTACAATTTTCTTTTTTGATATGGTGCCCCTATAGAGAAAGAATTTTTTCGTTTAGGGGGTACTTCAAAACCTTAACTTGATGGCGATGGGGTCCCGCCACATCACCATCAAGCTAAAAGTACGAATTACCCCAAAACAATAAGTACGAGCAAAATGCACAAAATTTTCGTTCTGGGGTATTTGTTTTTCTTAGCTTGATAGCAATGTGTTGGTGTTAGAAAAACACTGAAATTTGCTACACTACAAAAATTACCCTTAGCAATAGTTAATGTTTTGAATGCATCAAACTTTTTGCTTTTAAGTATAGAATCACTCTTCTTATACACTCACTCGCCGCAATAAAGCAAAAAATACCATTCGTTACTAAACCTAGCGCATACTGACTTGAACCTTTAAAAATATACGTTACAATAAAACGTAAAATAAATACAACAATCCATATACCTAAGGCGATATAAGAATTTTTAGCATAAACCTTCCCATTATTTTTATCGATTCGTATTATAGTTGTAGAACTACGCACAGCTCCTACAATTCCTCCAAGAGCAAGTAATACTACAAATAGACCTGTTTCTATTAATGTGAGATCGTTAAATACATGAGTAAATGTATAGCATGCGATCAATACAGGAGCAATCCACATTCGTTGAACTTTCAATTCCCTTTCTTTTAGTTGAAGGAGAATTATAAGAATTAAAATAATAAGACCAGTTGTATTATCCATGCTATACTCTCTTTCTTTTTTATTATGATCTGTTTAATTTCAATTAGAAAAACACTATGTTAATTTAAAATTTTATTCTTTTTACTACATACAGCAGATATCACTTTACAATTTTTTTCGAATTGCCATTACAGCTGCTTGTGTACGATCTGTTACATCTAGTTTTTGAAGAATATTGTGGATATGAGTTTTGACTGTCCCTTCGGAAACATAAAGGATTTTAGCTATTTCATGGTTTTGTTTTCCATAAGCTAATAATTGTAAAACATCAATCTCCCGCTTAGTTAGAGTTTCCGTATATTCAAGTTCTTCGCCAGCTAAATTATAATCATTATTATCGTATTTTATAAATTGTGTAAAAGCTTGATTTGCTGTCGTGCTATTATAAATCATTGCCCCTCTATTCATAGATCGAATACTATCTAGCATTTCCTCCGTTTCAGTATCTTTTAATATATAACCCACTGCACCAGCTCGAATACCATCTAAGACATATTGTTGTACATCAAATGTTGTTAATAGGACAACCTTTGTGTTTGGTAATATACTCATAATGTTTTTAGTAGCCATAATGCCTGATAAGTCAGGCATTTGAATGTCCATAATTACCATATCTGGTGCAGTTTCTAAAGCCACTTTAATTGCTTCCTTACCGTCTTTACATTCCCCAACTATCTCCATGTCATCTTGCATTTCAATAATATAGCATAGGCCTTTTCGAACAAATGGTTCATCATCAGCTAGCACAATACGAATCTTTTCTGTCATACTTCTCCTCCATTTTTCTGAATTGGAATAGTGGCTTCAACTCGAAGTCCTTTTGGTTCATTTAGAAAAAAGGAACAATTACCTCCAACTGATTTACAGCGTTTTATCATACCATTGAGTCCAAAGCCATATTTTAATGGCTTATCCCCTGTATATATACCATTATCATCAATTGTGAGTTTTACTACTCCGTCTATTTCTGTTACGTTTACAATAACAGAATCTGCATTAGAATGTCGTAAGACATTAGTTAAAGACTCTTGTAGAATGCGATACAGAGTTGTACTTTCCTCCATCGTCCACTCTGTTATATTTCCAGCTTGAATGAACTCAATTTGTAATAAAGAATTTGCTTGAACCTGTGAAATCAATCCTTTTAAAGAAGTAAGCCCGAGATCTTTTTCATCACTTGTCCATTCTCTAACAGCAACTCGGATCTCCTCCATTCCTTTTCGTGCCACCTTTAAAAGTTCTTCAACATGATCTTGGGCAGCAACAGGATCTTTCCTTAACATAATCTTAAGAGCCTGTAATTGAATAATAAGTGAGGTCATTTGATGTCCAAGTCCATCATGAATCTCTCTTGCTAATTTTGTTCTTTCCGTAAAAGCTGCATATCGCATAGAAAATACCGTTGTTTCTTGTAGTTCAGCATGTGCTTCGTCTAATTCTTTTAGTTGTTTTTGATTTTTTTGATATGCGTCTCTTAGCTTGGATGTACTTCGGATCGAGACATAGAGGCCGATAATAATTAATGTTTCTTGATAAGGAAACGTATTCGTATGTATAAATAGAATAATAACTATCCCCGTTATAGCAGCTAAAATTGTCGTTATTCGTTGCCACTTTGGTTCTGCAGCGGCAAGAAAAACTATGAGTGGCCATAACGCATAATTTGGAAAATTCGGATGAGAAAAATATAATACACATGATATGCTTATTAATATACTCGTAAATAAAGCGTACTTCCTTGCATTCCACCAAGATTTTGGTGAATACAACATCCATAGATAAATTGTTACAAAAACGCTACAAACCCATATTGCAAAGGTACCATGAGGTGCGAAACCTTTATAAAAAAATACGCATATTAAGATGCTTCCTATCGCATTTCCTGCATGACTATCAATCATTTTTAAAAATACTTTTTCCATGTACTTATTCCCTCCCAACCTTACTGTTTAGTTTCTATATTTCTTGGCTATAGATGAATATCCATTTCTTGATTTAAAGGTTGGAAATTTACAACTCCCAATTATAATAGTTCATAGTTGAGTTAAATTCCTTTAATGCATATCATCTAAAATCTGAAATTAAAAGAATAATGAAGTAGTTATTATAGTGTGTTTGTTTTTCCTACTTCATTATACAAAAGAAGTTGTTTTTCTTAACCTATTTCTTTAATTTGCTTTTAGATTTTTTCTATATCTTTGTATCCTAATCACAATTCCAATAGTACGAATAACTACCATCGCAATTGTAAAAAATACGAAAGCAGGGGCTATAACATTAAAATCCAAGTGATTCGATACCATGAAATCTATAAATTGTTGTGGATACCAGTCTGTCGCTACATAAGCTAATAAGACACGCCATCCAAGTCCAATAATCCATAAACATAAATAAGGAATACCAGCAGTTACGTACGCTTTATTGTCAGAACCATATTCTACTTTCACAGTAAAAAGCATTAGCCCTCCCATGATCATGCCGACCATTGTCATGATTATGAGTGCGGTCATATTTGAACCTGAGGTAGGTATTTCCTCGACGAATAAATAAACACTTATACCACAAAGAATAAATGGCAATACAGCCTTTGTGGTTGTAAATACTTTCCTTCCGATTTGTGTTAATAATACAATTGTTAAAAATGCACCAATCATTATCCAAGCTTGAGTATTCAAATTAAAACCCCCATAAAGTATAAATTTATTGTTTATTTGCTTACTTACTGGAGGATTGTAACATCCCTAATATTTTAGAACATCTATCTGAAAGATGATTTTTTTGAATACCCTCTATCTATAGATAGAGTTTTTTATGATTCTTTTGTGAAAAAAGCCACTTGAATATATATAACTGGATATATGGGACGCATTGAAAAAACACTGTTTATCCTAGACTATATTTCTAGCGAAACTTTACGCTGGCGGATTCAAAGGGGGTTGAATAAAGGAGAAGCTATGAATGCATTAGCACGCGCAATTTTTTTCGGGAAACACGGTGCTTCGAGAACGGGCATTACAAGACCAATTAGGGGTAGCACCACATCGCTATCAAGCTAAGGTTTTACACTACCCATAAAGCAAAAAAGGCGTTATCCTTTCTGTAGAATTATAAGAAAGGATGGCGTTTCTTTATGAATCTTTCGATTCTTGATGAATTTCAACCGATTGCTGAAGAATTACAACGACATATGTCTTCTCATGTTCTAGAACACTTAGCCAAAGAAAAAGGATTCGTTCAGCGAAAGAGTAAATATCAAGCAAAGGAGTTAGTTGCTTTATGTGTATGGCTTAGTCAACAGGTCGCAAGTACATCACTCACGCAATTATGTAGCTGTCTTGAAGTATCTACAGGTGTTCTTATAAGTCCTGAAGGACTTAACCAACGATTTAATGCTTCCGCAGTAAAGTTTCTTGAACAAGTTCTAGCTAACCTTCTAACCCAAAGAATTCATTCAACACAAGAAATAATTCATCAATATACTACGAACTTCAAGCACATTCGGATTCTAGATTCTACAACATTTCAGCTTCCAGATAAGTTTTCTTCACATTATCAAGGTTCAGGTGGAAGTAGCCATACGGCAGGAGTCAAAATTCAATTAGAGTATGACTTATTGAGCGGGAAGTTCCTGTACGTTTATGTAGGAGAAGGAAGAGAAAATGATAAAGCCTTTGGTTCCACAAGCCTAAAAAACATTCAATCCAAAGACTTGTATATAAGAGATTTAGGTTACTTTGACTTACATGACTTACAAAAGATCCAGGATAAAGGAGCTTACTATGTCTCACGTTTGAAATTAAATTCTCGAATCTATCGTAAGAATGATGAGCCAGAGTATTTTCACAATGGGACCGTGAAGAAAGGAACACTCTATATTCAATTAGATATGGAAGAACTCATGAATCAATTGTCCCCTGGTCAAACAATGGAAATTTCAGAATCATACATTGGACAGTATCAAAAATTACCAGCTCGTGTTATTATTCATCGATTAACAAAGGAACAAACAGAGAAAAGATTGAAGGCACAAGCCAAAAAAGAAAAAAAGAAAGGTATTACCTACAAAGAAAGAAGTAAACGGTTGAGTGGAATCAACGTGTATATTACGAATCTTTCTGCAGAAAATGTTCCAACGGAACATATCCATGACTTGTATTCATTACGCTGGCAAATTGAAATTTTGTTCAAAACATGGAAATCTTTCTTTCAAATTCACAAGTGCAAAGAAATTAAGAAAGAACGCTTAGAATGCCATTTATATGGGCAACTTATTAGCATTTTACTCTGTACATCTACCATGTTTAAAATGCGTCAGTTACTCTTGAATAAGAAAAAGAAAGAGTTAAGTGAATACAAATCCATTTATATGATAAAGAATTATTATCTATTGTTTTACCAAGGATTACAAAAGGGCACCCAAGAATTATCAAAGATTTTCCTACGTCTGTTCAATCTTTTAGAGAAAAACGGACGGAAATCTCACCGTTACGAAAAGAAAACAGTCTTTGATATCCTAGGCGTTATGTATGAGTGTACGTTGTTAAAGGGTTTCAAAGTTGCATAATATTTTTCAAAACACCCTTTTGGTAGGTTTATTTGTTATGCATATTTTTAGTGTAGTCGTAGAAATTTCAAAAAAATACACTCACATATACCCTCTTGTATCCTTAGCTTGATAGCGATGGGGTCCCGCCAACATAACGCGAATTTCGTACGCTAAGGAACTTTTTATTTAAAAAACTTGGTTTTCCGTATATTAAGAGTGTTCCATAAACGGTATTTGATGTTTGATATAAAACTTTGTTTTTGGTAATGAGTTTTTGAACTGAATTTTAAACATATTTCAGTCAGTTTTGATAGATATAAATAAAGTTCCTTAAACGACCGTTTTAGGGACTATTTGGACCGGTTAGTCAACATGTGATACCGCCAGCATTTCGAAAAAAAACACGCTAAGCAAATTAAATAAGAAATAAGCAGGTTTTTATCACGTTAAGAGTAAACCTATTTATGAAAAATAAAATTCTTAAAAAATGGAGAGCCGATACCATAAACCTGCATTATTAATGTAGAATTTTGATGTTGGCTCTTTATTTACTAAAATAGCAAGTTAGTGAATAAATTGTTCATATTTTTTCGAGAGGAGGTTAAGCAATGAGAGCGCCGTATCAAGTATTGATATTTCCTTATATAAAAACTGATGATTCCATTCAATATGGCATTTTTAATCGAAGTGATTATGGTTATTGGCAAGGAATAGCTGGTGGTGGAGAAGATGGTGAGACTCCTATTGAATCAGCAAAACGGGAAGCATTTGAAGAGGCTGGTATTACAAGAGAAAGTCCATATATAAAACTAGATTCTGTGTCTTCACTACCAGTAGAGGATGTAGTTGGTGAATTTCTTTGGGGCGAAGATGTTTATGTAATAAAAGAATTTTCTTTTGGAGTTAAAGTTCCTACAAAAAATATTAAATTATCTAAAGAACACTTCAAGTATAAATGGTTGTGCTTTGAGGAAGCCGTAACGCTTTTAAAATGGGATAGTAACAAAACAGCTTTGAGGGAATTAAACAAAAGGCTGTTAAAATAATTTAAGTGTTAGTTAACAAAGCCGATAATAGAAATCACACATTAAACATATATTTATACGCGTTGTTACTATACGCTAAGGAATAGTAATAAAAAGATGATGCCGATAAAACTATATAAAAACCAAAAGAATCCTAAGATGGGGAATGTTTTATGAAAATTAAGCATGGTAAACCTCCTTGGGTATATAAAGGATTATAATACATCGTTGGTCTATTTAGAATACTAACCATGAATTGGAGGGCATTAGGCATGGTTAAACTAATAGAAATGATACATTAAACGTATTTAATGAGTCTGCTAGGTATAAAGATAATTGATAATCATACAATGATATGGAAGGGCCTTTTCTAACGTGTTAGTTACCTCAACGTATATGTATCTCTTGGCGCCTGGGCGAGGGTGCTTTTTTTATTGCACATTATAATATGGACAAGCATAATATTATGTAACAGGACGAGTTCTTCGTGTCCTATTCAATGCTCAGGATAAACCCCAATTCACATTGAGAGCACCAATAGCGAGGGTGCTCTCTTTTTATTGAATCTACATTTATTTTTATGCCTAATGAATTCGCTAAGTGGATACTATTTCATGTAAAATGGTGATTTTATTTATATTCTGGATAGATTTCTTGCGAAATATGTAACTAGAGCCGTATTTAAATTGAAATATGATACGATAGTTGTATATATACATTTAGATGGTAAGAGGGGATAAAAGTTGATGAAAAACCATATAAAAGTAAATGGAAAACTCCTTCAAACAAATATATACAATTTTAATTTTTTTGGAGGCGTTCTTCAATAAGTTTTGCTTTTTCATTCACTTTTGTTGTATATGTGAAATCACCGTAACAATATGGATATCTAAAATTTTGTTTATTTCCACCACAAGTGTATGTAGCTGGATTCTGATCAACTTTCAACTTAGAAAACTGTTTAGCTGTATCTTCCGAGTGTTGTTTAGCTTCTTGATTGGCAATAAAATCAATATAGCCTGGCCCCATATTATAGCTTTGAATAATTGTATCCATGCTAACACCTTTTTCTTCTCCATATCTATACATTTGAACAAAGTGCTTTACCCCTTGTTTAATGCTCAAGTTTATCTCTTGGATTTCATTTGGCTTTAATCCAAGTGATTCGGAAGATTGCATAGGGTCGTTGCCCTCACCCCTACTCTCGTGGTACATAATTCCTAGTAAAATTGCTGTTTTTTCTCCCAAATTATATTTTTCTAATTCTTTTTTCATGATGGGCTCATATTGCAATAAACGTTCCTCGGTAGCAAACGCTTTATTTTTTTGAGTATTGGTTTTGTCATTAAAATATAGTATCCCGATTATTGTTCCTAACCCTAAAATACTAATAAAGAATAATATAATAGTTTGTACTTTTCTCTTATTCTTCAAATATTACTCCTCCTTTTACAAGAAACCCTATTTTCAATGGTGGCTGGTTATTAAAAAAATTCAATAATTCTCTATTTCCCAGCTTTTTTAGACTCGAAAATTTTTTTCTAAATGCTAAGTTTAATAGAAAAATTTAAAGATAAGGTAAAGATAAGATAAAGATAAAATAAAGTCCATTTTTTAGGGTATCCATTATGTGTTCTAAAGGCTCCAGATTCAAGAGATATATTATCTACATAACCCATAAGAGAGAAGGAGGTAAGCAAAATGTCACTTGAAACAGACATAATTCTTTCTTTATTAGATATAAAACTGTGGATGGCCCATCATTCGGAAATTAGTCGCTTAAAAATAAAAAAAAAATTAAAATCAGAACCGTACCTCAATAAGTCTTCAAGTGTTAATAAAAGAAAACTATATAAGGTGAGGGAATAAAGATTCAACACCAATGATTATCAATAATTGAAGTGCTAATGATTATAATAAAAAGAACCTTCAATAGGTTCTTTTTTATAGTTGGTAAATATGTTATCAACAATAGATGGTAATAAAGATAGAAATTTAGACACTTTTTATTAATGGGCTAAGTTTTCTTAGGAAGAAATCTATTTCTCATGACTGATCGCTAGATATAACAGGATATATCATTTATTAATTTTGGTGGGTGATTTAGCTTTTTGAGTTTACCACACTAAAATTTAAATTTTGTTTAGGGACAAAATGTTAAAGTGTTACATTCTGAATTAACAGAAAATTAAGGCGGTAAAAATCCTATTAAATCTTTTATCAGGTAACTCATATTTCTTTGGCCTTATTTTCATGGTATTACCGAACGTTTATATGTCTCTAAGGGAAAGAAATACTTTAAGTTTTATTACCATCTAATGTTTGATTAAGATGGTAACATGAAAATAAAACGTTTACAACTAGAAAATAAAGAAAAAATATAAAAATTCGACTTTTTTCGACATTATTACTATGAGAGAAAGAATCTAAATTAAGTAAATCTTATATTTAGAGGGGATATTTACCTTATACATAACGGTTAAAACATTTGCAAATGTTTCACGAGTAATTAAAAACGTCGAATATAAAATTATATTGTGACAATTTTAAACGAACATACTTTATAATTCATACTTAGACTAATAAATTAATTACTAATAAATTAAATACGCTATATTTAATAGAGTATAATACGGAATATTTAACTTTAATGTTCCATATTATATATAATTATGAATCATTTAACATATTTGTTGCGGAAAATTTTGACATAAGATATTTTAAATATTAAGCACAGAAATATTTCAAAGAAAAAGAGCTATTTTAAAATGTACCCTAAAAACGTTTTTCCTAAAAAGTAGTAAGATTTTGCAAAACGTTTCTGTGCCTAATTAGATGAAAATAATATAATAAATTGTTTAAAAGAGATAAAAATAAGTTACTTTTATGGAGAAATATACATCTCATACTATTAGAATTATGTCAAATTGTAGTTTGCAAATTACATTTCAAAGTATAAAAGGGGCATTTATTGCAGCTCGAATATCTATTACTGATTTATTGCATAAAAAAGTAGCTGCACAAAAGTACAGCTACTTTTTTCTTGAAAACATTATTATGCAAATAGCATACTTAACGTAAACTTGCGCTTAACGGTACTTGTGAATAAATTGTGAAATTGCTGCTCTATGTTTCTAACTAACATTTTTGCACCAGAACCATATAAAAAGAGGACGAATAGTTACGTCTTCTTTTTATATGGTTATATTAGCTACAAAATAATATCATTTAAATAAATCTTCTATTATATTAGCAGGGGATAGTGATAGAAAAGTGTGTTCCTTTTCCTAGTTCACTTTCTATCTCTATATCTCCGTTTAATTCTTTAATAATACTGTACGCAATCATAGTACCAAGCCCAGTACCTTTTTCTGTTGTTGAATAAAATGGCAAGGCAATACGTTTTATTTGTTGGGAAGACATTCCTATTCCTGTATCAATAATATCAATTACAATATTACCTTTTATTTTTTGTATATTTATTTGTAATACGCCACCATTTTTCATAGCCTCAATTCCATTTTGTATGATGTTGGTTAGACATATTTTAAATTTTTCAGTATTAGCATTTATGTAAAGGGAATCTGTTGTAATATGCTGTTTTATTTCAACATTATATGAAAGAGCGAGTGGTGAAATATTATCTTTCACTTGATTTAATATGTAATTAATATCTAGTTCCTCTTTTATAATGTTTTGTGGTTTGGTTAAAGATAAATAGTTATTAATAGTAGATTGTATTTGCTGCATTTCAAGTAACATAATTTCTAAGTACTTATCTTGAGACATCTTAGCACTCTCATCTTCATTTAGTAATTGAGTGAATCCACGTACCGTGGTCAGTGGATTATGAATTTCATGCGCGATCGATGCAGCTAGTTCGCTAGCTATATAAAATTTTTCTGCTCTTTGCATTCTTTCTTTTATTTTATATTTCTCGATCATTCCTTCTATTAAATAAACTGATAATAATACTGTGAAAATATTTATGATTATATAATTGAATAAAAATTCAATGAGAGTAGAGTCAATTTTAACACCTGTATTTATTTGCGTTACAATACCGCAGATAGAAAGGGAAGTTGTACATATCAAAATAAGTAGAATACTTAATAATATCTTCTTTTCCTTGAAATAAGTAGGTGACAAGTAACGAAACATGATTGTAATAACAGAAATAATAGTAAAGATAATAAATGATGGGAAGACTCCGCTTCCACCTAAGTAAAATCTATAAGAAAGATATAAAACTCCAATACAAATAATGCTCTTTGTATTTCCATATAGAAAAACTAATATAATGGGAATAAAACGTAAATCATAAATGAACCCAGCGTGTAAATGAAAAGGAAAAGTCATACAAAAAATAATTGCAATGGAGGAAAGTACAGAAATTAATATATTATTACATGCCATTTTTTCTTTATGTTCTAGCCAAAATACTTGGTAACTAAGGATACAAATAATAATAATAAATGTATTTAATAATAGTGTAGGAATTCCCATAGTTTATACCTCTCTGAGAGTTTGTAAGTAGGATTATGTATGTGTTTAATCTAGGTGTTTGATTTTATTAGATTTTCTATCTTTAAAAAAGAAAAGGAAGGGCACTTGAAAAAGTGCTTTTTTACCATTTATATTAAAATCGATGAGGAAGATAGAAATAAAAAGTTACTTTTACTTATGAACAAAAAACTTGAAAGTAGCCCTTGTATAGGTAAAAGATAAAGCAAATTACAGAAATAGTTACGTTTCTCTGGAGTGAATATTCCGAAAAAACATTGTGTATGGCGAAATCCATTTTATAACCTTCGCCATATTAACATGTAACTTATTAAATTACAAAGAAAAAAATTAAAAATTATTATTTTTTTGTTATTTTAATTTATTTAAAAACGTAAAAGTATTCAAGAGGTTACCATTGAGATGCTAGGGTACTTAGACCAATATTCGAACTTAGTAATAACGTTGTTACTTTTTTACTAATATTCTTAATACTAATTTTAGTATAATTAATTGATTGAAAGTTCTAATAATTATCTGCGTGCCCCTTTTTTTATATCATTTTATATTAAATACAATGATATTTATTGTCACATAATAATGCAAATTTCCAGTAAACTAATAGAAAAAATCCTATAAAAACATAATTTACTATCTTTTATATAAACATTGCAGGTGTAAATGCAATAAAATTTCATTATTAATACATATATTCAATCTGAAAATATCTGTTTACATATTAAAATATCTTTGTAGTGGTCCTTCATGCCAAGAATCGTTTCCGTACTCCAACTACCGTTATTCTAGTATTTTACCAAGTTTCTTATTTTGCTAAGGTATCCTAATATTGTTACTTTTGTGAAATGGAATGTTTTAATATTATAATTTATAGTGGTTGTTGAGAAAATAAATAATTTGTAAAAATAATATAATATTTGTAACTTTATGTCTTATAATATGAAATATCTTCGTTGTGATTATTTTAAATATTCGAATAATACATCGGATTCATTTTATCTAGGGAGGTTTTAAAATTGGGGAGAAGAGTTGTTAAAAGAGTTTTTGCATTATTATCAGTACTAGCATTATTCTTTAATGTGTTTCTACCGAAGGCAAATGCGGAGGTTATGACGCATGAAAAGTATTCAATGAACTGGAGTTATAGCAACAGTTTAGGTAAGTACATTCGAACTGAAATTATTAAAAATTCAAGCGGTCAAATTGCTTATTGTTTAACTCTTGGCTTAAAATCACCAAATGGTGAAGATCTTCCTGAAATGGGGAAAACAGATAATGTAGTATATAGGGTTCTATTAAATGGTTTCCCACAAAAAAGTATAGAACAACTGGGAGTAGCTAATAAGAATGAAGCACATTATGCAACTCAGCTTGCGGTTTGGAATGCATTAGGTCAACTTGATGTAAATGAATTAAAGCATGAAAATAAAAATGTTGAAAAAGCGGCTAAGACAATTATTAATGCTGCAAATACAAGTGAAGATACTCAAGATATTTTTATGAATGTGATTCCTGCTGAAAAGCAAAAGGCAGAATTAAAGGGTGAGTTTTTTGAAACAAACCTATACACAGTACAAACAAATGCTAAGAGTGGTTCTTATAAAGTAGTAGCGAAAAATGCACCTAATGGAGTTAAAATTGTTAGTGAAAATGGAGAAGTGAAAGATCAGCTTTCACTTGGGGAAAAATTCCGTATCCAAATTCCTAAAGATACAAAAACAGGTGAATTTAATCTAAGTGTTGCTACAAATTTAACTAAAGTTCAAGCAATTGCTTATCGCGGTACTGATACTGTTCAGAATGCTACAGTGCTACTAGAAAGAAATGAGGAAAAGCTTAGTAGTGACCTTGCAGTAAATTGGGAAGCTGCTGGTTCTTTAAAAATTAAAAAGGTTGGGGAAAATGGAGAAATATTAGCTGGTGCAGTATTTGAAGTCTTTAATGCAAATAATGAATCAGTTGGAAAAATCACGACGGGTGCTGATGGTACTGCAGAATTAAATAACCTACCAATTGGTACCTACATAGTAAAAGAAATTAAAGCACCAACAGGTTATGTTTCAGGTGATAAACCACAAACTATTGAAGTTAAGACAGGGGAAATAGGAGCTGTTCAAGTAGTAAACAACAAAGTAAAAGGTAACATCGAAATAAAAAAACTTAGTGATTCAGGTAAGATGTTACCTAATGTTGAATTCACGGTCTTTACTGAAGATGGAAAAGAAGTGAAAAAAGTAGTAACAAAAGAAAATGGAATTGCAAATGTTGATGGTCTTACGTATGGTAAATATTATTTCTTAGAGACAAAAACACCTAATGGATATATTGGAAATAAAACAAAGTATCCTTTTGAAATTAAAGAGCACAATAAAACACTTACTTTTACAGTGGAAAATACAGAAGTGAAAGGTAGTGTGAAATTACTAAAAGTAGATAATGAAGATATCAGTAAAAAATTAGAAGGTGCAGTATTCGAGCTAAAAGATGCAAGCGGGAAAGTAATTGGGGAATATAAGACAGATAAAAATGGTGAAGTTAACGTCAAAGATTTAGCGTATGGTAAATATTCATTTGTAGAAAAGGCTTCTCCAAATGGTTACGTTCTTATTACAGAACCGATTGTGTTCGAAATAAAGGAACACGGAAAAATTATTGAGCTATTAGCAGTTAATCATCTTATCAAAGGTGATCTGGAAA
>NZ_PCOH01000044.1:0-22805 GCF_002976445.1 Bacillus sp. MYb56
TCATTGCGATTGTCATATTATTTCCTCCTCTTTTGTTGTTGCTAAGATGTGATTTATCTTTATGCTCTCATTATAGTAAGTACTTATATATATATCAACACATTCTGATATGCAATATTACATCTTAAAACCATGTTTTATACTGTTATAATAGAATAGGTACATTCTACAGCATTTTTCGATGAACTAAACAGCTAATGAACATGAAATTTCTCGTAAATAAAAAAGGAAGAGAATTATAAAAATTCTCTTCCTTTTTTATGTTTTGTGATGTGTTCATAAACATAATGCATCTATATTTATAGAAAATACATAAAAGCTATAGAAAAATCCACATTCTATCTATTTACACACGTACTGCTGTACCGCTTACCGCAACCATTAACATTCCGTCACGAACCACTTCGTAGTCTACATCGATACCAACAATTGCATTTGCTCCTTTTTGCGTTGCAAGTTGTTTCATTTCTTCCATCGCAATGTCACGAGCTTCTTTTAATTTACTTTCATAAGCACCAGAACGGCCACCTACAACGTCACGAACAGAAGCGAAGATATCGCGTACGATATTTGCACCCATAATTGCTTCACCGTTTACGATGTCTACATACTCAATAATTTCTTTACCCTGAATAGTATTAGTTGTTGTTACGATCATTGCTGACACACTCCTATAATCTCTAAAAATTTATTTTCGTTTTTTATAATCTTATTATTACATTTAAAATGTTAAACAAACTATCTTCTAACCTTACATAAAGATGACAGTTCTGTAAGGTTAGAAGAAAACAAGCTATATACAAAAACCTTTATTGTATATTGGGGAGTTACTTGACGTTTCGCCTTTTTCGAATCTGAATAACACTAAGAAAAAATAACCCATAATTTCTATAATTAAATAAACAATATATTTTGGGGAGGATGTATTTTGAAAAAGACATTACTTATTGAAACATTATGTTTATCATTAGTGATTGTTTCTTTTTTAATACTCATATGGAAAGAGTAAATCCACCTCTTCAGTTTCTTCTTTAGAATTCGTTACGACTTCGTTATGTTCAAAGGACATACTCATTAGTATTGCAAATACTAATAAATTTCCTAAAAGAACTTTCCGTATGGCCTTCTCTCCTCACATTTCTTTCTTTTAAATATAGCAAGGGGGAATACTGGGGTTCAGTCGAGATACGTGTAAAACTAGGTCATAGTGATACATTATTTCCCAAGAGACTTTTTTTGAGTGTATTATGTAACATTCAGGAGCAATCCGGTGCCATTTGTTTAATTCGCTCTTCTGGTGGGTCTACTTTTATAATCTGTTTCCTTGTACAATCTTAGCACCTTCATATAATTTATCCGCATAATTTTTAAGGTCTTGCCAATTATCCTTCGCTGTATCCAGATCTGCTCTTATAATCTCATCAAACAGGTCTAGACTAATGTTGTCAACACTGTCAATCAATGATTTATATTTTTTCTCCACTGTCCCCCACTGAGTCTTTATATTTTCAAGAGCAGTAACAGCTGTACCAACTGTTGCAGCCATATGTTCCGTTTTATTTTTGGCATCAGTCAAAATAACTACTTCTGCCTCTGCTCCAGAAATTCTGGACTTTAATTGTTCTATTTCTTGTTGTGCAGATGCGATATTCTTGTCAGCAGTGACAATCAATGGTATACCAATCGGAGGCATAAATACAGATAAAGCTATATAGCCACCACGTTTATCATAGTTTTCTTTAATTGTATTATTACAATTCTCAATTCGTTGTTGTAGAAGCGGAATACCAGCGTTCGTACTTTCTAGAATATTCTCCAATTGATTGAAATCTTCTTTGAAATTTCTTGTATTTTCTGCTATTTCACCTTGAAAATTTTTCAATTTTTCTAACAGTACATCTAATTTTTGACTATTGTACAAAATACTATTGTACAAATTTTCTAGTTCATATTTTAATTTCTCTGTATCTTTTTGCTCTATAGCAGTTAGTAAAAGCTTATAACTTGCTTGAAACGTATCATTATAACTTACAATATTCTGATGCGTGTACATAATACGAGTTTTAAAATGCATGAACCAAAAGTCGGCATTCTCTATTGCATCCCGTTGATGCTTAATCATGTTTGCTTGTAAATCACCATTTATAGAACTTATTTTACTTAAATCTGTCAGCTGTTGATTACTGATTGTATTGGCATATGAATCCATTGTAAGGATATTTGCCACCATTTTCCCCATTACTTCTTTAAATTCACCAGGACCAAGGGAATAGTTCTTCAAACTTTCTTGCTGTTGGGACACAGTTTGTTCTGCTGCCAAAGTATGAAGTGGAATTACATTACTCACTGCCATTCCCGTAATGATTGTTGACAAAATAATTTTCTTATATAAATTTTTATTCATCTTTTTCACCTGCTTTTTCACATGTATCACATATTTTATTAAATTCATAAGCTTCTATTCTTTACTTCAAATGAATTACGATTATTGCAAATAAAACAACATATTAAAATAGAGATTCTCGTACTTTCTTATTCTATAATCTTTATTAAGTTTCATAACTATATAGGAAGTCTCCTGCTCAAACTTGAACAGGAGACTCACATTATGTGTTCTTCAAAAGGGAAAATCAGTATATTATATTTTTCATTACTTCGGCAATTTCTTGATGTAATATTATTTGTTCAAGAACGAAATCTCACTACTTTGAATATTTTCAGCATACTTTCTAATCTGCTCCCAATGATCCTTCGCTGTATCCAGATCTGCTGTTATATCCATAGCAAGGAATTCTGGGTCAACAGCTTTAGCACTCTTAATCAATGCGTCATATTTTGTTCCCATTCCATCCCACGCAGTCTTTATATTTTCAAGAGAAACAATAGCTTTATCAATTGTATCTGTTAAATTTTTAATATCACTTTGCACTATCGTTAACCTAGCTGACTGTAGTTGCGCCATTGAAATATTTTGTGTTAGCGTTATAATTTCTTCTTGTGCCTTGATTATCTGCTGCTGCGATGAAACTACTCCGTATATCCCGCCTCCTAATATAGGTGCACCTAAGGGCGCAAAAGGTGAAAGAACTAAATATGCACCAGCAGCAGTTGCAACCGACGATGCAATATAAATTTTGTTATTCTCATCGATTAATGCTTTATTTGTTTCGATTTGTTTCTGAAACAGTGGAATTCCAGCTTCTTGACCAGTTAAAATATTTACGACTTCTTCAGCATTCCCTTTTAAATTTTGTGTATCTTTTTCTAATTTGCCGCGAAAGCTTTTTAAATCCTCCACTAATTTGGTCACTTGATCTTTATTCTGTGAAATTTCACCATTCAACTTTGTAAGCAAAGCTGTTAGTTTGACTGGATCATTTTTATATTGTAATAAATAACGAGAATAATTTTGGAATTTTGTATCATAACTGATAATATTTTGATTCGTCGTAACTATCCCTGATTTCAAATTATTTAACCAGTATGTTGCATTTTCTCTAGTAAGATTTTGGTTGGCTTTAATGGCTGTTTTTAAATTATCGCCAACTGAAGGTAAACCATCCAAATTAATATCTGCTTGTTTAAGAATAGTTAAAGCATACAGGTCCATTACCAACATATTGGATTTAGTGTCCTTCATCGCATTATCAAGCCCTGTTGGTCCAAGGTAATAACTAGGGTATTTAAGGTCTTGATTTGCATAAATAGGTGCAGGTGCCTCTGCCGAGGCATATGATGGCATAATGCCACCCGCTACGATTGTTGCTATTAATGTAGATAAAGCCATTACTTTATAAGGTTTTTTCATCACATTTTTCTCTCCTTACATTATTAAGAATTATTGTTCTGAATTCTACAAATTTCATCCTGTTACTTTTATTTTTGTAACACTCTCTTGATATTCCGTTGTTTGTTTTTTCAATTCATCCGTAAACTGTTTAAGCTCTTTTAATCGTGCTTGTAATGAATTAGAATCTATTTTCACATCAGTATTAAGACTTGTCCCCGTTTCAATCATTATGTTATTAAAGGTGTCCCAACTACTTACTAGATTGTCAAAACTCTGAGTTTGCTTTTTAACTGTTCTTGTAAAGTTATTTAATTGCTGCTCAATAAGTGTCATTTGAGTTGCTTGCACTTCAATATTCGATAAATTTTGTACCAATTGAATTAGTTTCTGTTGCTTTTGAGCAATAGCTTTATTCAGTTCTGTTACTTTATCATTTTTGAGTTGTCCATATTGGTTATAAATCGCTTCCAAATTAGACACGTCTACAGTTTTATCCTTAACTCCGTCTTTCAAAATATTAATAACCGACTTTGTAATATTTAAAGAACCGTCTAGATTTTCTTTTGGTAGAGCTAGAAGTTTTTCAAAATCTTCTTGAATGCCTGCATTAAGTTGTCCCATTTCCGTTCTTAATTTTTCAATGTCTCCGTCTGAACCCTTATAAGATTCAAACGCTCTGCTAACTTTACTAGAAAAATTATTACTATCTTCAGCCAATTCGTTTTTAGAATTGTTTAAGTCTTCTGAAGTTATTTTCATATTATACTGAATTTTTTGCACGTCACCTTGAAGTAAGTTAAAAATACGTACAAATAATACTTTTGCTTCCGGATCTTCATTCATTTTTCCAGCTAGTTCAACTAATTTATTGTAATAATTTGTAAACCTTATTCCGAAACTCTGTATGTCTTGATTTACAACGGATAATTTGTGGTTATTTATATCCAGGCAGTCTCGAACATGGTTTCTTACAGTGCCTTGATCAGTAGTTATTCCATATATAGTACTTACATCAAGATCTGGTTGCTGTAATATGATTAGCCCATATCCTTGAATTAATGGCGTCTGTGATCCTAATTTCGTAATCGAATTTGATAACCTATCCATAGCGGGTCCAAGTATACTACTTGGTTGTAAATAAGTTGTATTACTTTCTGCAAAAGTATTTACAGGTGAGAAGCAACTTGTAGATACTGCTGTAACTAATAACCCTGCGATTAACGTTTTTTTCATGGTAACTCCTCCTATTAATTGGTGTTTTTTGATAAAATAGTTGGACTAAATTTTAAAGGTTTAATTTTTATTTATATGAAATCTAACCTTTAGACAATTAATTGTCATATGCAGTTATAAAGATACATATTGTTTGAATCTAAATATAGCTTGTAAATATTTGTACATATTGCCTACTATAAACGTATTCCCTAAGCAGTTACATAAAAGACATATACAAAGGTAATCTTGATTTTATATGTCATAAAATGTAACTAATATCTTATGCCCTTATTAAAACATTAAACTCCATTGCGAATATAGTAAAATTTTGTCGTAAGTAGTAAAATTTTGTCGTAAATATTAGAATTTTATCTTATGTATTCGATAATTTTATAGTTACATACTTAATATGAGTGAGGATATATTATACCAATAAAATTAATGATGAATTCTATCGTAGTAATTATAATGATTACAACTTAATAAATCCAATGAAAAAATAACTATATTAATTTAGAAGGGGTTAGTTTTTATTTTAGAAAAATACTTATAGAATAATTTAATGGTATTACTTATACATTTAACCCTTTATTTGGATATGTATAATTGCATAATCACACTCTATTGATAAGATTACAAGTTATTGATTTTAAAGGATTTAGAGGTTCTCAAATACAATTATCAAAATTAAAGCGTGGTATTTAATTCCAGAGTGGCCCTTAAAACCCCTAATCGTTTCCGTCCCCTTTATACAATAGGGCATTTTTATTCGTCGAAAACTAAAAATCATAATAAGAAATATACTTGTATTGGATTGAAAGGAGGTAATACACAAAATTTTTACTTGCAGGGGGCACTATATCATTTCAACATATCTCTGAAAATAAAGAAGCATCTAATTTAAATTAGATGCGGAATGTATCAAGTACATTATCTTTTTCTTCCTTATTAATCCCGATGTATCTTAGTGTAATTTGTGGTGTACTATGATTCAATATTTCTTGTAACATAGCAATATCCTTTGTTTGCTTGTAAAACCAATAGCCAAACGTTTTACGCATGGTATGAGTACCTAAAGATTCTACTCCGGCAAAATCTCCGGCTTTTTGTAACTGTCGATAGGCTTGAATTTTACTAATGGGTTTATTCCCTTTTCGAGAAGAAAATAACCAGGTACTTTTTAGCTCTTCAGCGTATGGCAATACTTCCTCAAAAATGGATGTAATATTTATGATACGTTCCTTTTTTGTCTTTCCTTCTTTAACCTTAAATTCTTTCCGTTTTTTTCGCTTAAGTTTTAAAATCTCATTCGTTTCCATTTTAAGTAAATCACTTACACGTAACCCCGTATTAATACCAATTAGAAATAATATATAATCACGATCTGAACAATGACGTTTGAGCGACCATTTCATATCGTTGAGCTGTTCTATGCTCCGAATTGGTTGTACATCAATTAAATGTTGCTTTTTATCCATCTGTTTTTCAATCCCTTTATTTTCAATGATTTGAATGTATACTTTTTTACCTTTTTTTATAATATCAATGAAATTAGATAAAAGTCAATGTTTAAGGGGATTTCAATGTAAAATTTTGGGTAAAAGTTTACTTTCAAAAATAGATAAAAAAAATTTGTTATTCATATCATTAGCAAACATAAATATCCAATAAAGATATTTAATTACAAGTGCATTTATTTGATTTATAATTATATTTAGAAAATAGAATGGAAAGGTCTTGGTAATATGTTGGGTATTGATGTTATAAAAACAACAGAGGAATTAATTATTAAATGGCAATTAGCAAAAGTTAGTATTCCATTAAATGAAATTATTGAAGTTACTGAAGATGATACTTATGCTGGTGTTGAAAAAATTGAAGCAATTCGAATTGGGACACCTTATGCTACAACTGATCGCATCTTAATTAAAACTCAAAAACAAGATTATGTACTATTTACTACTAATAAAGTTTCAATTTTAAATAAAATAAATGCTTAAGTATTTATTTGAAAGCCTAATTGAAGTTTTAATATTTACAAGTTAAAATGAATATGAATTTATAACCTGAATTCAGAACATATTGTTTCTATCAATCAGAAAAGGACAAATCTTTACTGTGTTTATAGAACCCAGATTTGTCCTTTTTCATTATCTTATTAAAGGGGTTTATATGAAGGCAAAGGGTAGAAAGAAAAAGCGGATACGAAAGAAAAAGCCTGTTTTTCAAAAGAAGAAAGTAAATAAAATATATGATTTAAATACTACTGTTCAAAGAATCATGTGGTGTTCTGCTCGGATACTTTATTATGTCGCTTCATTATCGCTTATTGTATGGCTATATGTGGTGGGGATTTTTGAAGGCATGTGGGGAGGATCCATCCTATTTTTATTCTTAGAGCTGTTAGATATTTATATATTTTTCGCTTTATGGCCACGTAAGGAATATAATTTAGCCCCAATAAAAAAAAGAAGAGAGACGTAACAGCTCCTTAAACTTTAGTTTAAACTATGGATGTTTTGTGTAAGCTGCAATATTCGGTATCTGTTAAAAATGATTTCAATCATGATATTAATTTTGTCAAATGTAAATTGACCAGTATATATAGGGTCCCACTACATGCCCATCTCTTTAGAAAGTAGCTGTAGTTCATCAGAAATCGAGAGATTCATAAAAACGCCATCCTTTCTGTAAATTCCTACAAAAAGTATAGCGTTTTTTTATATTCAAATGAAACTAGCTTATTTTTTCGTTTTGGGGAACAATGTGTTGGTTTGAATTAAAGTTTGATCAAAGTATTGCTACAAATATTGATTTTATAAATAGAAGAAACCCACACACTTTGAAAAAGTTTGATCAAAATGTGTGGGTTTTAATTTTGGATTCCTTAAGTTTTTATAAAAAAGATTGATCATTTTATGTGACCTACTTAAATAAACGCAGCTGTTAGTTTAACTATATTCCTTCATGATATAGTATATAAATTTCACTTTTTAAAAGAAACATTTTGTTCAATCGTCTAAAAGAACAAGATAAAAAGCCTAACTCATATTAGTAATTTTTCCTGTTTCTGTTGATAAATATAAAAATACTGCCTAGCACACTTAATGAAAGCACAAAATATAACAATAAATCAGGTAGAAATTCTGAAGGAACAATATCTATCGATTGAAAAATAATAATAGCAATGATACCTAAATATAGGATGTTGTACAACAAATTATTTGTTTTATATTGAATTTCTCTCCCTCTTTCGTCTTTTGCTTCATCACTTGATTGAAATTTTATTACATACATCTGACTGATGAATATTAAAACTAAAAATAAAGATTTTAACCACAACATATGTCTCACTCCTCCTGATAATCGAACACGTCAGTTATTGACTTTTCAAATATATTTGCAATTTTAAAAGCAAGAATTAGAGAAGGATTATATTTATTTTTTTCAAGAGTAGCGATAGTTTGACGACTAACACCTACTCTTTTTGCCAGTTCTTCTTGAGTCCAACCTTTTTCTGCTCGACAAACGACAATTTTATTATGTAACAATAGCAACACCTCTTGAAAGTATTGTAATTTATTTCTTACAATTCGTAAAGTATTTTTGACAAAATGTTTTTTGTAATTAAAAATACGCACCGCTTTATCCCTTTATACAAAGGGATAAAGCGGTGCAACTTTTTTATAAACGGTATAACTTTCTTTAAAACGGTACATCTTTTTTATAAACAGTACGACTTTATTTCAAAGGTACAATTAAAGAAAAGCAACGTGCGGGAATAAAGTTAGCGAAACAAAAAGGAGTATATAGAGGAAGATTGAAGAAATACACGGATAAACACCCAGGTATGAATCATGCGATTGAATTACGGGAGCACACCACTAAAACAGTGAAAGAAATATGCCAAATTACAGGTGTGAGTCAGGCCGCCCTGTATCGTAGATTAAAAGAACTTGAATAAAGTTCTTTTTTAATTTGTAATTAAATCCCAGAGTGCCCCCTCATAACCAGAATCGTTTCCGTACTCCTTCAGGGGTTTGAATGTAAACTAATGGACAAAAGTTTACATTGGAGTTTTGAATCATTTATAACTAATTTTGTAATAAATTTCTCAATATAGATATACTTGTTAATTATGGTTCCAATATTAAAAAATAACAAAAAATAGATTATAATAAAAATATGATAGTTATCCTTTTGTTTACTCCTTGTGCTAAAGATAAGATCGTGTTCGCCGATCTTATCTTTTTTTATTTGTGGATTTTTGATACAAAAAAAAGAATCCTTATCATAAGGATTCTGCTACAGGGAATTTACTCTTCTGATTTATAAATGATCAAAATAGTAATTCTTTTTTTCAAGAACCGCTCTAATCAATATGAAGATCATCAACCATATGAGACTACTTAGTATTTCTGATGCAAAATTAGTACCAAATTCTTGATAAGCATAATGAATTATTAATGTAATAAATAACCAAAATGATGAAGCAATTAGTTGGCCTGAATAACCACCTTTTATATGATGATTGAAAACTACAAGACAAAGTATAATAAAAATCACCCGCTAAAATTGGGGATTTTCCCAGGTGTGAGCGGATGATTCTTTGAATCGTTTCCATACCCCATAGCCATCAAGTTAATAAAAATCCTCCAGATGCTGAAAGCATCTGGAGGTCGTGGGAATCTCATTTAGCAAGTCATATTTATAAAAAATAGACTTTTTGTATCATTTATTCTCTGTGTCCATGACTGTCAAATGTATGATTCTTGCCATCAATTTCAACAGTGACGCCTTGATAAATTGAACCGTCCGCTTTGGCATAATACCTAAAGTATCCATAACCATGGGTAGTGGTTTCGTAAGGACCATTGAACCATCCTATCTTAGCTGCTCCAGAATCATCGAAGTAATACCATTTACCATCGATTTGTTGCCAACCCTTTTGCATTTCGCCTTTATCGTTATAATAGTATATCTTACCATCAACTTTATCAAATCCAGTCAGCTTAGCTTCTCCGTCATGATTAAAATAATATCTTTTTCCGTCAATGGTTTCATAACCATCGAAAGTATAGTTTATACCATCTTGGAAATAATATTTTTTTCCATCAACTTCCTTCCAGCCGGTATAGTAACGCCCTTCTTCTAAGCTGTAATATACCAATGCAGGCTGCTCTTTCCCCTCTAAATTCAGTCCAGGTAAAAAGATTTTAGAGATTCCGCTTTTTCTAGTGGAACCATCTCCTTCAAACATTAACGTTTTCTCTTCAAAAGTAACTTCAGTCACCGTGCTTAGCGCTTCTCCATTCAGCTTAGAAACTTTCTCAAGTGCGCCTTTGTCAGAAAAGTGAAGAATGACATTTTGATCTTCTAGACGTATTTCATTTTTATTAACATTGTAATTTTGGAAATAATAAATTTTCCCATCGATTTCCCGCAAACCTTCTTTAACCAACGCTCCAGAAGCATCAGAATAGTGTAGACCATATTGATCTTCCTTCCATGCTGATCGTTGCAAAGCACCAGAATCATTAAAGTAATAGTACTTACCCTCAATTGGTGAATTTACTCCTGAAGCCATTGCGTGAGACTCCGGATTAAAATAATATGTATTATCCTCAATTTCCTGCCAGCCCTTCAAGAGAACTCCTGAAGCATCTGCATAAGACCATTGGTAACTTTGTTTTACCCAACTATTCTTTATCAATTTTCCAGAGGAGTCGTATGCAGTCCATATAGAGCCATCTTTTTCATCAGACTTGAACTCTACTCCGTCATAATTCTGTTTCTCATTTTCTTTCCCAGGGTGCCACTCTCTTAACCAGTTATGAATTTCATTGTTGCTTTTTGCAGGGAAACGAATGTTAGAAGCAAAATCCTTATCAGTAGTAGTAGTGAATTTTCTATCGTGGCCCGGAGTATCAGTCAAACGTGCTCCATTCTTGTTAATCAAATTAAACTGAAATTCATTGTTACCAGAATTTTCGATTTGGACAAGTTCCAATACTTCGTCATCGCCAATCGAATCTGAAAATTGAACCGATTGTCCTTCTTTCCCTGAAAGGTACTTCGACCCTTTTTTTATCACTACTTTATTGCTTCCTTTTTTATACGGGATAATTTGATAAATTGTATCGCCATCAAATGAAAGCGGTCCTAACACAAGATTTGCTTCGAAAATCAGATTAGCATCTGCAAATACATTTACTACGCGGTTATTAAAATCTGCAAGAGCTTCAGAATCATTCGTAACATAATTAGAAAGAGCCTCTTTGCCCACTGTCTTTGAAGTACTTGTTCCTAGCATCCGTTTGTCTTCTGGTAATTTTTTGAAAAGATCATGCTCATTAACACCGATATTAGCCAAACCGCTTTGAGGATGATAAGCATTTGGGAACTGTTGTTTTACAAATTTCCATCCTAGTTCATTTATACGACCACTATTGTCACTTTCTAGATAATATGTTTTGAAATTCGTAAGTGAAACACCGGTCTTTCCTTCATCTAATTGTTTTTGTGTAATATACAAAATATCATGTTTAGATAGTTCTGGTTCATCAGGAGTTAAATCTACTATTGTACCAGCGTCCTTAATACGAAGTTGTTGTCCATGCTTGAGTGTTTTATATTCAACTTTTCCATTGGGATAAGCAATTTTAACCTTTTGGCTAAAATCTTGATTTTTATAATAATCAAATACAGTAATCCCAAACTCTCCTTTTTTAAAAGTAGGAGCCACATAAGTAATATTTTCCCAAAAATTACTATAACTACTTTTTGCATTAGCATCTTCTAAATATTTAGTAAAAGCCTCTTTACCAAATGCGTCATAAATACTTCCAAATGTTGTAACAATCGTTCCGAACGTATCAACATCTGCTTTCACTTTATGTTCTGTTACTGGGCTGGTGCTGAATAAAATCCCCATTGCAATCCCTACAGGAAGGACTTTTCGCATACTTTTTTTTGCTTTTCCATTCATAATTGTGCTCCTCACTTTGTGCTACCCTATTTTTTTCTATTTATTAAACTGAATTTAACGTTCCGAAGTTTATCTTAGTTTAAATACCTTTCATTTTTCTTTCGAAAGTGTTACAAAAGTCTTTCATTAATATCGTATAAAATTCTGAACTTTTTACGATATTCTATATTTTTTCAGCTTGGCCCCATGCTTATTAAGCGAAGATTTTTAAGTATGGGGTTTGTGTAGTAACGGAACAGAAACGGCAATAGTACTCCAAACCCCTTAAAGTTTTACCAATATAAATCTAATTCATCACAATAAGTATTCGCCTCAATAAAATAATTTCTCCTATCAGCATCACTTGCAATCTCACAAATAATATCCTCAACCTGTTTTGTTAAATCATCGACATTCTTATAGGAAACGCAAAATACATATTCACCAGATGAATTCACTTCCATATTAAAATGATATCTGAGATATTGCTCCACTTCTTTCCGTACCTTACCTTTTCCCCTGACAAATTTGCTATTATTTTCTACTCTAAGCCACATTCTAATTTCAGCAGTTTTTTCTTTTTCAACACTCTGTTTTTCTTTACTATTCATTCCTTTTTCTCTTATGTATCGATATAACGTTGCTTGACTAATTCCAGACATGGCAACAATTTCACTAATACTATATTCTTTAGAAGCATATAGATTTAAGGCTTTTTTAATGTATTTTTCTTTTACCTTCGGGCGACCACCTTTTCTTCCCCTGGCTCTAGCACTTTCCATTCCTTCTTTCGTCCGTTGGACGATTAAATCTCGTTCAAATTGACTAAATGCTTGAAAGACAGTTAACATGAGTTTTCCCTGTGGTGTATGTGTATCAAAATTTTCTTTTAAACTGATGAGCTTTACACCTTTTTGTTCAAAATACTCTACGAGTTCAATTAAATCCCATGTTACTATTGCGGTATTTACTTTCTTAGCGCAACAGCTGGCTCAGTATGAATAAGCTTATGGCTTGCTATTATGCTGATTATGATGACAATAATTGCTGTCGCAAGAATAGAGAGAAACATTTGAATTATCGTGATGACTAGATTTAAATCAAAAGCAATACTTACTACATAGATGCAACCAATTAGGACAGCATTAAAAACAGACGCCAAGCCCGACAACAATATATTCTCACAAATAATCATTCTTCGTATTGTACCTTTACTAAAACCTAGTGCAGATAACAGTCCTAATTCCCTATATCTCGAATTTTGTAATTTAACAAGCAGAATAACACTGATAAAGAGACCAATTGCTAAAATCAAAATAGATACTACTAGGAACAGACGGCTAAGGCTGTTAAAGGTATTTTGTAAGGCTGCAATTTCGCTTGAAACATTTTTACTGTCTATATCTTTTGCCTTTAGCATTTCACTCACAGAAACAATATCATCGAAACTTGTCACATCATAACTAATTGAATAACATTTTTTATCCTTAATATTCTTATAAAACTTCTGTTCAACATCACTGCTTACAATGAAATCATCATAGCCAGCATTAAAGATACCGCTTATCTTCAACTTGTACTCTTTTCCTTCATACTTTAATGTGAGTTTTTGACCAATTAAACCTTTGAAATTATTATTGAATTTTTTCGCAAGGCTTGGCGTAAGGGATATTTCATTAGCTCCTCTTTTTGGCATAGTGCCATAAGACATGCTTTCGGTAGCCTTTGGCGTTGGATATTTTTCTATCATTGTTTCAGATTTATCTTCTATGCTTAAAGACACATTATCAATTTTGTATTGATAATAAACATTTTCGATACGCTTATCAGATTTTAACAGTTGAAAAACTGTTCCGTCATCTTCCCCTTTGATGTAGCCATTGTTAAAGGCGGTGTTTTTTTCTTTGAAATCAGCAATAGACTGTTCCAAAATATTCCCTGAAGATAAGGACAACATAAAGGCAAGAATGCCGATAGAAATGGCTAAACTGACCCACATGTATCGCATGAAATGTACTTTGAAATTTTTAAGTCCTCTTTTAAAAGCAGAAACTCTTACAGTCGGATTAAATGTAACCTTATGTTCGCTTTTTTCAGTGCCTTTAACCACTTTATTATCAGCAACAATTCTACCATTTTCGATAGACATTACCTCATCAGCGAAATCACAGATTTTTTGATCATGTGTGATGACTATGACTAAACAGTCTTTTGATATTTCTTTCAAAATCTTCATTATTTCCGTTGAATTGCTACGGTCTAACGCTCCAGTTGGTTCATCTGCCAAGATAATTGATGGATTGTTAATTAACGCTCTTGCGATGGCAACTCTTTGCTTTTGACCACCTGAAAGATTTTCTATATTTTCATTTGCCTTTGATGACAATCCAAGTTGATCTAAAAGCTTCTCAGCATTATTGATGTATTCTGCTTTCCCCACAGGATGTAACTCTGAGGAAAGCAAGATATTTTCAAGCACGGTATGTCCACTTAAAAGATGATAGTTTTGAAAAACAAAGCCGATATTGTCTCTTCGATATGCACAAATCTCATCTACTTTCATTCTACTAATTGATGTATCACCTACGGATATTTCACCGTCATAGGTGCTGTCAAAGCCAGCAAGCATATTAAGAAGCGTACTTTTACCGCTACCTGAAGCACCTACAAGGCATATGAGTCCTTTGCTTGGAAAATCAAAACTCATATTGTCAAAAATAAGTGTTTCATCATACTTTTTTGTAAGATTTTTTATCTGTATCATTATCGATCACCAGTCCTAAGCGCTGTGGATACATTGACTTTAACAAAAGTAGAGATAGTTACTCCAAATGCCACAACTGCAACTCCCACTAACAAAAGTACACCTGTGAACAGCATTTTTGCATTTAAAATATCAACACTAAACTGGGCTTTGGTTACCAAATTGATAAGTGGAGAGGTAACAAGCAAGAAAAGAATTGCCGTAGCCATTGCAATGACTGTTTCACTGAAAATGAGTAAGCTTAAATGCTTGTTATTATAACCGCTGATCTTATAAATGGCATATTCTCTTTTTCTCATAATGCCTGTAATAAGAAAGATCGCCATTACCATCACACCTGATAAAAGAGTAATACTAAGGCTTACAGATTCAGTTTGTTCGGTCGTTTGTGCATTAAGTCTTACAATGTCCTCAACTCGTTCAAAATCGCCAATAGGAACGATACCTTTTGAATTTAACTCATCTTTAATAGAAATCATATCTGCTGGAGTTTTTGCACGAATGATAAAACCCATCTTTTCAGAACGGATTTCCGCTTGTTTTCTCATTTCACCGAGTGCAGTTTTACTAAAAAAGAAAGCATCATCAATGTATTGTTCCATCGTTTTTCCTTCATATTCATATACTAAATTTGCATCAATTACACCAACGATCTTTGCCTTTATTGAAACGTCTTTTAATAAAGGTTCACCACTTTCCAGATTATACATGGAACTATTGAAGGTGATCTCTTTTCCAATTGCTTGTTCATTATCGATACCTAATTTTTTCACAAAGCTTTCAGGAACAACAACCTCATTACTGTTTCCCATAGGCATTTTACCCGATAAAAGTTTGTTAATGTGAGGTACGCTACCAGTACTTTCAACTTTGTATTCTTTTCCATCAACATTGACATTTATATTCTTAATATTGTCTGGTATAAGCACTCCAAATCCAACTCGCTTATCATTTACAAATTGTTCATATAATCCACCTATGTTCTGTGTTACATCTGCCTTTGGTCCCTCATCGTTATTTCCCTCTGTACCGCTTGCACTTGTAAAATTATCAACTACGGTAATGTTCAATATTCCTTTATCATAAGTATCCAATAATTTATCAAACTCTGCCTGACTGCTGTTGTTAATTGCACCATTCACTATTGTAAGCAATAGGATCGCCGCAACCATAAGAGAGAGAGTTGCTACCGCAAAACGCCCAAATTTACTTTTTATATTAGATTTTGCAAGTGACAAAGAATTTCCCAGCGATAACTTAGGACGATTTTTCATTGTAAGTGTAGGCGTTTTTGCAAATGGAATTTCTGACTTTGAAATAAGCTTGCCCTTATCCAGTTCAAATATATGATCCTCTTCAGAAATTAAAGATGTATCATGGGTTACAACAATAACTGTTCGATTTTTAGAAATAGCTCTTAAAATATCCATTGTTATTTTTGCGTTTTTTCCGTCTAAAGCACTTGTCGGTTCGTCAGCAATAATGACTTTTGGATTTTTCATAAGTTCTCGTGCAATGGCAACACGCTGTTTTTGACCACCTGAAAGTTTTTTCACCTTTGTGTGTGCTAAGTTAAAAATCTTTAGATCTTTAAGGATTTTTTCAGCACTTTCTATATTTTTTTCACCTTTTAGATACTCTGACAACAGTACATTGTCTAAAACCGTAGCATCCTCAATTAAGTTGAAATCCTGCCATACAAAGCCAAATATGTTATTGTAAAAATAACTTTTTTCATTGGCAGATAAATCTTTGATATTTTTACCGCAATACAGTACCTCTCCATCAAAGTCTTGTTCCATACCACTCATGATTTTAAGAAGTGTGGTTTTACCACTGCCCGAAGAACCAACAATAAAGTTCAGTCCTTTGTTGATATTCATTGAGACGTTGTATAAAGCGAATTCACTTTTATACTGCTTCGATACATTTTTTATTTCAAACATTAACTTTATCCTCCATCAATTTATTTCTTCACAAGTGATAAAACTTCTTGATACTATTTTAATTAACTGTACAACGAAACTTCCCACTTGATTGGATAGTGTCATTTTACAGCAACCGATGTTAAATCCCTGTTAAGAAAATGCAAATATGCACAAAAAAATACAGAGCTTTAAAATATGAGGGTCATCCTCTATTCAAAGCTCTGTATTTACATTTTGCTTGATTTCATTTTATTTAGCGTTACCGTAAAGCAAGTACCACCTGTTTCGTTGTCACTTACAGTAATAGTGCCTTTATGCCTTTTAACGATGGTTTCTACAATTGAAAGCCCCAAGCCTGCTCCGCCCATTTCACGGGAACGAGATTTATCAACACGATAAAATGGTTCAAAAATATTTTTCTTATCGATTTCAGAAATGCCTATACCTGTATCCTTTACAGTGATTAAAATCTTTTCAGCAGATCTACCCGATACTCCAATAGTGACGCTTCCACCATTCACATTATATTTTATACCGTTTTCAACAAGGTTATAAAACGCACGGTAAAGTAAATCTATATTCCCATGAATAACGCTGTTATCACCATTCAAAGACAATTGGACATTCTTTTCTTTAGCAATACCAGAAAGCTCGAAGATAATATCTTCAAATAAGTCTTCCGTAGTAATATTATTCTGTTGGATTATTTCATCCATATTGCTCATATCTAAAAGATTACCTACCAAACCTCTTAATCTGCTTGTCTGTCTTTCAATAACCGTAATAAAGGTGTGATACTCCGCCCTTGTGTGTTCATTTTTCTTTTTAAACACATCCACCTTTGTTTGCAAAACCGTAAGGGGAGTTCTAAGCTCATGTGCTGCACTTGCTGAAAACCGTTTTTGCATTTCAAAAGCAGCGTTTAGCTGATCAGTCATAGTATTATAGGACACTGTAAGTTCCGCTATTTCATCTTTAGTAGGTGGTACGTCCAATGTCCTGGAAAGATTATGGGCATTGATGCTTTTGACTTGTTCGTTTAGATGCTTAAGTGGTTTCAAAGCCTTTCCAGATAAATAATATGTTAAACCTCCACCAGCCAAAATGATAATCATTGCATATAGGATACTTTCCATACGGAAATTTACTTTTGCGTAATTTACATCTTGGTTCATATCCAATGGTGGGTATCTGTTGATTCCTTCTGCACCAACGCTTCCCTCCTCAACAATAGTTTCTTCCTCGCCAATGGGTTTAGCAGGTGTCGTTTGAGTAGCCTCAATGGTTTCTGCCATTATGTTGGCAGAAAAATTGAGAATAAATGTAAGTCCAATACAGCATACTGCCAAAAGTACAGAAATAATTAAAGTGAGTCGCCAACGGAGCGATAGTTTTTTAATCATCGTTTTTATCACCTTTTTGAGTAATAAAATACCCTTGGCCAATTCTTGTTTCAATCGGATCATAATTTAGAATTGCTTTCAACTTTTTCCTTAATGTTGCAATGTGGACACGAATAGCACCGCTAAAGCTATCTGCATTTTGATCCCAAATATGTTCAATCATTTCTTCTTGGCTTATGACTCTGTCTTTATTGAGTAAAAAATACTCAAGTAAAGCAAATTCTTTTTTGGTAAGGGAAAGTTTCTCATTACATACAAAAGCAATGCGCTTTGATAAATCTATGTTGATATCTCCACAGGAAACAAAACTGCTTTCCTGGATAAATCTCCTCCTTAACAATCCTCGAATTCTCGCTTCCAATTCTGCAAAATCAAAAGGTTTTGCAAGATAATCATTCGCTCCAAAGTCCAAACCTTTTACTTTATCGTTCACACTATTTCTTGCACTTAATATCAGTACCTTTAGTTCTGGCTTTTCATCTCTTATTTTTTCTAGGACCTCCAACCCATCCATTTTAGGTAGATTAAGATCCAGAACAACCAAATCATAATTTTCTATATATAAAAGTTCATACGCATCTTCGCCGTTATCACAGGTCTCCACCACATATCCATCTATTTCAAGCCCCTCTTTAATGGAGTGCTGTAAATCAAGTTCATCTTCCACAATGAGAATTCTCATTTTTAAAATCACCTCGTTTTTTAGTATACGCAAGCCAATGTTAAATCTTTGTTAAGATTCATGGCTTTACCTGCTCCTTTTTTATTAAAAAACTAATTCCTTATAACTCATACACTTCCTAATTTTCAATAGATTTCTATTTAACTTAATCCATTAACTTTCTCTTTCGAATTATAAGGGGAAATCCTCCTATTATTAAAATGTAATTTCTTAATTACATTAAACATCGAGGGAGAAATCCCTTTGTACTAGATAATTTCAAATTACTTACTAAGTCTAATACTTTATTTAAATAAAAATCCTTCATACGAAATGAAACTAAGTCACCAGTATAAATCTTAATCTTATTAAACCAAAGAAAGTAAGAAGAGAAAAATCTAATTAGGTCAACGACATTCAATCTAAAATAGTTTTTAAATTGAACATTAAAATACATAGTAAGGGGTTTTGAGTGTTATTGCCGTTTCTGTTCCGTTAGTACACAAACCCCAAATACTGCTCTTGATACATATTTCGCAAGAAATCTATCCAATACAAATAGTACATTATCCATTTAGCGGATTAATTCAACATAAAGTTAAATGTACACTATTGATGTGGTGTTTTATCATTTATTAATTATTACGGTACGTGAAATTATTATATACTATAATGAAAAAGCCCCCATAGATCTTACACCTATGAGAGCTACCTAAGGGTATTTAGACTTTCGACTTGATTCTATTGTAACAAGCTTTCACCAAATATCAAGAACATAACAATCCAAAACCAAATAATCAAACTAAATGCACTCTTGAATCCTCCCCACAGAGAAAATGTTTCCTCTTGCATTATTATCCCCCTTTCCTACTTGTCTTTTGGTTCTCCAAACCATTCATACATTGCCTGTCGGCTTATAATCCATTCCTTACGCTTCCCTTCAGGATGCAAAAAGTACTTCACTAAACCTTCTTGTAGCATGCGCTCTAAATCATTTATTTGCTTCTCGTTCATTAGAGAGGGGCTATATTTATTCTTAATTGTCTCACGAGGAATCCCCCAATAAAAAGCTGCTTCAGATGGTGTCATGTATTTATCAATTTCTTTCATGGGAATTCTCCTTTGTTTGTGCTTTTCCTTTTATGTTACAATAAATAAAGAAGGAAATGGACTAGATTTCCTTCTACTTCAGTCACTCATTAACTAAGCCCTTTGTTTGCTGTTAAGCAAATGAAGGGTTTTTATTTTGCTTGTTTATATTTACTATCTATGACAGCCAAACGGATCAACTTCAGCTTAATATCCTTACTAAGAGAAAGCCATTCAGATGTACCAATTTTCATATCCTTTTCCTCCCTATTCCCTTTTTATACTTCAAGAAAATTAATCCCTTAAAACATTTGTATTTTACACTAATTTAACAACTAGGGAATCTTCATCATATTCATGAATGTGTAAATCATAGCGCATTTCTGTTGCATCCAGTACTTTACAAAACCTCTGATAGTAAGCCGAATTACTTACTTCCATGCCAATTTCTCCATTTCTGAACAGATACTCTAAATCATCAATGATTTCTTTTACTGTATTCTCCAATATTCTCACTCCTTATCTCTATAAATACCCTTGTAAGGTTATTTTACAACAAAATAATCAACCTTACAAGGTTATTTATTTGTTTTTCAGATATTTTATAAAAAATTCTTTATAACATCCTTAATTCACTTTAAACCACTTATTTCCGCTTACAATACAACCTTTGTTATTTAGGTCTTATGTCATTCTCTTTTAAATAAACATTGGTTATATCGAAATCTGAGGAGCCATTTTTTCGATGAGAGTATGATTTTTTAATTTAATTCCTAAAAATAACAAAAGAGCCGGATTTTCATCACAGCTCATTTATTAATTGGTTCTGTATGTGTACATGTAGGGTAATGGGAACAGCCGAAAAACTTATTTCCTGTTGTGTTCGAATTTCTAACGACTAAATGACTTTTACATGTTGGGCATTTTCTTTCTACAGGTTTTACCCCTTGATATACATCTTCAGCCGTATATTCGGGATTAATTTTATTAATCAATTTCTGAAGTTCTACACGATCTATTAGTTTTACATTACAAGCTTCCGCTAATTCCTTTGCTTGTCTTGTATATACACTGTTTGTTACAACCCAGCCCTCATGTGCTTTGTAATAGGCTTGCGCTGCATATATCTCTTGGACGGCACTGATGCCAACTCTATTTTTCATACCATAGCGTTTGGCCTGGATTACAATACGATTTTTCCCCTTCAATACGAGATCTGCGCCAAAATCATTTGACTGCTTTGTGACCATTGGAGAATAACCAAGTTCTCGAAAGAGAGCCTTCAGATACACTTCAAATTGATGTCCGTCCATTTTATCTATATAGCGAATACCAGACCTCGCCATTCGCTTCAGCATTCTACGCTCCTGGATCTTTCGGTACATAAACTTACAAATACGAAAAAGAACATAAAGGATAAAACCACAAATCAAAATCTGTAGTATGTTTGGCATTTTGGGTAGATTAGACACTTCTCTCCACCTCTTTAATTGGTTTCATTTTCTTTGGTTGCACTGTTTCTTTTGGCTGTTGTTCACTCACTTGTTTCTTCCGGACATCATTCCAATCCTTTTCATGCGTTGGAATGTCCTCTTTAAGATCAACAAAGCATTTCATCGTCTGAATGAAGTCTTTCCCAGCCTTATCATTATCAACTGCCATAATGACCTCTTTAATATCGTACCCTTCTTTTTTCGCATCCATTAAAGATTGAATCACTGTTTTTGACTTCAATCCATGCATAGAAACCAGGCGAGCATTTTGTATTTTATTTTGCTTGATGCTCCAATGGGATAACATATCAATCGGATCTTCATAAAAATAGATTTTATCCGGCTTACCCACATCAACTGTAAAACCTGCATGAATCCTTTCGTAATTCGGGACAATTTGTTTAAAGCTTCCTCTTTTATTCTCCATTTTGACCGTCCCTTGACGGTTCATTCCGATTACTTGCCCTTTGCCCCCTTCTTCTCTCCATTTGAACACGACATTGTTTTTCTTATCCTGGGCGATGAGATCCTTTTTAATTAGCCAGTTCACCAAGCGAGGATCTATTTTTCGTTCATCAATTAAGTACTGCTTAATCTCTGTCTGCTTCTGCACCTCTAAGTGTTTTGGATAGATGAAGGGCTGCTGCTCTTTTTTGCGCTCCTCTTCAGCTTTAGAACGATCAAGCTCTTTATAGTCCCCCTTCTGAATGTCCATCACGGCTTGTGGGAATGTCATGTCATAGTACATCATCGCAAAGCTAATCGCTCCATATCCTTTTTCCCCTCGACTATTCCAGGCGTATTGATTCCCTTTAATGATGAGACTGTCATGTTCCGTATGACGATAATAGTTTCCTTCTTTCTTAAATGTTTCTCCTTTTGCTTCCAGATATGAAATCAAGTCAACTTTTCTTGCTTTCATCGCATCCTCCGTACTGACATGTGCCATTACGGAATCCCCCCTTTACTCTATAAAATGAAATAAAAAAGAGGACTATTCCGTTTCCTAGTCCTCTTTTACATACATTCAATTTTTATTTGCCGAATAAGAATTTTAATCGCTTCTCCTGTACGCTGTATGATAAACGAGCGTCAAATTTTTTCCCGTTTTTGTTCGAGATAAACCCTTTAATCTGATCCGTTACATTCTTTTCTAATAACTTTTTCACATGGTTACTACTTAGATTTTTACCAGAGAATGTACCAAAAATAATGAAGTCACAGCCTTTTTTGTATTTCTCACATAAGTAATTACTTTTCCCTACAAGAACTCTACTTTTACATAATGGACATTTGCCAATGGTACGATCTTCAGTCGTTGGAAAACGGAATTTTAAACTTCCGTCCGCTTCCATATAGATAGCTGCTGTAAATTCTCCCTTTTCTCCTTGAAAGCCGTTGATAAAATCCGTTGTTTTATACTGAATTAACTTTTTCATCTGATTACCAGGGATTGCTTTCCCTTTCATCTTGGCTGGTAACATAAAATCACATC
>NZ_PCOH01000045.1:0-22102 GCF_002976445.1 Bacillus sp. MYb56
TCGAACAATTAAGATGGCTTCCTGCCATCCCTTGTCCGAAGCCAATTCATTTCCCCCCTACTCACTAAGCGTTCCTTGAGGAAGGAGTCTTCTTGGCTAAAATGATAAATACTAAAAGGCAAAAAAAGAAAATCTATTTGTAATAAAAAGCCTAGCAAAAACCTAAAACAATAGTAAGATTATATTTACATTCAATACAAGAAGGAAATTATGAAATAACTTATCTTTTCTATAAAAATGATGAAAAAATGACCCAAGAAAAGAAACAATTTTTAAAAGAAGCACCTGAATTTCATAAAACAATTCTATCATCTTTTAGATTTGCAAGATCATCTGTAGTAATAAACGAAAATTACAAGGATTCCGCAGTTATTGATCTGCCCCCATGGACAGGTACCAACATTCAATTCCATATGTATAAAAAAAATGGAACATGGTTTATATACGACGTTCCTTTTCAATAATTAAATAATATATCTTACTGATTTATCAAAAAGATATATTATTTAATTATTGAAAGTAAACTTTTAGATATTTGTTTACTTTCAATACACCTTAAACATTGACTTCACAACATTATCATTATCAAAAATTGAAAAGAAAGAAATAATTAATAATAATTTACTGACATACAACATTATTAATTCGAATAACATACTAAGGTAGATTATTTATCAAAAAGGAGGTAATTCTTTCATGAGTAAACATCCACCAGATAAGAATATACCAAAACCAATACCCAAACCAAAAGAACAAAATAATACAAACACCCTAGACGAATGCGAAATTCAAACACATGTACATGAATTTACAGCCAGTACTAAGTTAGCCGAAGAATGTGATGACAGACATAATCATCGTTTTGCAGGTGTTACTAGTGAAGTAATACCAATGGGGAATAGTCATGTACATACTATATTTGTTAATACTGACTTTTTTAATCATCATCATGAAGTAGCAATAACAACTGGTCCTGCTATCCCTGTCGGTAATGGAAAGCATATACACTTTATAAACGGAACAACTACATTAGATGATGACCACGTTCATGAATTAGAATTCACTACTTTAATTGACCGACCTCTCTTATAAAAAATCACTATTCTTCGAATAGAATAAACAAAAAGCCTAGTTTTCACTAGGCTTTTTGCATGAAAAAATACCATTTTCATCTTAATACATATTAAATTTGGTTCTGGTGCAAAAACTTCAGGACGATTGCAATAAATCTACAAATCTTGGACATACTGATACTACTAATCTAAAGAAGGTGCGTGATTGGTATGGAAAAGGAAAATGTATTCAAATGGAAGCATTATCAGCCTGATATTATTTTGTTAACGGTAAGATGGTACCTACGGTACAACCTCAGTTTTCGTGATTTAGTGGAAATGATGGAGGAACGGGGCTTATCCATTTCTCATACAACGATTATGCGTTGGGTTCATCAGTACGGTCCTGAATTGGACAAACGAATCCGAAGTCACCTTAAACAAACAAATGACTCCTGGAGAGTCGATGAAACATATATCAAAGTAAAAGGTCAATGGATGTACCTTTATCGTGCTGTTGATTCGAAAGGAAATACAATCGATTTTTACCTGAGCAAAACAAGAGACCAGAAGGCTGCAAAGCGCTTTTTCAAGAAAGCTTTGCGGTCTTTTCATGTTTCAAAGCCACGTGTTATAACAGTCGATAAGAACCCGGCTTATCCTATAGCAATTGAACAGTTGAAAAAAGAAAAAAGCATACCTGATGGTATGCAACTTAGACAACAAAAGTACTTGAATAACATAATAGAACAAGATCATCGCTTTATAAAGAGGCGAATTCGTTCTATGCTAGGGTTCAAATGTTTTGACACAGCTACATCCATTCTTTCTGGAGTAGAAGCCATGCATATGATTAAAAAAGAATAGGTTGATTTACGGGACCAGTCTGTCCAAAATCAGAAAGAATTCGTCCATCAATTGTTTGGACTTGCAGCATAAGATACGATTCCGTTAGGAATCTATGCGCTTTATTATCTTTTATTCTATTTTTGCACCAGAACCATAATTTACGTTTCATTGTTATGTACCCCTCTGTTATTATTTCTTTTTACTTAACTCTTTTGTTGCTTTGTCTACTAACTCAGAAGCTTCGTCTAAATCTTTTCTAGCTATCTCAATTGAATCTTTAGCATCCTTTTCCAAACCCTTTTGTATGCTTTCTACCCCATGTTTTGAATATATCATTGCTTTACTTACGTTTAGTTGTGGTTTAATGTCTTCAGTTAACTTATAATCTAGTTTATCTATCTTACCTGTTAACTCGAAATAAGGTTTTGATAATTCTTTTAACTTTTCAGCCTTCTTCTTATTAGATTTTCTGCTATCTACAAGGTCTTTTATTTCTTCTGATTGTTTTGTGTAATCTTCAAGTAGATATAATGCATTTTTATTATAGTCTTCTTTCTTATTTTCTTTAACAGAGACTTCCATTGCTTCGTCTTTCTTCTTATCTTTTGATTCACAACCTGCTCCTGTTAATAACAACATTGGAACGACTGCAAAAGCTAACATCTTCCGTTTCATTAGTATCTACCCCTTTACACTCCATTTTGTACATTTTGTATTTCATTTAATGTTGAAGACATTGTATCTAAATATTCCATCATATAGTCTATGTTTGCTTTGGCTTTTTCAGTATCATTTTCATTTAAAGCTATAAATGCTTGGTCTACTACCTGTTTAATTACTTTTGCATCGTCTCTTAGCTGTTCTTTGAAGTAATAGTAACCCTCAGGAGGGTCTATAGTTGCTAGTCTATTAACCCTTCCGCTTATTACACTTAATTGTCCTTTTAACCCTGATTGATTTGTTTTAAGGGTTTCATCTTTTTCGATTAGTGATTTACTAGATTGAACTGCTGTTGATAAATCCTTAGAAGTTTCCTTTACCTCCTCTTGATACTGTTCTAAAGGTGAGGATTGACTAGAATCTTTATTTAACTGCTTGCCTATGTGTTCTCGTTCCTCAGCTAAGGTTCTTCCACCACCAATTATAGCTTCTTTTACTGGTTTATCGGTTGAGTCCTCATTCTTAGAAGTAGATTCTTTATCAGTCTTAGTTGATGACTCTTTCTCTTTAGCTTCTCTCTTAGTGGTTACATCTTGACCTTCTTCGTATATCTTACCTACTTCTGCATATAGTGGTTTTATGACGTCTTTCTTACTATCTGTCTCTGATACCTTTAAGCTATCAGTTTTCTTTTCTTCTGCAACGTCTTTATTAGAACAACCTACTGCTAATGCTAGTGTAATTGGTAGTGCAACTGCTAGTACCTTACGTTTCATCTGTCTACCCCTTGCTAACTATTTTACTTCTTTCATCTTTTTATCTAAGTCTGTTAGTAGTTCGGATACCTTTTTAAAATAGTCTGCACCTTGATGAACTATCCCTTCGTCTTTCGCTATTAAACCGTTTTTAGTTGAACTTAGTCCACCCTTTACTGCATATGTAACTTCATTTACGATACTTTGCACGTCTTTGTATTTATCTCCAGGGTCTAACTCAACCATCTTTTCTGATATATCGTACATAGTCTTAGATTTCTCTTTATACTCTTTTTCTTTTTCTTCTATAGGTTTATTGCTAGTTATTACATCGTTTAAAACTAGTGCTTCTTTAGTTAAATCCTCTAGTAAAGCGTTTAATTTTGACTTGTACTCTTTCTCTGCTTTACGTTTATCATTTGATACTTCTTGAATATCTTTATCTGCTACTTGAAGACTATCAGTCTTCTTATCTTCTGCAACGTCTTTATTTGAACATCCTACCCCTGCTACTAATAAAATTGGTAATGTTACTGCTAATAGTTTACGTTTCATTGTCATATACCCCTTTTGTTTTATGATTTTATTCTTCCGTTTTTGTTAGGCTTAGAATAGTACCAAGTTCCCTCATAAGACCGTCACTACCTTCATCAATCAGGTCAGATGACTTATTAATCTTTGTTTCATCTAATGTAATAAACCCCTCCACCATTGTGTCTAATCCTTCATCAAACACAACTAAAGACTTAGATAGGTCTTCTTGTAGACTATCATACTGTTTTGGTGGTTTAATCTCTCTTAACTTTTTGTTTGCTAACTTCATTTCTCCTATTACTTGCTTTAATTCCTCATGTGTGTTAAGGAATGTAGGGTCTTTCTTCTCTAATGCTACGAATTTCTTTTGGGCTTCTGTCCAAACCATACATACCCCTCGTGTTTTTGCCACATAGTCTAATGTACTCGTTAGTCTACCTTCTTCGTCTGTCTCAAATACTCTTTCGATTACTTTGTTAGTAGACTTCTTTTCCTTACTCGTGTATCTCTTTACTATCCATGCTAGTAGAAGAATAGGTACTACTATGGACATTACTCTCGCCCCTACCGATGTTTCCCCGTTCCCTAAACTAGCTATTGCCCCTGCAAGAGCGAAAAAGAGAGCAGGAACTATGATTACGACTACTAGTATTTTTCGTCTCATATGTAAAGCCCCTCTGTTTGAATACTGTTATTCTATCTTTTGGTATGGTCTACAGCTTTTTCAATTGGTTCCATACCTTCTTCTAAGTAGTCATTACCTTTATACATTAATTCTTTTAATTGTTCCGTCTTCTTTTTTGTTACAGAACCACTTTTTGCTAGACTTAATTGTGTGTCAAACGCTTCTTTATAACAGTCTACTGCTTTTAAAAGAGTTTTGTGTGCTTCTTCAAACTCTTTTGGTGGGTCTATCTTGTAAAACTTAACAAATATTTGTTGTAATTCATCTGTACCTTTTAAGATTTCCTTATTTTGTTCTTTCACATCCATGTCTTTTCTTCCTGCTAGTGCAGTTATTTCTTCCATCTTTAACTTTAATTCATAATGTAAGTTTGACATACGTGAAGGGTACGCTTCTGTCGATAGTTTTTCCTTATCTTCTGCTTTTATTTCTATCTTCGTGTCTGCTTTCGTCTCTGCTTTGTCTGTTCCGCACCCCCCTAATAACATGATTGGAAGTGCTAAACTTACTAGTTTCTTTGCTTTCATTATGTATCCTCCTTTTAGAAAGTATTGTAATTAATTAACATATTGTACCATAACATAAATTATATAAATAAGATATAAAGATTTCCCATCCTTAAGAGAAATTTTGAGTGTTTTAACAATATGAAAAAATGTATTACGGTTGTAGAAAATCCCGCTCCATATGCTTTTTAAAAAATTCCCTTATTGGTTCCTCAGCGTTTGGGAGTTTTTTTATACTCCCATAAACTCACTATCAAAGTAGAACTTGTCCATTAAGTTATTTACAATTCCGTTGAAATAAGCGAATTTACCTTTATTCATTTTTGTACCAGACTTGATTTTCATAACAAACTCTTTAATAGCGTTTAAGCCGATAGTAAGCTCCTGGTCGTTATCAAATGCTTTATCACCGGTAGTAAAGTTAATAGTTTTATTACACTGTCTTACGACCTTCCACAGTTCTTGAATTGTTTTTGATTCAGAATAAAAAGAGCTAGTTAAAGAAACAAAATGTTCTGGTACCCAGTGAGCAACAAAATCAACTTCTTTAATGTTTTCTTCAGGTGTATTGCTATTCTCATTACGGTTCTGGTGCAAATATTTGAAGAAGGACACGAATAATAGTAGATTCCTAACGGAATTGTATTTTATGCTATAAGTCCAAACACTTGATGAATGAACTCTTTTTGATTTTGGACAGACTGATTCGGTAAATTAATCTGTCCCTTTTTTATCATATGCATGGCTTCAACACCACTCAATATAGAGGTTGCTGTTTTAAATGACTTGAATCCCAACATAGAACGCACACGTTTCTTAATAAAACGATGATCTTGTTCCACTATATTATTGAGATATTTAGCTTGCCTTAGTTGTATGCCTTCAGGCATATGTTTCTCTTCTTTCAACTCTTGAATCGCTACAGGATAGGCAGGGTTCTTATCTACTGTTATCACGCGAGGTTTAGAAACATACGAAAAAGCCAAGGCTTTCTTGAAAAAGCGCTTGGCTGCTTGTTTATCTCTTGATTTACTTAGATAAAAATCAATTGTATTGCCCTCTGAATCAACCGCACGATATAAGTACATCCATTGACCTTTTACTTTAATATAGGTTTCATCGGCTCTCCACGAGTCATTTGTTGATTTAAGATGATGTCGTACTTTCTCTTCTAATTGAGGTCCATATTGATGAACCCAGCGCATAATTGTTGTGTGAGCAATTGATAATCCTCTTTCCTCCATCATTTCCACCAGGTTACGGAAGCTCAAATTGTACCGCAGGTACCACCTTACTGTTAATAAGATTAGTTCGGGCTGATAATGCTTCCATTTAAACAAATTCTCCTTTTCCATACTGATCACGCACCCTTTCTAGAGTAATAGTATCAGTATGTCCAAGATTTATAGATTCATTGCAATTTTCTCGAAGTTTTTGCACCAGAACCTAACTGACTCCTGATGATTTGAAATTTTCATATCAAAAAATACCGAGCACCCTCTGCTCGGTATTTTCTAGTTCTTAGTCCTCTTTCGGAAGAACAATTCCTTTATACAATTGAACTGTAATGAAGTAGTAAATCGCGTAAATGACTACGAAAATAACAATCGGAAGCCAAATACGGAAGTACGGATCAATTATAAAACGTTCAAAGATGTTCATACCTACTAATACGTGAGCGATACCCACAATTGCTGGGAATAGGAACACTAAGAATAACTCTTTATAAATAGACTTCGTTAATAATTCACGGCGAACACCGATTTTACGAAGCATTTGGTAACGCGTAATATCTTTTGATGCACCAGAGAGAATTTTAAACATTAAACAACTTGCCATCATCGCTAAAAAAGCAATTCCTAAGAAGAAGCCCATGAATACCGTTCCGCTGGCAAAGCCATAAAACATACTATAACCTGCATATTTACTATTAAGCATTTCAGCTTTTATATTTTTATATTTAGCTAGTTGCAACTCGTCAATTTTTTTCCATTCTTTTTGGTATGTTAAGAAATTATCTACTTTTCCAAGTAATGCAACGCCCTCTTTACCTTGCAAGCCATCATACATTTTTTTATCTACAATTTTGATGGTTTGATTAGGGTGTACATAACCGGGTTGAATCGTTCTTAATGCAGTATCCCACTCCTTAGGAATTACATTATCCGATTTCTCCTGACTAAAACTCGAAATAGCACCTACTGATAACTCTCCAGAAACTCGTTTGAATTTACCAAGATCTTTCTTTTCTTTAGCACCTTTTAAGTCTTGTACTAAAGGACGATTTTTCTCTAAATCTTCTTTTAAATAATACACATATTTATCATCTGTTTTGTAACGATATTCACTTTCCTCTTTAAATGTAATACCATCTAAAATTTCCTTTTCTGCTGCGGTTGGATTATGAATCGCTACATCATAAATCATCAAACGATCTACAGTAAGCATGACGTTATTTTTAAAAGCCATACCGCCTGAAATTGCACCCGCTCCAAGTGCAATTAACATCGTTACTGTCGCTAGTACCTTTGTTAAGCTATTAATACGGAAATTTAATTGTGCAAATGTAAAGGCATTAAGTCCTTTTTCACTACGCTTTTTATTGCCTTTTAGTTTGTTAACGATAAGTGGTAGGAACGTTCCAAATAACAGGTAAGTTCCTGATGTCACGGTAATTAACGCAATAATAATTCCCTTCTGTTCTAATTCATTCATGTAAATCATCGAAGCATAACCAATTGCTAATAATACAATTCCAAGAACTGCGACTATTACTGTCATCTTCCCTTTAAACACAACACGTTCTGTTTGTGCATCCGCATGTACAAGTTGTAATACTGAAATACGTGATAATTTAATACTATTCATAATGGCAGATAAGACAAATAGTGCAAAGAAGAACAAACAAGTAACAGTCAGTGATGGAACATAAAATGCCTGATAACCGCCTGAAGTAAATTCAAGTTGCTTCATAAGTAACTGCCCAATTCCTTGCGCAAGTCCTACACCAACTGCAATTCCAATAATAAGAGATACGATTCCAATAATAATTGTTTCAATAAACATAAGTAGTGTAATCTTATGTTTTTTTGCTCCTAACATCATATACATACCAAATTCTTTTTGACGAAGTGATAGTAAGAAAGAATTCGCATACAAAATGTAGAAGAATGTGATGATCGCTAGTAGTACCGTACCAGCCTGGAAGACGAATACAATATGACCAATAGTAGAATTCGCTTTAAGAAACGCTTCATTAAGTCCCAGCGTTTGAAACATGTAAAAAATTGAAATTGATATGACAAGACCAACAAGTAAGACGATATAATCTTTTAGCTTACTTGTTAGTCCTGACATGGAAAGCTTAAATAACATGCTTGAACCTCCTTTCTTATGCTTTTTGTGTACCTAAATCTGCAAGCACATCTAAAATTTCTTTATAGAACTTTTCACGCGTACCAGTGCGGTGAATTTCTTTATATAATTCGCCATCTTGAATGAATAAAATACGTTGGCAATAACTTGCACTAAACGGATCATGTGTAACCATCATAATGGAAACACCTTGTGCTTCATTTAGATTTGTCATCGCCTCTAAAAGACTCGTTGCGTTTTTAGAATCAAGTGACCCTGTTGGCTCATCCCCTAAAATAATGGCTGGTTCATGTACAAGCGCACGGGCTGCTGCTGAACGCTGCTTCTGTCCACCAGATACTTCAGATGGATACTTTTGAAGTATCGCCGAGATCCCCAACATATCTGCCACTTTTTCTACTTTCGGCCCAATCTTACGTGATGGAACACTTTGTAGTGAAAGTGGGAGTGCAATATTTTCATAAATTGATAGATTTTCTAGTAAGTTAAAGTCTTGGAAGATGAACCCCAATTTTTGAGAACGGAAATCAGATAATTCACCTTGCTTCATCTTCGTAATATCCGTACCTGCAATTTCAACAATACCTCCTGTTGCTTTATCCAATGTTGAAATTACATTTAGTAACGTTGTTTTTCCTGAACCAGATGGTCCCATGATGCCAACAAATTCACCCTCTTGAATCGAGAATGACACACCTTTTAATGCGTGTGATTGGTTTTCGCCTTTTTTACCATATACTTTTTGGACGTTTTTAACGACCACAACTGGTTTGTTCATATAGAGCCTCCTACACTTGTTTTTTCTTTTCCTATTCTGCGTTTTTTCGACATAATCCGCCATTGGTTAACCTTACATTTACCTTACACTTTTGTAATGTACAAAAATACCTCTATATCCCTGTATATGAAATACATGGATATATAGATATTGCTTCTTTTATATATAAAGTTTACATAACCTATCAATATAAATAATCAACGATGCATAAAACTTCCGTTAAGGGGGTAATTAAAGATATTAGCTTGATGGCAATTCAGCTGAACCCCATAGATAAGTATTGTGCCCGCTTTTGTAGATGTAGATAGAAATATTGTAAAAAATGCATGTTATCTGCATTTAATCTTTATATAAAACTTATATCATATAAATACACTCAGAAATTGTTACAGAATTTCTAGACAGTTATGGAAGGAGAAATTTCTCAATTTATTGTCTGCATTTATATTGGTAAGAGTTTTGTAACATTCACGATATTTTTTTACTTTAAAAAAGTCTATTGAATTGTAAACATATTATCCAAAAACAAGTTGACTCAGAAGGGACTTTTTTATGAACAATAAAATAATCATACTTCTTATACTGATTTATATAGGTTTAGCATCAGTTTATTTTTTATTGAGTTCAAGAATAAAAGGAACAATGTATGAAGATACGAAAAAATTAACAATATTAGAACAGCAAGGGCAAGAGTTATATGCTCAGATTACACTTGAAGGAAAAGAGAATAATCAAGTAGTGAAAAAAAGACATTAACCTGACTCATACGGAATTTGAAGTATTACATACTTAATACCAAATCAAAGTATATGCATGATGAGAATGCAATTAATTACAAAAATATGGAGCTATGAATTTATTGGTGATAATTGTATAGTAAATTACGATATAAATGGGGACCTAAATGTAAGAGTGTAATAACCATTGTTTGAGCGAGTTATAAATTGGAGGATACAGTATGAAAAGAGGAATTGTATTAAAATTATTTATGTTAACAACAGTGTTATGTATGTTGATCTTAGCAACTATTTTTGTTGGACAAACGATATTCTTTAAACAATTTTATGCGAATAAAAAAATGGAGGATATCAAAACAAGCATGAAATCTTTTGAAACAGATTATTTAAATAGTGGCGGAAATTCACAATCCATTCAAAAGTTAGAGGAAGACTTTTATCGAGAACATAATACATGGATTACAACATTAGATAGTAATGGAAGTTTAAAGAATGTCAATGATTTTTATATAGAAGTAACATTAAAGCAGTCTAAAAATAAAGAAAGTCAATTCGCTAATTCTACAATTACCATACCATTGTATAATTTTAAGGGTGATTACGATATTTCAACTAGCGAGTTCACTTTAGGAGAATCACTTTTTTTACGGGGTATAGAAAAAAATGCTGCGTTCTTTCCTTATGTTTTACACTCAAATGCAACCAATGTGAATTGGATAAATAAGCCAATAGATAAAAAAATAAATGAAATTATAGAACAATGTAAAAAGAAATATCCACCTGCAGACACCCCTGAAGGTATATCTGATTATGAAAAAAAAATAATCAAAGGAAAAGAACAAGCTGAATTTGAAAAAGTATTAGCCAAAGCAATACCTGAAAAATCAATAGAAGGGACAATTACCAAGATTCCAAATTCAGATGGGAAGAATCAATCGAATTTTGTTTATACAAATAGCTTGTTTATGGAAAAGATACAAGAGTTTCAGGCATACTTATTGCTCAATGAAAAGAATCCTAAATATGATACCTTACAAGAAATGGATTATGAGCAGAATAATATTAAATATAAATTAATAATAAAACCGATAAAGGATAAAAGCGGTGCAACGACATACATTTTCTCAATGACTTCGTTGCAGCCAGTTGATGAAGCTGTACAAATGATACAAGAGTATTATGTCTATATTATTATGTTTGTGTTGCTTCTTATTTTTCTAGCTTCTTTTTACTATTCAAAAAAGATTGCAAGACCTTTGTTACAAATAAACAAGACAACCAAGAAAATTGTAAACTTAGACTTTTCGGAAAGGGTTCCAGTGATGTCAAAAGATGAGATTGGTGATTTAGCTCAAAATATTAATTTACTTTCAAATACATTACATTCACATATTGAGCAGTTACACCAAGATATAGAAAAAGAAAAACGATTAGAATACACAAGAAAAGAATTTATTTCAGGGGTATCGCATGAGTTAAAGACACCTCTAAGTATTATGAAAAGTTGTATTTCTATCTTAAAAGACGGTGTTGCAAGTCATAAGAAAGAATATTACTTTAAGGCAATGGAAAAAGAAGTGGATAAGATGGATATGTTGATTGTGGATATGCTTGAGTTAGCAAAATTTGAATCTGGTACGTATAAAATGCAGATGGATGTTTTTTATATTGACCAATCCATTAAGCATATATGTGAGCAATTATCTTTGGACATAACAAAAAAGCAATTAAATATTCACACACATCTTGCTGCAACTGAGGTCATTGCAAATTACCATCGTATAGAACAAGTACTCACAAACTTTATCACAAATGCTATTCGTTACACGCCAGAAAAAGAAAATATTATTATTTCTACATTAGATGAGCCAAGTCGCATAAGGGTTTGTATCGAAAATAAAGGTGCCCATATTGAAGAAGATCAATTAGATAAAATTTGGGATCGTTTTTACCGAGTTGATACAGCTCGTCAACGCTCACAAGGTGGAACAGGTCTTGGACTTGCCATTTCAAAAAATATTTTAGAACTTCATGGAGCTGAGTATGGGGTATATAATACCGCAGATGGTGTGCTATTTTATTTCTATTTACAGAAAAAAGTGTAGAACGGATGTTCTACACTTTTTTATTTATTTTAATAACGTGTTTGCCTTTTCCTTAACGTAAAGAAAATAGGTTCATTTGTGTCTAAACGTGCATAATCCCCCAAATCATATAGTGAGTTCTGGTGCACAAAGATACTAATTTATTTAATACGTAGCTGTGTTTCAGCATCAAAGAAATGTACTTTGTCCATGTCAAATTCAAGTTGCATAGATTCGCCTGTTTGATAATCATTACGTGTATCTAAACGTGCAATGAATGATTGATTGTGTAACGTAGCATAAATCATCGATTCGGCTCCAAGTAATTCTGCCACTTCAATTTTTATATTTATCATATTATCCGGCGATGTTTCTAACATGCTTGGCTCATCATAGATATGTTCCGGACGAATGCCAAGAATTATGTTTTTATTTTCATAACATTGTTCACGTAGTGCTTCTAATTTTTTTTCTGGAATACTTAGTTTGATATGACCTAAAATAAATTTTCCATTCTCCACTTTTCCCCTAAAGAAATTCATGGCTGGTGAACCAATAAATCCACCAACAAATACGTTTTCAGGATATTCATATACTTCTTTTGGTGTACCAACTTGTTGTATCCGTCCATCTTTCATAACTACCAGGCGCGTTGCCATTGTCATTGCCTCTGTTTGATCATGCGTAACATAAATAGTTGTTGTTTGTAAGCGATGATGCAGTTTTGAAATTTCAGAGCGCATGGTAACACGTAGCTTTGCATCTAGATTTGATAATGGCTCATCCATTAAAAATACTTTTGCATCACGTACAATGGCGCGCCCTAAAGCAACACGTTGTCTCTGACCACCGGATAACGCGTTTGGTTTCCGCTTTAACAGTTCTTCTAATCCAAGAATTCTTGCTGCGTCGTGAACACGACGCTCGATTTCATCTTTTGGTAACTTACGAATTTTCAAGCCAAATGCCATATTATCATACACGGTCATATGAGGATAGAGGGCATAATTTTGGAAAACCATTGCGATGTCACGATCCTTTGGTGGTACGTCATTCACATATTTTTCGTCAATGTATAAATCTCCTTGTGAAATGTCCTCTAATCCAGCAATCATACGTAAAGTGGTCGATTTACCACATCCAGAAGGACCAACAAAGACTATAAATTCTTTGTCTTGAATATGAAGATTAAAATCCTCTACCGCTGGCACGTTATTGTCATATATTTTATAAATATTTTTTAATACTACCTCTGTCATGTTGTTGCCTCCTGTAATAAAAGAACTATATATGTTTTTATCATTTTTGTTTTCCTGGCATTTTTAAAGATATCGTATGAATTCAAAATTTACGTATTCATGTGAACCTCAAACGCTTTTTCTCATCTACCCGAACGAACAATCATATTCAGAAACTCTATTGGATAAATTAAGGGGACCAGTCTTTATTTCAACCTATGAGAGCAGTATAAAAAAAGGCATGATTCCTTGGGCTTAAGAAATAAAATAAGAGAAACTACCATTCAATTTTGTGCAGTTCCTCTTATTTATCGTGGGCTTTTAGTCCCCTTTGTCATAGTATATGACATGGTTTATTGAGTACGTCATCTTATTTAGTAACTGAATAGTTACATTTATTTTTTGGTAGCTTCATTCTGGCTAATCGCTTCCATAGAAAATGCTATAAAACGAGAAACTTGTACTGAATTTACTTCTTTCCCCGACTTCTCAATAGGTTGATCCCGAACAAGATATATGTCTTTTTCTTCAAAAGTTGGTTTAATATGAATAGTTTCTTTTAACATTTCAACTTGATAAAAGTCCTTCTTCAGTGGATCTTTTGCACTTGGATCTGGTTTAATTACTTTTCTATCTTTTTTAATGTCTAGTCCTTTTTGCCCCATAGCTTGGTTCCATACTGTAAACTCCGGTTCCGCAACCTCATCTAGATATGCTAGCATTTCTTCATCACTAATTTCTTGCTTTTTCGCTACTTTACTTTGTAGTTTTTTAGCAACAGTTGTTTTCACATTTTTTCTAAACTCAGGAACTTTCTCTTTCAGTTTTTCATAGAAATCATCCACTTCATTGGCTTCTTTTTTGAACTCTTCAAGAGTATAGAAGCCCTTATTCCCTACAAATATCCCTTTAAATAGAACCTCTTTACTATCTGGTTTCACATAAAACTCCCAACCACCTAATACTTTTCCTTCAAAATGCACTTTATAGTATTCTTTCATATTTTTATCTGCTAAATTTGGATTGGGTTTTGTAACTTCTGCTGTTAGTGAAACCGTGTAATCTTGTTTGTCTTTTTGATAATAACTTTTTATTTCAGGGACCGAATTAAACAATACGTCAACAATTTCTTGATCTTCTTTTGAGAGTGTATCTTCTATAGAGAGTTTGGTTTCCTCAACAGGTGATTCCTTTTTCTCCGCACTCGTATCTCGATCATCTTTTGAAAGTTCAACAGATGACTCTTTTTTCTCTGCATTCGTATTTTGAGCAACAGGTTTCACCGGATTCTCATCACCTTTGTTACTACATGCAACCATACCTGTTAGTAATATACCGCTACATAACATCAGAATCATTTTATTCCTTTTCAATTCTAATCCCCACTTTGCTAGTTATATTTATTTTAATTGCTATTACCTGTCGTGAAATATATACAGATTATTCGTTTATAAATGTCGTCACTCGATTTTGAATCAGGGCTGCTACGTCCTTAGCTGATTTTTGGCCACTAAAGTAAGGCTTGGATTCCTCAGCAATAATGGATTCAATTTTAGTGCCTTCTGGAGCCTGGACGCTTATTTCAGCAACCATTTCCTCTAATCCTTGTATATCACTCTCAGTAACGTTAATAGGACCATTGGGATGCTCCAGTTTTCCTTTTTCCTTCAATGTTTTGATTTGCTGTTCATATACAGCTTTATTAATTGGAAATGCATTCGCTTTACTTTGGACCTCATCAGACATTAAAAACTTAAGAAAATCCCACGATTCCTTTTTAACCGGTGATTTCGCATTTATACCTACTGTTGTGTACGGTGTAAAAGCAACTCCCTTTTTTTGTCCAGCTATATGTGGTTTTTGATATACCTTTGTCCCTGTTATACCAAATGCAGCTCCCGTACTGAAATAGTCTTCTACCGACATGATCATTGGTAGAAGGTTAAAATATGATTCTCCTAAATTAACAGGATCTGCAGTGGCTATTTTCTCGTCATACATCTTCTTTACGTCTTCCAGCATCTGTACAAATAAATCAGACTCGAACTTTGCTTTTCCACTAGCTTTATCTACTAGCTCATTGTAATGATCTTGCACCAGAAATTGCAGCATTTGTTCCGGAGGAGTATTCCCAATAACCTTTTTATCTGTTCCTTTGCTTGATAACTCTTTTCCAATGCTTGTGAACTCACTCCAAGTCCACTCTTTGTCATTCACTTTTACTCCAGATTGTTGTATCGCTGTATCGTCCCCAAGCAAGCCACTTAACCAAAAATATAATGGAATACCATAAAGTTTTTGGTTTGTTTTTGAATTATCTAAAACGTTATTAAAATATTGATTTTTATCAAAAGATTTATCCTGTTCCATCATTTCACTTAAGTCTGTAAGTAATCCTTTCTTCACATACTTGTCCGCAGGTAAGCTGTCTAGTACAATCACATCGGACCCTTTACCTGATAAAAATTCTGTATTCACCTTACTAATCGTTTTCTCTATGGAGGTCTCATCTATCTTTGATCCGCCTCCTTTGGATCCACTTTCATCTGATCTACTTTCTGGAAATGCTCCTTTTATCTGGATGTCTATTTTAGGATTCTTTTGTTCATATAGTTTCTCGGCCTGTTTTAGGGACCTTGTGTCACCTAAAGTCGACACTTCGACTATCGTTTTTCCATCTTTTGTTTTTCTTTCACCTTTGCTATCACTATTTCCGCAACCTGCCATGCAGCTGATTGATAGACTTGCTACTAACATCATACAAACCTTTTTCATTTAAAATTTTCTCCTTATTTTTGTTATTTTACGTATTCACGTTGAACTTCACACACTTTTTCTCATCTACCCAAACAAACAATAATACTTCGGAAACTCTATTGGGATAGATTTTGAGGGCGAGTCTGTATTTATAGGAAATCGGAATGGTTCCTTGAGCTCAAGAAGTAGAATAAGAGAAACTGCCGTCCCATTTTGTGCAGTTTCTCTTATTTGTTAGGATTTTCTATGAAACCGTGCACCATTGTCACCATGTATGACATGGTTTATTGAATATGTCCCTGAGTAATTACATTTATTTTTTGATAGCAGTTAGCACTATACTGCTACATAACCTCAGAATCATTTTATTTCGCTTCAATTTTAATCCTTGTTTTGCTAGTTATTTATATTTTTGCTTTAATTGCTACTACTTGTTGTGAAATATATACAGCTTATTCGTTTATATATGTTGTCACTCGGTTTTGAATCAGTACTGCTACATCCTTAGCTGATTTTTGACCACTAAAGTAGGACTTGGATTCCTCTGCAATAATGGATTCAACTTTAGTGCCTTCTGAAGCTTGGACGCTTATTTCAGCAACCATTTTCTCTAATTCTTGTATATAATTCTCGGTAACGTTAATATCACCATCTGGATCCTCAATTTTTCCTTTTTCCTTCAGTGCTTTGATTTGTTGTTCATATACAGCTTTATGAATTGGAAAGTTACTTGGAACGCGACTTGAAATGTCATCTGAATAGTCACACCATTTCTTTTGGATCTCCTCAGATATTAAAAATTTAAGAAAATCCCATGCTTGCTTTTTAACTGGAGATTTCGCATTTATACCTACTGTTGTTTCAGGTGTAAATGCAATTCCCCTTTTTTGCCCAGCTATATGTGGGCTTTGATACGTTTTTGCCCCTGTTATATCCAATCTATTTCCAAAATTGAAATAATTTTTTACCGACATGATTTGCATTGGAGAAAAATATGTTTCTTTTACAGGCAGGCCGTCTTCAGTGATTATTTTCTCGTCATACATCTTCTTTACGTTTTCCAACATCTGTACAAATAAATCAGACTGAAAATTTGCTTTTCCACTTGCTTTATCTACTAACTCAGCGTAATGATCTTGCACCAGAAGTTTCAACATATATTCTGGCTCTATACCATTCATAACATGTTTAAGTGGTCCTTTGTTTACTAATTCTTTTCCGATACTTGTGAATTCACTCCAAGTCCACTCTTTGTCATTTATTTTCACTCCAGATTGTTGTATCGCTGTATCGTTCCCCAGCAGTCCGCTTAACCAAAAATATGCTGGAATACCGTAAAGTTTCCCGTTTATTTTCGAATTATCTAAAATGTTACTAAAATATTGATTTTTATCGAAAGATTTATCCTGTTCCATCATTTCACTTAAGTCTGTAAGTAAACCTTTCTTCACATACTTTTCTTGTGGCAAAGAGTCTAGTACAATCACATCAGATCCTTTACCAGCTAACAATTCTGTATTCATCTTACTAAACATTTTCTCTTCGAAAATCTCCCACTCCTTGTCTGACATTTTCTTTTTTGGTGGCCCTTCCGGATAAGTACTTCGCACCTGTATGTCAATGTTAGGATTTTTTTGTTCATATAGTTTCTCTGCATATTTTAGGAACCTAGTATCCCTTAAAGTCGATACTTCGACTATCGTTTTTCCATCTTTTGATTTTCGTTCCTCTTTGCTATTACTATTTCCACAACCTGCCATAAAGCTGATTGATAGACTTGCTACTAGCATCATACAAACCTTTTTCATTTTAAATTCTCTCCTTATTTTTGTTCTTTCACTTTTACTTGTACTTGTTCTCCTTCTTGCAAAGGTTCACTGATGCCTGAAACAATTTGATCGTTCTCATTTAAATCTTTCACCACTGTTTCTTGCCCATTGGATTCACCAACAGTAATAGGAGACTTTTCTATATAAAAAGCATTACCTAAAGGTCCTTTTTTTTCTTCTATTGTATAGACAAATGTGTTCTGTCCTTCCCTCTTAATCACCTTATTTGGTATAAGCACGCCTTTAGCTAATTGTTTAGTCAGTGTAGCTTCCACCTGCTCCCCTTTTTTCAGTTCTTCTCCTTGTACTTTTACAAGAATACGTTTCTGTGGTTGTGAAGTTGCTGGTGTTATTTCAAATTGCTGTTCATCTTTTGGTTCACCTTTTTGATCGTCTTTTTGTTCACCCTTTGGTTCATCTTGCTGTTTACCTTGTTTCTGCGGTCTCTGATTTTCATTACTTTCTATATTTTTAATCTCTATAAGTTCACCTTCTAAGGATTTAGCATTTCCTTTCAAATTTATCTTTTCTCCAACCTTCAAGTGCGTAGCTAAATCAGCAGGTACTTGTAATTCAACTTTAAAGCCTTTACTCTCATCAGAGAGAATCACATCTCCTTCATTACTCGTAGAAGGTTGATCTTTCTTTGCATTTATTTTTGTAACCACTCCATCGAAAGGGGCAATTAGCTTTTTGCTCATTTCTAATTCTTCTTTTAAACCTTTAATTTTTCTTTCTTGGATACTAACCCCAATTTTTTCGCTTTCCACCTCTGTTTTGAGACGTTGTATATCTTGTATATCTGTCCCTTTCGCAGCTTCATTTGGTTTGCTTTCTTGTTGATCATTTGGTTGATTATTTGGTTTGTTTTCTTGTTGATTTTTTTTGGCTTCATTATAATTTGCTTGCGCGTCATTTAGTTTTAACTTTTGAATTTGAAGATTTGCTTCTGCATCAAGAAGCTCTTGTTCACTCTTTTTACTATCGTATGTCACTAATAATTGGTTTTGTTTGACACGGTCTCCTTCCTTTACATGTACCTCCTTCACTTTCGCCTCTACGCTACTATTACTTAACTTTGCTTCTTCCTGTGGCTGTAATTCGCCATTACCTGTAAACGTTTGTATAAGATCACCATTTTTTGGCTTCTCTGTAATAACCTTTGGCAAACCCCAATTTGCTAGCGTATTGCTAAAGAGTGTAAGGATAATTAAAATCCCTATAAATACACTGGAAATGATTTTAATATTTCGTTTTTTTCTTGTAACGTCTTGTTCCGTTCTATACTCCATTGAGTTCCCTCCTAAAATCTTTCCGAAGGAAAGTTTACATTGTAATTCTTCATTATTCCTTCACACCTGATAACTGAATTCCCTTAATAAAGTAGGACTGCGCATATAAAAATAAAAGTATCATTGGGGTCATATACAGAATAGAAGCAGAAAACCCAACCCCGCGTGCCTCGTTGTTAATTTTTGATAAATAGAGCGATAATGGATGTTTGGATTCGTCATTCAGAAAAATAAGCGGCTGTTCGATCATATTCCAATAATCCGCAAATAATAAAACAATAAGAGCAGCAATTCCTGGACGAATAAGAGGAAGAATAATCTTAAAAAAGATTGTAATATGGCCGGCTCCATCCATCTTAGCCGCCTCTATGTATGCATCCGGGATATGCAACATGAACTGCCGGAGCATAAATACACCGAATGCTCCAAAGATTCCTGGAAGAATAATAGACGCTGTACTGTTTAATATTCCAAGTTTATCCGCCATGATATAATTCGGTACCAGTGTAACTTGGAATGGCATAAGCATCGTCAAGAGATAAACGATAAACAACTTGTCTCTTCCTCGAAATTGAATCTTAGCAAAGACATAGGCTGCAAATGATGCAACGATGACTTGACCTACTATGATTGGCACAACCATGAATGCTGAATTCCAAAACATTTTTAAGAATTTGGGATTTTCCACTAATAATGTCCTATATTGTTCAAATGACACTAAATCTGGGATTAATTTTAAATTAATGAACGTTGGTTCCTTTTCCACTTTTCCAATCGCATCATAATTGAATCCAATCTCATGCTCAGTCATAAATGAGTTGGTCAAGGTAAATACGATTGGAAATAGCATCATGACGGCTAATATAGTCAAAAATAGCGTTAACATCCATTTACGAAATACATTTTCTTTTTTCATCTGCTTTTCCCACCTAATTCATAAACTTTCGAAAACGACGTTCTATTGCAAACAATACGAGTACAAGGATAGAAATAGCCCCCACCATCAACGTGGCAGCCGCTGTCAACTTTTGAATGTCAAGCGACACGAACATATTGTTCATATAATGCTGCATCATATATAAACTGTCATGCGGGTAACTTCCAGCAATCAAGTATGTTTCCCGAAAGACTTTAAACGAATTGATAATCGACATTAATATGACAAAGAACATTGTTGGTGTTAAATAAATGAGTGTAATATTTAAAAATGTATGCATACGACCTGCACCTTCAATTTCTGCAGTTTCGTAATACTCTTTTGGGATATTTTGTAGAGCTGCCAAGAATAAAATAATGTTGTATCCAATATTTTTCCATAGATATACGATTGACAAGACAAAAATTGCCCAATTTGATTTCATCCAATCAATTCGTCCAAACCCCATATTTTCCATCCATACGTTAAACGTGCCGTTCCAATCGAATAAAATTTGCCAGAGCATGACAATAGAAACCACAGGAACGACAAGTGGTAACACAAACGCGCTTCGTAACCAATTTTGAATATATACATTTTGATTCAAACAAAGTGCTAGTAATAAGGAAATAATGACGATGAGTGGTACACTCACTGCGGTAAACCAAAACGTATTCGTTGCTGCTTTGAGAAAAGAAGCACTACCTAGCAGTTCTTTATAATTGGCTAAACCGACAAAAGAACCATCAGTTGTGCCATCCATTAACGAATAGATCATTCCCATTACAAATGGAATCAGATAAAAAATTGAAAACCCAATTGCACTTGGTAGAAGAAAAAAGAACGCTATACTTGTATCCTTTCGCATAAAATCTCCAAATTTTATTGGGGATTTTTTTTGATCTTGAAATTTATTTAATGATCGATGGTTGCGATTTAAAAAAACATTCCGCATATATGATCGACTTTTGTTTATTTTCATTCGTGGCTCCCTCTTTTTTTGAGTCTATTTTTATAACTACATCTTACAATTATGTAGTTTAGTAGACACAGATGCAGACGAGATGCAGATAAAATAAAGAAATGAGGGATTTTAGTTCCGATGTTCATAAAACGGGATGAAAAGTGAATGTCCCTTACCCTGCCTAGAATCATATTGTAAAACTAAAGAGATAGTTGATAAGTTTTATCAACTTTAGATAGGATGGGTGTTTCTGTTGTAAAGATTATGAATAGTTCCAATGTCTTTTTATTGTACAAGGGGTATGTTGAAGGTTTAGAAGAAGGTGAAAAAAGATAAAAATTTAAGTGGACCAAGGTTAGAAAAGGATAAACTCTCAATTATATTACGTATATAGGGGGCACCCTGCATATCCATCAACTTAAGAAAAATAAATGCCCCCAAAATGAGCTGAATTCCCTTAAGTAGCTATATGAGGTCACTATACCATTCTGGGAAAGTTGTACGCTAAGGACCACAAAATCTTATCCTATCAGCTTCTTTAAAAGATAAATACATGTACAGAAAGATACAATCCAGAGATTAATTGGACTTTGAATTATGTACACACTATATGAACGTGATTATAGCTAGAAAACCTTGATATTATTGAATTCTATGCTGTGATTTTCTGGACACATAGAAAAAACCATACAGTCTGATAAAGGGGTACTAACGTCTTTTCATGGATTTTATACAATAATATATATTTTAGGGAAATACACAAATAGAGTATTAATGCATTTAAGATAGGAATTAATACCGGCTTAGTTCTAGTAAAATATTTAATCCTTTTTTTAATTCTTCCAATGATGCGTAGGCATAAGAAAGACGAATATGGTGTAAATCGCTTGGTTCATATATATAACCTGGATTAATCAGAATATTTCGTTTAAGTAACTTTAAAAATAGCGCTTTATTTACAATAGGTTCATGAAACCTGAGCCATATATAAAAACCACCCTCAGACTTTTTCCACGTAGCGATTTTTTGAAAGTGATGTTCTAATATTTCTTCTACAAATGTAGCCCTTCTTTTCAATTGTTTACGAAGTG